>CAZQTF010000114.1:0-12274 GCA_964596135.1 uncultured Saprospiraceae bacterium | reverse complement strand
AAAGGTAAGAAATTTTTACAATAAAAAATGCCATTTTGGCAGGAAAGAAAGCTTTATTATTGGTTATTGACTATTTGACAATACAATTCTGACAAACAATCAACAACCAATAACATCTTTTTAAAATTTATAATCAATTCTGGCAGTGAGGTTTCGTGGACCCTCCAGCAAGCCAGGGCGCAGGGTATATTCTTCATTGAAGACATTGCCCAGCAGCACCGACACTTTCAGATTTTCGGCAAAGGTATAACTCGCGCGCACATTGTGCAGCCAAAAACCGTCATTGTCTTGTTCCCGATAACGCTGTAATCCTTTCACGATTACCAGAAATACCGCATCAATTGCCTCCACGTTACTATTGTGGAATGATTCAATACCTGCCGCAAACGCGCCTTTTTGCAACTCAAAATCAAGTTTGAAGGTATGACGCGAGCGATATTTCAGAACATCCTCCGCCTTTAAGGAAGAATTGTTGTAGTTGATTTGCCCCTGCGTAGGCATCTCGCCAGGTTTGGCGGGGGTGGCATCAAATTCCTTAAAGCGGGGATCAATATACGTATAACCTGTTAGCAGGCTGGTTTGCCAATCGTCGAATAACTCTCCTCTTCCGGCAACAGACAACTCAAAACCCTTGATTTCGGTACCGCCAATATTGGTCGCCTGAAAAACCGGCAACGGAAACTGGGCGCTGCGCACCAGATTGAATTCGATCATATCGCTGTAACTCATCTGAAAAGCTGAAACATCTAGAAAGCCTTCGAAGGTTGCCAGCTTGAATCCCTGCTTGACGCCGATTTCAGCCGTCCAACCTGTTTCTGAGCCAACCGCCGGGCTTGGTACGACAAAAAAGCCGCCGACATCGGTGACGATAAACTTCTCTACAATGGTCGGGTAGCGATAACCCTGCCCCCACGAAGCGCGGATGTACGTGAAGTCAGCTGCCCGATAGTTGATGCCCAATCGAAATACCGGTTGCGACTCCTTTTCTTCGAATGGTTCCACTTTTACGCCAAGCGGCGATTGAAATCCGGGATTTTCGAGCAAATTATTTTCATACCGGAAACCGGCTGAGATATTAAATCTGTCCAGTAATTTCTTTTCCAATTGCACATAAGCTGCCAGGTTGCGGGCGTTAAAAGTCGTATCGCCATAAAGCTCTGCGGTGACATCCGAAAACAGCGACACCACGCCGGTGGTAAGCACCAGATCCCAATCTACAAAACGGCGTTGAAATTGATATTCACCATAATAAATATTAGATTCGTTGGATTGATTGTTGCTATTATCATTATTCACACGGTAAAAGCGCCCCTGCAGTTTGTGGCGATTTCCGGTATTATCGAAGTATATAATATGCGGATCAACATTATAACGAAGACGTTCGCGGGTACTAATGGTAGAAGGCGTTCCTTGATAAGCCAGCGTGTCGGATAGCCAGTAAAAAAAAGAACCACTGTTTCCTTTATTAAAATTGCCATTAATACCAACGGCAAGCCGATCTGTGATTCGGTAGTTGGTGGTAAAATTAAATCTGCCAAATTCCTTATATGTATCCTGATTAAAACTCTCTTCTTTCAGATAATAACCGCCTAGCACCAGGTCTAGTTTTTTGAATTTCTGGCGATGCGAAACGCTTCCCCCCACATGATAAGGCGAGGTATCCCACCATTTTTTGCCTTTGTCCTTAGGATCAAAAAAAGCAGTGTAAAAAGCCGCCACCTTGGTTTCTGGTTCAGTTTTAGGAATAGCCGTTCGGATGTTAATAATACCATTCAGTGCCGCCGATCCATAGAGCGAAGAAGCTGCGCCTTTCACAATCTCTACCTGCTCAATATTTTCAATCGGCACGTCATCCCAGTTGGGAAAACCGGCATCTGCCTGAAGGATGGGAATGTCGTCTACCATAAGCAATACACGGCTACCAGCACCATAAGAATACCCCGACCCACCTCGGATATTCGCCTGACCATCAATGATGCTTACGCCGGGCACCTTCTCCAGCGCCTTGTCAATCGTCAGTTTACTGGTATTTTCAATCAAATTGGGTTTGAGGACTTCCAGCGACACGGTCACTTCGCTCAATGGCTTTTGGTATTTACCACTGGTAACGGTTGCTGTTTGCAGCACATTGGTTTCAATGATTAAGGCAGCATCCAGCGAAATCGTTTCATTGGCTTGCAACGTCACTGCCTGCGAAAATGTCTGATAACCAACATAACTAATTTCTACCTTGTACACACCCGGATCAAGAGCAATGGCGTACATCCCGTCAATATCGGACACGACGCCTTTGGCGCCCACCAGCACCGTTGCGGCAATGAGCGGTTCGCCGGTTTCCCGATCGGTTATTTTTCCGGTAAGCGTAGCCTTTTGCGCTTGTAAAACATGGATGCCCAAAAAGACAAACAACAAAAAGAACAGATTTTTCATTTGCATACACATGAAAGGTTGGTTTGGAAATGGTGATACAGGCTGTTCTCAGGGCAATTGAAGATGATCCAAAGTTAAGCGAAAGTAAGGCAAATTTTAATTTTTTTGTACAGGAGTTGCAGCGTATTGGACAAAACGAAAGATTTTTCTTCCGCACAATTTCCAAATGTCATATATTGCCAAAAATATAATAAATCACAACAAACAAAAAAATCTGACCTTACTATGAAGAAAATTTTACTCTTGCTCATTTTTGCTATGACAACCCTGGCTACCGGCTTCGCGCAAGATTGCATGCCTGCTCAAAACCTCCCGGATTCCCTCGTCGGCGTTGTTCCATTGCCTTTTGATCCTGAAACCAACCCCATGGGTGGCATCAACGACACCGCCTGTGTGAATGAAGACTTCGAATTTGTCTTCACCTTGGTCATTCCTGAAGTGTTTACCTTAAGTGGTGTTTCTCTGCCGCTCAACAGTATTGACCTGGCAACTGAAGGCGCCATCACCAATCTTCCAAACGGAATTGACTATGCGTGCAACCCGCCGAACTGCGTATTCCCTAAGGATACCAGCGGTTGCGTGGTTTTATATGGTGTGGTAAATGACACGACTGGCATTTACGACCTTCAAATCGCCGGCACCGTACGCACGGCTCTTTTTGACCTCCCGCTCACCTTCCCGAATGCTGCAGTTTTTCCGGGGAATTATTTCCTGCACGTAAAGCCGGAAGGACAATGCGTCTCCTCCTCCGCAGGAGATTTGGCAGATTTGGGCGTCAGCACCAAAGTGCGACCGAATCCATTTAGTAGCTTTACGCAAATTGTAGTCAATACACCCATTAGCGGCGATTTTGATCTGATTGTCACCAATTTGCTGGGTAGAAAAGTGCACCGTCAACGGATTAACCTGTTTGAAGGTGAAAACACGATTGACTTTGACGGCAGCCAGTTGGCGAGCGGTATCTACATTTATACAATTAGCAACAGCGAACGACAACTGTCGAATAAAATGATTCTCAATAGAAATTGAGCCCATACCATGCCGGATTTCATAAAATCCGGCATGGTTCCACCATTTTCCCTGTTTCTCCTGCCCTCTGAACAAAAGCTTGCAAAATAATTGATGTTAATTGCTGATTTTCAAAGCAATAAACCATCAAGAATTTAACCATTCCAAAAATCAGACAGCGCATGAGAAAACTTATACTTTTCCTTTTGACCATTGCTTGTTCCACAGTGATTACTCATCTGTTCGCTCAGATGGGGTGCCCGGATTGCGCCGTAATGGTACCGGCTTTCCTGCCTGAAGACACGATTTACCTGTCAGAAGCAGCGCCCGGGCGCGTCGGCGAAGCCTACGATTCCGACCTCAGCTTTCGTATGCCGAAAACCACCACGCCAGTGGCAGCCAGCGATCCAACCGTTGTGCCCGGATTGAATATCTCAGAAATCACCATCGTCTCTGTGAGCAATCTGCCGCCAGGGCTGAGTTGGGAACCCAATCAAACGGTGTTTCAAACTAACGAGCAAACCGATGGTTGCGTGAAATTCTGCGGCGTGCCATTGCAACCGGGGCTTTACGAGATCGAAGTGGCTGTTTCCGCTAAGGTGCTTCTTATCACTCAAACCACTTCTTTTTCCATTCCGATTCTGATCGAACCGGCAGTGCGCATTACCGAAGGATTTACTATGGAAAATGCCTCCGGCTGTGGCGAAGTAACCGTTGATTTTTTTAATAACGTGCCTTCCCTGGGCAGAGACGGTTTCTCGTATCGCTGGGACTTCGGCAACGGGCGAACAACATCAGATGAAAATCCTACAAACCAAAAATATTTAGAACCAGGTAATTACGAAGTAAAATACCAGGCAATCATTGACACTTTCGGCTACACGCTGACGAACGTGCGCATTGATCATGTAGCTTGTGGCGATATTTTTGGCGGTCGCCCCGATGTGCTGCTGGAAGTATTCGCACCGGACAGTACCTTGCTTTTCAAGTCGGATGTCACCAATAACGCTTCGACGCCGCTCCATTACAGTCTCAATATTCCCATTGGGCAGGGAAATTACAGAATTCGGGTGACCGATGACGACGACGGTATATTTGGCGGCGACGAAGAATGCGGTATCATAACCTTCAATCGCTTATCAACCGGGCAACTTAATACCATAGGCATGACGGTAACACTCAACATTTTGCACCCGGTGGATACCGTCACTTCGGTGGATACCGTCATCGTCTATCCGAACCCGGCCAAACCCGTCATTGAAGGCTACCAGGGCGAATCGCTCTGCAAAGGAGATATCATTGAACTGACAAGCAGCTACGAAACGGGTATCCAATGGTTTCAGGACACGGTGCCGATCATTCTTGGCGGTATCGAACCGACGCTCACCACCGGCGAAAATGGTATTTACTGGGTGCAATACACCTCGCCCGATGGCTGCCAGGTCATTTCTGAGCCATTGCAATTGTATTTTGCACCATTACCCACCGTGCCGGCGTTTGTGAACAACAAGAATTCCCTCACACTTTTTGAACCCGACAAACTGCCCGAAAGCTATACAGTTCAATGGTTTTTCAATGAGATTCCCATTCCGAATGCCAATGATCTTTCGCTTTGTGCCGACGCAACAGGCAACTATCGCCTCACCATTGCAGACCTCGACAGCGGCTGCTCCAGCACTTACTCCCGATTGATCAACTACGACCCAACATTTGCAGGCTGCACGACCACTTCGACAGAAGATCGCTTCCAGCAGTTGGTGAACGAACTCAGCATTTTTCCGAATCCAACCGGAGGGCTGCTAACGATAGAACTGCATTTAAATCAAACTTCAATGGCTTCACTAATGGTTCATAATGCGATCGGAGCCAGGGTGTTAAAAACTTTTCATCCCAATATTTCCGGCGAGGTGCGTTTGGATGCCGATTTAAACGATCAGCCCAACGGCATATATCTTATTGAATTGCAAGTGGATGGCGCTAAAAAAAGTATAAAAATCATTAAACAATAAAATACCATCGGTAGAAAGACATTTCCGCATTTAGAAGTGTCTTTCTCCTTTTTAATCTGCCTGAATTTGTTGGTCGGGCATTGCTCACCGCTCTTATTTTTGGTAATGGGTCAAAAGAGTGGACGAGATTTCGCAAATCTTCAAGATTTACGAAATCTGAAAAGCAAATCAACCGATTTGACCCACTACCTTATTTTTTGAGCAATTAATCATTAAAAAATTCATATTTACAACGCACTAATAATTTGAATATCAATAATCTAAGTCAGACAAAACTATATTTTTTCAAGAGCGCTCTCTTCTTTGGCATGAATCCAATATTAAGTTTTAACATTTTCCTACGATCGCTATTTTTTCGATTTTAAAAAGTTCATATATTTGCATCACAAGTTTTTACTTCTACAATCGTTCTATCCCAAGCAACTAGATGCAATTGTTATTCCTACTAGAAGGCTTTAAGTACAAGTAGGCAATTCTCGATTTCTTTCTCAAATCATGACTTATGAAAAAGCATTACAGTGTTTTTTCAGGCTATGCTGTGTTTTCAGTAGCCTGGATAGTTATTTTATGTTGCTTCGCGCCAATGTATTCTATAGCCCAATTGCGTTTTAGTGAAATCTCTGGCGACTCTGGCAATAACGACGGCACGAATGACGGTATCGTCGAATTGATCAACACTAGCCCAACTCCTTATGATGCAAGCTGCTATGTTATTTCTAATGCTGAATGGATTGTAATATTACCTCCTGGCACTATTATTGATCCTGGCGAAGTTTTCCTCATAGCTTGCAGCGAAGGTCAAAACAACGGCGCTAACCCCAATCCCGTCAGAGGTTCTGGTTTGACCTGCGCCACCTGTGATTTTCCAAATATGCCCATTGACTTCGATGTATGCGATCTTGCCAATGCCGATTATGTAGATTGGGCAGCGACCGGCTTTACCATTGATAATCAGGCAGATGGCGATGGTGATCAGCTTGTGCTTTTTGCGCCCGATGGCTCGATCGTGCAAGCGGTGCAATGGGGTGGTGGCGCTACAAACGTCGGTACCGACAACGTAGCAGTGCAAAGCGGCGCTTATGACCTCGGCACACCCGGCTCCGGCGGCGGCGGTTTGTCTTCGGCAGAATTGCCCGCATCTCTGTTGCCGGGAGGCACTTGTTATCAAATGGGCATTACTTATACCATGCCGATCATCACCGATGCTGTTTACGAAGATTTGACCAACGTGCCTAATCCTGGCGGTAAAGCATTAAATAATTCCGTTTTGCAAGGCTGCAATTCAAGTTTTGTTTACGACCCGGCAACGGATAGTTGGCAAAAAACGGACTATCCGAATCCCGGACAACCCAATGACGCACTGGCTTATCAGTTCAGCTTTTCGGCACCACTTGTGCAATGCGCTAGCACAATCACAGACATCACAGTTACACTGGAAGTGTACAATTGGCAAGCGGTCACGCCGGGCACTGTCAACGCCAAAGGCGGCGTTGGTTCATTTGTAAGCTTTGACGGTGGCGCCACGCAGATTTCCTGGAATACCTACAATCGCAATGATGCAACCGGCATCACGACATTCACTTATACATTCACCCCGAGCGGCCATCAAACACTGAGCGTGGTTTGGGATGATGACAAAAGTTCGCCATTGGCATCTACGCCAACCGGCTCCGCTTCGGCAACTGCCGTAGTAAATAACTCTACGCCTTCTGATTGCTACACCATTGAACAATACGAAGTAGCGGTGGTGTCAACATTGTCTATTAGTGATACGGACATTTCCTGCCCGGACAATTTTGCCGCAGGCATCGTAAATATTGGCGCGCTAACCTCCGGTGGTTTGAATGTGACCTATGAATTGTTCGACGACGGCGTTTCGCAAGGCACAAACGGTACAGGAATTTTCAGTATTCCCAATACATTAACTGGTCCCATCACGGTAGTAGTAACCGATGCTTCGGGCTGTTCCAATCCGATTATGGTGAATATTGACAATAGCTGCCGCCAAGCACCGGTATGCCCCACCAATCTCGCGTACGATGCCTGTACAACAGCAGCGGGTGATGTGTGTCCCGGCGACGAAATTTCACTAAGCTTAACTGCAGATAATCTTCCCGAGGAAGGTATTTTGGAGTGGGTTAGCGTGGACAACCCCACCGATGATCCATACACAAATGGCGAAGTAATTGCTACGCAAAATATCATTAAAACGACGATACCTCCCAATTGCCCGACAGATGGTTCGCAGTTGGTTATCAATCGTGTCATCATTCGCCCAGCTATGAACGACGGCGGCGGTGGCGATGAATATTTTCAACTGGTCAATCTCGGTCCCTGCTCGATCGACATCTCTGGCTACCGCTTTACTTATGGTAGCAGCGGCTTTGGCTCTGTTTTTACCTATACGGTGCCTAATGGATTGGTTTTGCCATGCGGCGATTTTCTAAGCGTCAATTCCAATGTAGCGTTCAGCAACAGTAACGGTGGTTTTTGGCTGGTCAATAGCGCCAATGAAGTAATACAATCCATCGGCTACGGCAGTGGCTCTTCCGGTGGCATGAGTGGGGGCATCAATTATCCAGCTACTACGAACAACCTGAGTTTTCCCAGCAGCAGTCGGGGTATTTACCTGACCGCCAATTGCGTTTATGCTGCGAATAATGTGGAAATTCCCTTTACGACTTTCGGTCTTAATAGCTCTGCGGTAGGTGGTCAATGTCCGCTATCTTGCAGTGGCACCTCCACTACCAGTCTCGAGCCTGCCTGCGCTACCTACATCATACCGGCGAACGCCTGCAACAGCACTATCCATGTGCGCCCACGCATCGTACCCGTAGATGCGGCATGTAGCGATCCGACATTGCCGGCACTCAGTTACGACATCGTATGTCCTACGGCAAACCTCACCGGCGGCGGCACTGCCTGCGCTGGAAATATCGTCCCATTGACGATTGATTTTGAAAATTACACCGGAACCCCAACTTTCACAATCAATTATACTAAAAATGGCATAGCTCAAACGCCCATTGTAACCACCGATGATCCTTACGTATTGGATGTCAACGCTTCAGGAGAATATATTCTCACTGGTGTTTACATAGATGGCGGCAATTGCACCGCAACGGCAAGCGGCGCTGCCACTGTGGAAATTAACAATGCGCCAATGGTCACGCTTTCCGGAACGATAGATGAGGTGTGTATTGACGGTTTTGTCAATGCTCCTTTGATGATCACTCAAGGAACGCTGCCGATGCTTATCACTTACGACATTGACGGCGGCACCCCGCAAACTGTAGAAATATTCAGTGAAGAATTGTTTATCCCAACCACAGGGCTGGCCCCGAATACAGTTTATACGATCAACATCACAGCCGTCGAAGATGCCAATGGCTGTACTGGAACAGCAAGCGGTTCGGCAGCGATCAATACCTTAAATTGCAATTTCACTTGCCCGGCCATTACGACTTTGACTGTACCTGGTGGCGCTTGCGTAGGTGGTAATTTCGATATAGAAGCAACCGATCTTGCCAATATGGCTATAGCCGACAACGGCGAAGCCGATTTTGGGATTGCATTTGTTTATTTTGTGGGGACGATGCCTCCGGCTGATCCTTACACCGGTGGCACTTTATTGGGAATGGTGGGGCATGCAGATTTAACCGGCATTACCCAAAACCAAATGGCTACTTTGCAAAGCGTGAATATCGGGGTGAGCGGAACCTACCAGATTTGTGCCATTCTAGATACCCCCCCTACCGATGGCAGTTGTCGCCCTGCAGTTTGTCAAACCATTCGCATCGTAGAGCCGCCAGCACTGACTGCCACGCCAGCAAACGATGATCTTTGCGTCAACGCAATTAATGACGGCAACGGTGATATCAGCACGATGGATGTGCAATTTACCCTCGAAGCCATGCCAAATATCACATTACAATCGGGGGAACAATTGCGGTATCGCATTCGCAACCTCGGCTTGGGTGTGATGCCCACTATGATTGACAATCCGAACGTGGGCATTACCATCACGGCTACGCCTGTCGCCGACCCCGATGGTTACACTGTCATTTTAAATCCCGGAGATGCGCAGCAAGTGCAAATTCAAGACGACATTCAAATCACCGGCGATTTGAGCAGTTTCACGCAGCCGGTCACCATACAGTATGCCATTTTCCCGCGCCATCGCTTCGCCGACGGCACTTATTGCGATGGTGCAGACATCGTTGTCACCGCTACCATTACACCACCGGTTTTGATGGATGCAGGTCAGGCGCCGGCGCCGATTTGCTCTACCAAAAAGCTGGCGCTAGCCGATTTGAATGCTTTCATGATGCAAGGCGGTCAGCCCCTCGGCGGTACCTGGAGTATTAGGGAGTCCGATTCGCAGGGGCAGTTTCTGGATGCCAATATGCAGCCTCTGGCGAATGCTGATTTTGACCAGGCTGTTTTCTTCCGGCCTGGCGCAGTGGATGCAATGAGAGGTTATGTCACACTGGTTTTGACTTCGGATGACCCACAGGCACCTTGCCAACCAGTTCAGGATGAAGTAGTTATTGCAATTTTAAAAGTAGATTGCGGTAATTTCCCCTGGAACGGCAATGAATAATTATTTAGGCAAGTAAATTATCGAAAAAAACGAATATAGATTTTTCAGTTTACAACGTGCTGGTTTTCAATTTATCGTTAAAAAAAGTTTAATTTAACCTGCTGACGTTTGAGGGAATCAAGTTTTATAGCTATATTTGGCGCATAAAAGTGTTTACCCTTTATAACATTAGTAGTCTTTAAACTTAACGACCTGAGTTTAGAGCTTCTGGGTTCTTTAGTCTGTAAGATTTGTTTTATTAGACGACCATAAATAGTACTAAGAACGCTAACAAATTGTAATGCACATGAAGAAATTCTACAAAGACTATGCCAGTTTTTGTTCACATTCGATGAGGGTAATCACTTGCTCACCCCATTTTTCTTCCTGTTTATTGTTGGCTTTCCTAATGTAAATACCTTCCCAAAGGTATTTCAAATGCTTTTGTGGTCCCTTCTTGCGAATCTTTCAGAAGTGGCGAAAGAGCCTTGTTTTTATACCATAATGACGACCAAAATCAACAAATTTGTAACAACTAACAGATCATAATCGCATGGAAAAGTTCTACAATTTTGTGAAAATCATTTTATTGCATATTGCCTTGCTCTGGGCGGCAGCGACCCACAGTCAGGTAATCATCTCACAATATTATGAGGGGACAAGCAACAATAAATGGCTCGAACTCACAAACACAGGCGGCTCTGCCGCGCCAGCCGGTACTTATTACGTTTGTGGTTTCAATAATGCCAATGCAGACTCTCCAAGTACTACTGTACCTAATTCAAACGGTGGTAGCTCTTGTGTAGCGGTACCGGAACTCAATGCAGGTGAAACAATTTTATTTAGGAATACATCCGCTACTGTACCTACCGCTGCAAATCTCGGTTGTAGCGGCCCATCTATTATAGCTGCTAATGGTGCTGCCAATTTCAATGGAGATGATTTGGTGATTCTAACAACTTCCAATGATCTAACAAATGGTGGTGTTGCCTGGGCAAACCGCGTAGATGTAGTTGGCAATGGAACTAGCTGGGGTCAAGACAAATCTTTTTATCGCAACACCAACATTGTCAGTCCAAATACTACTTTTACTCTTAGCGAATGGACTGAGGTAACAATTGCTACGGTTGATGCAGCCACGAGCGGTACCGAGCAGCTTTGCAATCATTCTTACGTTGTGCCAGGTGTCGTAGCCGACCGCCTTACTTTCTACGGAGTACCCAGTTCGGCTACGGTGGGCATCCCTTTCAATATACAAGTGTGCGCCACCGATGGCACTCCGGAAGTTCAAATGGACTATGCTACCATGATTTCATTGATACAATCCGCAGGTCTTACGAATGCAACGATTGTACCTATGCCAATGAGTGGAATTCCGATGAACGGCTGTGTAACATTTATGATTACACCAAATGCAAGCGAAACGATAGCGTTTACAGCCAGCAGTGGAGTATTTGCTTCTGTAATGTCTGGAAATATTATCATAGAAAACCAATGTGAAGATATATATATTTCTGACGATTGTTCGCCAATCGTAGATTTCACGGATTTTAAAGGCACAGGATTTGCTCCCAACCCAAGTAGTGGGCAGTTATGCTCGAATAACTGGGTAATCACTGGCTTTTCAGATGGAGATATTATCGAATTCGGAGGTACAGTAAATGCCGGAGACCTTGCTCGTGGTGAGACTTCCGGCGGTGAGACTACCGGCGGTATTTATGCTTTAAACTACACCGATGCAGCCAATCAGGCCAACACGGCACTCTGGATTCAACCATCCGGAGATGACTTCACGCCCGGCTCAATTACTTTAAAAGTTTGCAATAACTCTGGCGCCACCATTCCAAATCTTGGCGTTGCATTCGATTTCCTGGTTTTGAACGACCAAAATCGCGGCAACACTTTTGATTTGGGCTACTCCCTGATGTATTCTATGGATGGCTCGGGCTTTACGACTATTGTTGAAAATGAAACTCCGGAAACTGCAGATGCTATGCCGGAAGTACTTATCAGCCATGAAGGTGCTTGCATCAACGATCTAAATTTAGCTAACGGGGAATGTATTTATCTAAGATGGACCAGCGATGACGCAACTGGCTCCGGCAGCCGCGATGAATTTGGTATTGACAACATTCGCGTATGCGAGGCTCCTGATCTGGATATTAACGTCGCCGCCGCTTGCACCGCAGCCGATGAAAAATATAAATACAATGTCGTAGTTTCCGGTATTACTGGCGGCACTGGT
>CAZQTF010000113.1:0-12325 GCA_964596135.1 uncultured Saprospiraceae bacterium | reverse complement strand
GCAGCAAGTTTATTTCCTGCTACCCGATTTTATTTACTTGTTATTTGTTTTTAGCTAAAATCAATAAAGGAAGACATCCCGATAAAGACCAAACATCCGGCGATAAAGCCCAGGAAGGCAATCCAGGCGATTTTGCGCAGGTACCAGATGAAATCAATTTTTTCCAGACCCATTGCCGCAACACCTGCTGCTGAACCAATGATAAGCATACTCCCCCCCGTTCCGGCGGAGTAGGCAATAAAATGCCACAGATCAGCATCTATGGGCTCGGTGTACATGCCCATAGTAGCAGCAACCAGCGGCACGTTGTCCACTACTGCCGATAATACGCCAATGAGAATGATTACAATATCCTGGCTGGGGATAGCCGCCTGCAGTTGCTCCGCCAACTGGTGCAAAAAGCCCATCGCCTTGCCGCCATGCATGACCGCCATAGATTCCAGGGCAGAAATAGTAAGCAAAATACCCAGGAAAAATAGGATGCTCGACATCTCGATGCGCGAGAGGGCATGACGGGCAGAGTATTTTTGCTTGCGTTCCTCCGAAAAATCCTCCTCGGGGTGGATGTACTCTGATACCAGCCAGGTGAAGCCCAAACCCAGCATCATACCAAGGTAAGGCGGCAGGTGGGTGATAGATTTGAAAATAGGCACAAAAATGAGCGAGCCAATACCTGCAATCAGCATGATCCGGCTGCTCAACAACCCCTCTTTGGCTTTCCCATTGCTCTCTCCTTCGATGGCATTGTTAAGTGTTCCCTGGAATTCCTTGCGGAACATGACAATTAAGACCGGTATAGCCAAACAGATCAATGAGGGGAAAAATAGGTTTTCGATCAATTTTAGGGACGTGACTTTTTTTCCGATCCAGAGCATGGTGGTAGTCACATCACCAATGGGCGACCAGGCGCCGCCTGCATTTGCTGCAATCACGATCATACTTGCAAACCAAAGCCGTTCTTCGTGATCTTTGACCAATTTTCGCACCAGCGAGATCATCACAATCGTAGTAGTCAGATTATCAAGTACTGCCGACAGGAAAAATGCCAGAATTGAAATCAAGATCAGCATTTTTCTTTTGTCATTGGTCGTAATGCGGTTGGTGATGACCGAAAATCCCTGATGCAGGTCCACCAGTTCCACAATGGTCATAGCGCCCATCAGAAAGACCAGAATTTCAGCGATTTTGCCCACATGATGCAAAAGCACATTAAGCATATTATCGGTGTAGTGCTCGCTGTGCGCGGCGATCAGATTTCCCTCTGCGTCTATAACATCGAGGTGTCCCAGGGCGATTAATGCCCAGCAAATAGACCCCATAAGCAGGGCAGGTACGGTTTTGTCTAATTTGAGCGGATGCTCAAAGGCGATCAGCAAATAACCGATGATGAAACAAGCAACGACGACTGTAAGCATGTCAATGGGTTTTAGAATGTAGTTAAGAAATGACAGTTGAGGGTTGGTAAAAGAAATGAAAGCGTAGTACTTAGCTTGTATCTAATACCCTGACCATACTCCATCAACTACTCATTTTTCGAGCGAAAAGTAAAGAGTAGTTTTGGGTTTTTTTCTAAAAAAGCAAACTAAATTTTATCCAGTACAAAATGCTCAAAATCAATATTAATCTCCTTTGGCTAATGCCGTCATCAGCCAGCTGCCATTGGTTTGGCGGGTAAAAGTAGCACGATACCCCAGCGGAGAAGCAATAAATTTGCCAAAAACGTAGCCTTCTTTGCTATCGTTGAGTTTTACCTTTACCCAGGGGTGGGTTTCGCCGTCAATGGTAGCGGACTCGCCCGACCAGTTGAGCACCGGCAGTACTTCGTAGGAAATCGTTTTCAGGATTTGGCTGTTCAGGTGGGGTTGCGCCCGTACGCGTACGCCTTCGCCCGTGATCACCCCGAAGATATTGGCATCATAAGCATCCGGGAAGGTAGCCGCATAGTACGGTGCGGTAAAGGTCTGACGATCAGTGCTAAAAGCGCCGCCCATGTTCAGAATATTGGTCAACAGTTGCCAGAGTTCGGAACTGTCCTTTTGGGTATGCAATTTCCATGTTTCGACAAAGGCAGCCACACCGCTTTGCCCGTCGAAGCCGGTTTGCACATTGTCGTCCACCATTTGCAGCAGGCGAAATTCGTCGTGTTGGGCAATAGCTTTAAGTATTTCTTCCCGAAAGACAAAAAAAATTGTATCGCCGGGACCCTCATCTACCGGTCGGAGCCTCCCGGTTTCAATGACTTGCGTTGGCGGCAGAGCATTGGCTCGGTTCTGCATCAGCGATTCGTACACCTGGCGGATCGAATCGCGGTTGAGCGGTTGAGTAGTATTTTTCGCGTCAGCGTCGGGAGCACTGTTTTTGTTGCCACATGCTGCGATTGCCAGCATCATTGTGGCTGTCAGAATGTAAAGTATGGTTCGCATTGTTTAAAGTCGGTTTGGCAAGAAATATAAGTAATTCAACCGACATTTCATTGCAGAAAAGAATTGTTTTGTAAAAAGAATCTCCGATCAAAAACAATCCGCAACTTACATTCAACATTTTCTTAATCTTCTGGCAGGTCGTCCAGAATATTATCTTGTGCCGGATTTACATCCGATTTCGGTTTCCAGGATGCGGTGCGTATGCCCAGCACGCCCATCATCAGCACGATCCAAAAGTACGAGAAGCCCATTTTCACGGCATCTATAAAAGTAACGCCGTTGCTTGGCAGAAAACGAACCGTCATGGTGCTGAGCGGTACCACCATCATAATACCCGCTGCTACGAAAAGCCCATGTACCCAGTGCACCCGGTGTAGCGATTTTTGGGTAACAAAATGGATGGAAAAAGAAATGAGTACGACCACTAGCCCCAGCACCAACAGCATCAAATTGCGATTCAGATATCCGTATAATTGCATGTAAAGGCTGAACAGTAGGGTTTTGGCAAGAAAAAAAGCGACCAACGTGGCGGGATACATTTCCAGTGTTGCCTGACCGGCTTGCGCCCATGATACTTGCCGCACGAAGCGAAACGGCAGTACGTACGCTACAACCGCCAGCAATGCGATCACAAATACTGAATAGTGCAAACTGGACACCCATTCCATTCCTTCCCAGCCGATAAAGCGTGTAATCTCGATCAGCCAGAGCGCATTGGCAAAGAACGCCAGCCCCAGCGTCAGAAAAATGGCTTTTAAATAGTTAAGATTCATTAAGTTTTAATTCATTCCCCTTACAAACGTTTGTAAAGCCAAAAACTTGTTTTCGCACTAAAAATGTCTGAACCGGGGAACTTTAGTGTCTCGTCCCAATATCGTCCAATTTTCTGTAAAGATGGCAATATAAACAAGGTTGATGCCTTTGCAAAGGCATCAACCCTGTTTTGTTGATTATCTTAACACCGTGATATCGCCTTCAAACACTTCCGTAAATCCGTCAATAAATTCAATTTCAGCATAATAAACATATACACCTACGCTTACATCTCTACTGTTGAACTTACCGTCCCAGCCATACTGAGGGTCGTTAGGCTGAAACTCGCCGCGTTCGTACAGTAAATTGCCCCAGCGGTCGAAGACGATGAATTTTTTGATGCGTACCACATCATTGCCACCATAGATGTAAAAGAAGTCATTATTGCCATCGCCATCTGGACTGAAAGCGGTTGGGATAAAAATATTTCGTTCTTTATTGACAAAAATCTGTATTTGATCGGTTGCCACACAGCCGGAAGTATCGGAAACGATAATTTGATAAATAGTGGTTTCAATAGGATTTACGAAAGTGCGCAACATATCCGGAGAGGACAGCGAATCGGTAGGCGTCCATTCGATTTTACTGGGTGTAAAGTTGACCATTCCTTCAATCTCAACGCTGTCGCCCAATCGGATCGTGATATCATCGCCAAGATCTACCTGTGGATCGGTAACCGCGACAACCGAAGCGTTGAACTGCATTTCACAGTCGTTGGCATCCCGTACAAAAACGTTGTAGTTGCCAGCCGTCAGATTGCCCAGCTCATAAGGGAAGCTATTGATCGCACGGAAAGATGTGCCATTCAACGATACTTCGTAGGGCGCTGCCCCACCAGTGATGTTTTGAATGATAATGGCGCCGTCTTTGCGATTGGAACACAAGGGATCGCGCGTATCGCTGCTGATTACGATCGGCTGAGGTTCGATAAGCGTGACCGAACCATTTGCCTCGCAACCTGCTGCGTCGGTGACAGTGACCGTGTAAGTGCCCGCGCCGATGCCCGACAATTGGGCAGTAGTCGTACCGGTATTCCAGATATAGGTAAATGGCGCAATGCCACTATTTACGGCCGCCGAAGCAATGCCATCTGTACCGCTGAAACAACTCACATTCAATCCGCCAAAGTTGGAAATTGCAATGGGTGCTACCTGAAGCTTACTCACCCGAACGATTGCACCACCGCCGATCTGTGCCGGGCAGGCAGAACCATTGACGGCAATAAGTTCAATCGCATAAGTCGAAGTTTGCATTGGCGATACCTGCACTGTGTGCCCATCCGCGATATTCCGCAGTTCAACAACTGGATTGACCCCGTCAGAATAGCGTACATCAAAACTTTGCCCGCCGGTCAGGTTGAAAGTCAGCGTAGTTGACTCGCCTGCGCAGATGGTTGCATCGCCGCTGATCGAACCAATAATTTCCGGGGCAAAGCGCAGGTTCACCTGGATGATGCTGTCGCAACCATTAACAGCGCCGCCGCGAATGATCTCTGTGCCGCTTGGTTTGTTAGCGTTGTACACGGCACCGTTGATCGTAAGCGACTCGCCAAAGCAAAGCAACGTATCAATGACCCTTGTTGCCGGAAAAATGAATGTTAGGGAAATATTCACGGTACTGTCGCAACCATTGGCACTCGCGCCGACGAGGATTTCCGTGCCACGCGGATTTGCTTGATTGTATGTGCTGCCGTTTACTACTATGCTGTCGCCTTCGCAAAGGGTTTGGTTTAGATCAAAAACAGCCGGCGGGAAGAAGCTTAGATTTACATTTACAATGGAATCACAGCCGTTGACGCTGGCGTCGGTTAGCACTTCCGTGCCAATGGGATTGCTCTGGTCATATACACCATTGCCTACAATGATCTGCTCACCAATGCAAAGCGTTTGGTTTAGATCAAAAACAGCCGGCGGGAAGAAGCTTAGATTCACGTTTACAATAGAATCACAGCCGTTGACGCTGGCGCCCGCCAGGATTTCCGTGCCGGTTGGATTGCTTTGATCATATACTGTTCCGTTGACAATGGTGCTCTCATCTTCGCACAGGGTCTGGGTAAGATCAAAAATTGCCGGTTCAAAAAAGCGTAGATTTACCCGAATAATACTATCACAACCATTGGCGCTGCCGCCAGAAATGATCTCTGTGCCAAACGGATTGGCTGCATCGTAAGTGATGCCGTTGACCAGAAGCAATTCGCCCGGACAAAGCGTGCTGTCAATCGTTGTGCTCGACGGGAAGATATACGTCAAATTGATGTTAACCGTTGAATCACATCCAGTTGCACTGGCGCCTGCCAGCACTTCCGTACCGCTCGGATTGGCTTGGTTGTACACAACGCCATTCACCACCACGCTGTCGCCTTCGCAGAGCGTTTGATTTAAATCAAAAACGGCGGGTGGGAAGAAGCTTAGATTTACATTTACAATCGAATCGCAGCCATTGACACTGGCGCCCGCCAGAATTTCCGTGCCGGTAGGGTTAACTTGATCGAAGGTAACGCCATTCACTATGATACTTTCGCCGTCGCAGAGCGTTTGAGTCAGATCGAACACCGGCGTTGGCAAAAACGCCAGGCTGATGTTCACGATCGAGTCGCATCCATTGACACTGGCGTCCGCCAGGATTTCCGTGCCGCTCGGATTCGTTTGGTTGTAAACAATACTATTCACCACTACGCTGTCGCCTTCGCAGAGCGTTTGAGTCAGATTAAAGACAGCCGGCGGGAAGAAGCTCAGATTGACGTTAATAGTTGAATCGCAGCCGTTTGCCGCGCCACCACTGATGATCTCCGTGCCGCTAGGGTTCGACTGATTGTACACGATGCCGTTGACCACAATGCTTTCGCCTTCACACAAGGTGGAATCGAGGTTGAAAATCACCGGCGGGAAGAAGCTCAGGTTGACGTTAATAGTTGAATCGCAACCGTTTGCCGCGCCACCACTGATGACCTCCGTGCCGGTTGGATTGCTTTGATTGTAAACGGAACCATTTACAGTAATGCTTTCGCCTTCGCAGAGGGTCTGATTCAGATCAAACACCACAGGAGAAAAGAAACTCAGATTGACCACCACGATGCTGTCGCAGCCATTTGCCGCGCCGTTACTAATGATCTCCGTGCCGTTGGGATTGGCTTGATTGTAAGTAACACCATTCACCTCGATGCTCTCATTTTCGCAAAGTGTAGCTGCAATCGTATCCCGGCTGGTCGGATTGATCGTCAGGGTTTCATTTTGCACTAGCGTAGCCTGGCAATTCGCGTCCAAAACGGTCAGCAAACGAATAGCAATCGTGCCATTGGTCAACCCGAAATCAGCGGGGCAAATCTGCAGCGTTTCATTCGCGTTGTTGGTTGTAATCGTTCGGACAATCGGGCCGCTTCCGGCATCTATTTGAAAATCAAGATTGAATGGTGGCGTGCCACTGAAGGTGATGTTAAAATCAAAGCACTCCGCTTCGCAAATGGTACCGCCGCCGGATAGCGTAGCCGTGGGCGCCGGATTCACCGAGACAATTTCGATCGTACCGCTTACAATGCAATTGTTGCCATCTACCACATTGAGGACGTACGTGCCTGGGGCAAGTTTAGTAGGGTTTTCAATGCCATCGAGGGTGTCAACGTTCCAGTCAAAAGTAAAGCCAGGTGTACCACTGGTCAGTGTTGTCTGGATGGAGCCATCCGCCGCATCCGGGCAGGAGGCATCTGTTCCGGCAAGATCGAGCGAAATATCGCAACCTTCTACGTTGATAGCAAAATTGCAGGTAGTGGAGCAGTTATTGGCATCGGTGACCGTCACTTCATAGCTTCCGGCAGGCAGATTGTTCAAAATAACCGTATCTGCCAAAGCAAGCGTCTGCGAACCGTTTGCGGGTCCTGACCATGCGATTGTGAAGCCCTCCGTTCCGCCGGTGATGATGATCTGCGCCTGCCCGTCAGACAAGCCCGTCTCCGATACCGCCGTCAATTGGGAGCAAGAGATGGCAAGTACTTCCGGTTGAGCGATGAAGGCTTGAGCGGGCGTTGCACAGCCGAGATTATCCGTTACGGTTACGTCATACGTTCCTGCTGAAAGCCCCGTTACATTTTGCTGCCCATCAAGCGTATCCACGCTCCAGTTGAAGGTAAAAGGTGCTGCACCAACTACTACCAGCTCGATTTCACCGTTGGCATCGCCATTGCAGACAGCATTGCTGACGCGGGTGGTAACAGATGGCAACGTATTGATTGCAACAGCAAAAGATCTTTCCGCTGTGCAGGCGCCATTGTCATCAAAAGCAAATAAAGTGCGATTGGTACGAATCGTATCGCCCGGGTTAAAACGGGTACCGCCGCCGTTGGTTGCGGTGAAATATGCCTGATTCCCGCTCAGGTTCCTTCCCTGAAGGGGCGGGAGTACGAAAAAGCCACATCCTGCCTGCGTTGGAATGGAGTCGAGCACCGGCGCTTCGTTGATAGTGATCGTAAATGATTTTTCATTGGTACATGAGCCATTATCATCAAACAGGAATAATGTACTGGTGGAAGTAATTTCATCGCCGGAATTCAATGGCGTGCCGCCGCCATTGGGCTGGGTATAAAATGCCTGATTTCCGCTGAGATTAATACCGGTAATTACAGGCAAGGTATAACGGTTGCAAGCTATTTGATCGGGGATTTGATCCAGGATCGGTGGCGATAAGATGTTGATATTCAATACTTCTTCGTCGCTGCAGCCTACCGCACCGTCGTAAATAAACAAAGAAACGGAAGCAGAGATCGTATCGCCGATGTCATAACGTGTTCCGGTGCCATTTGCCTGGGCAAAGTACGCTTGCCCGCCGCTTAGATTCGTGCCGGTAATAGCCGGTAAGATATAAAATCCGCAGGCAGTAGGATCGGCGATCGGTTCAATATCCGGCGTGGTAGCAATAGAGATTGAAAAGGATTCTTCGTCACTACAACTGCCATCAGAATCAAAGATGTACAAGGTTTGGGAAGTGGTGATTGTTTCGCCTGGATTGAGGCGCGTGCCGCCGCCATTGGGTTGGGTGTAAAACGCCTGATTACCGCTGAGATTGGCACCCGTAATTGCAGGTAAAATAAATGAATTGCACACCGTTTGATCGGGAATGTCATTGATATTGGGTCCGCCTGTAACTTTAACAACAAAAGACTCCTCATCCGAACAGCCGGCATTCCGATCAAAAATATAGATCGTTTGGGAAGCGGAGACCACATCGCCCGGATTAAGGCGCGTTCCGCTGCCGTTGGGCTGGGTGTAATATGCCCGGTTGTCGGTCAGATTCGTGCCCGTGATCGCCGGAAGGGTAAATGATACACATACTGACTGATCGGGCAGGTCATTTACCGTGACACCAGGAACAATGGTTACGGAAAAAGCCTCCTGATCATAACAATCGCTGCTTCCTGCATAAGCGTATAAAGTGCGATTAGTGGTGATCACAGCGCCCGCTTCAAAACGAGTACCGGTGGCATCAGGTCCGGTAAAGTAAGCGCGAATCATTCCTGCGCTCACGCCGGTAGCGGGTACCGCCGGTAGCGTGTAAGAATTACAGGTAGTGACATCATCTATAACGAAGACATTGGGAACAGGTGTGATGGTCACCTGAAATGATTCCTGGTCAGAACAACCCGGGATACCCGCAAAGACATAGAGCGTCCTACTGCTGGTGATTTCATCTCCAGGAGAATAACGCACCCCTGTTCCGTTGGGGCCAGAATAAAATGCTTCATTTGAGAGATCTGCGCCGCTGATCTCAGGAAGGATAATCGAACCGCAGCCCTCTTGCGTACCGGGATTATCCAGCACTGGCCGGAAATTCACTTCCACGTCGTGGTCGTCTTCACCCTGACAGCCGGCGGCGTTGGTCACCGTTACCGAATAGGTGCCGCTGGTTGCAACGGAGATCGTGCGTGAAGTTTGACCTGTAGACCACTGATAGCTGGTGAAGCCTCCCCCTGCATCAAGGGTGATGCTACTTCCCGAAGAACAAACCGATGTAGGTCCGGTAATGTTGACAGTGGGCGGAGCTGCCGCCGTTACTACTTTGGGTGCAGACGCTACTTCACAACCGGCAGCATTTGTCACCGTAACGGTGTAAGTGCCAGGCTCATTAATGCTGATAGAGGAACCACTATCGCCATTGCTCCAATTGTAAGATATAAATCCACCGGAACCCCCGGTAGCGGTTAGGGTAATAGAGGTGCCGCCAGAGCAAACAGTACTGGGTCCGGTGATATTGGGAGGTGTGATAGCGGAGCCGGTGACCACAACGTTGTCAATGGTATAAAACTCATCATTGGCTTTATTGCCTGCAGTAATTCGAATGCTCAGCGAATTTCCGTCCAAACCGTCTGCACTAAAGCCGCCCAGCCCATCTCCGCCATTTACATAGCCCATTCGCACAGTAGTGCCATCGAGGATATATTCTACTATGACTTGATCGTGGCTATTATTGCAGGAAAAATCGGGACCACCCGGAAAATCTCCCTCAAAATCTCCGCCACCGTCAATATCCAATGAAATGCTCACGCAACTATAAGCAGAAATATTGATCGGTTGAGAGGTCCAGGTGTTTCGCCCGCCACCGCCCGGGGAGCAACAGGGCGAGCCTTCTACATCCTGAATTCGGAACTGTCCGTTGTACACGCCGAATTGATTATCCATATTCAATCCGCCATCGTCACAATCCGTACCTGCGGCTGTCCACTTGCCACCACCATTGGTAGTGCCATCGGCATAGCTGTCAAAGTCTTCTTCGTAAATAATCGTTTGGGAAATCCCACAAAAAAAAGTAAAAATTAATAGCGTAGTAAGGAGTGAAGTTTTGCTCATCTCGTGAATCGGTTTATGATTTGTATATTATGACGCAGGGCAATATCAGAAGTAGCGTCAAAAATAGGTTTTTGTGAACTTTTGTTTGGGATAAGTGTGTTAACCAGAGGTTAATTAACGGTTGCTGGTCATCAAAAAGGCAGATTTTTCCTGTTTGATACCATCAACGTTTGGACGAAATAAAATCTGATACAATAATCTGAAAAAAACAGGACTTTTTATTCTAAAATGACTACCTTCGATCACGAAAAAGATTTATCTTTGCACCCGCCTTTTACCGGCGGCAACACAAAACGTTCTTTATCAATGGACCCGTTGATACAGTACTCTATCCCGGTGAAGGGATTGCGCTCAGGTACGCATCAGTTCGATTTTCATATCAACAGTGAATTTTTCAAAGCTTTTGAAGATTCTCCGGTTGCCGATGGCAATATCGAATTGACGCTACTCTTTGACAAACGCCCGGATATGTATATCCTTCAATTCGATTTTGAAGGCACGGTAAAATCAGAGTGTGACCGTTGTCTGGCACAGATTGATCTACCAGTGGAAGATCACCAGCAGTTGGTGGTCAAATTCAGTGAAACTACGGAAGCGGAAGACGCCGAAGTAATCTATATACATCCGGAAACGCAACATCTTAACGTCGCAACGTATATTTATGAATACATCATTCTTGCAATGCCATTTATGAAGGTGTACGATTGCGAAAACGACCCCAACAGAGTCTGCAACGAAGAGATGTTAAATTACATTCTCAATGGCAATGGCGCAACGGCGCAGGAGGAAGAGGAAAAATCAATGGAGGGGAATCCCCTCTGGGAAGAATTGAAAAAATTAAACATTCGAGATAATTAAAATATGAAATGAATGGTTTGAGATGAAAGCATTTCTTTTCTTACTTCCCATTTCATATTTCAAATTTTGTAACAATGGCACATCCAAAGAGTAGAACATCGAAGCAACGCAAGCGCAAACGCAGAACGCACTATAAAGCGGCGACTCCGCAAATCGCTACCTGCACCACTACAGGCGAGCGCCACCTCTACCACCGTGCATACTACGATAGCGAAGGCAATATGTACTATCGCGGAAAGGTTTTGGTAAAAGCGGCAGAGGACGAAGCATAATTCCCTATGCAAAAATATACATGAAGCTCCCATCCATTGATCAGCGATGCGGGGCTTTTTGTGCTTTAGAATGTGTTTATTTAATTTGGGGTTCATGTGTTTAACAAGAAAATAATCTTTAAATATATCATAAAATAGCACTTACATGAACGCCATAACACTCAAACGCCAAAACACAATAAAAAATGAAAAAAATTATTAAAACACCGAAAGCGCCTATGCCGATTGGTCCTTACAATCAGGCAGTTATTCACAATAGTACCTTGTATATCTCTGGGCAAATTGCAATTAACCCGGCTACCGGCGACTTAATCACCGACAACATCGAGGCGGAAACCCAGCAGGTGATGGAAAACCTCAAGGCTATTCTCGAAGAAGCCGGGCTGAGCTTCGGGGATGTGGTGAAATGCTCGGTTTTTGTGAAAGATATGCACAATTTTAGCCGCATCAACGCAGTGTACGCCCAATACTTCGATGAAACCACCGCGCCCGCGCGCGAACTGGTGGAAGTAGCCAATCTTCCGCGCTTCGTCAATATCGAAATCTCGGTAATTGCTGCTTTTGATTGAGTTAAATATCGTTAGAAGAAAGATAAATCGGCACGTGATTTGTCTGCTTTTAATAATTTCAGGGATAACATAATGGAACAAAAAAGAGTTTTATCCTGCATCCAACCCACCGGCGACATGCACTTCGGCAACTATTTTGGCGCCGTTAAAAACTGGGTGGATTTGCAGTCAAAATATCAATGTTTTTATGGTGTGGTAAATTATCACGCTATGACGATGCCTTACGATCCGAAAAAGCTGGTGCAATACACCTGGGATTTGTGCTTCAACCTGATTGCTACCGGCATCAAGATCGAAAACCTGTTCATCCAGTCGTTGGTGCCAGAGCATGCTGAGCTTTGCTGGATTTTCAATTGCTTCACTTCGTATGGGCAATTAACCCGTATGACCCAGTTCAAAGATAAGAGCCGCCAAAGCGAGGAAAGCTCGGAAGGCTTTATTTCTGCTGGTTTACTTAGTTATCCTATCCTGCAGGCCGCAGATATTCTCGTCTATCGCGCCGACTATGTACCGGTAGGCGACGATCAGGATCAACATCTGGAACTGGCGCGCAATAT
>CAZQTF010000112.1:0-12327 GCA_964596135.1 uncultured Saprospiraceae bacterium | reverse complement strand
GGGCAATCCTGTTGTACCTCGGCATGGACGACGACAACATCCGGCAACGCATGGCACACCTCGAGCCGGTAGAAATGCGCCTCGAACTCAAGGAGGCGATCAACAATTGCATTGTGGTCAACGATAGTTACAATTCCGATTTGACTTCGCTTACGCTGGCACTGAATTTTCTGGAACAGCAACGCAAAAAAGCCCGGCGCACACTGGTGCTATCCGACATTCTACAAAGTGGCGAAGATCAGGAATCGCTGTATGCAAAAGTTGCCCAACTGGTACAAGAAAAAAAGATCAATCGTCTCATCGCCATTGGCGACGCGGTGCGCACGCTGGAAGATAAATTGCCTGCTGACATTGAAGCTCAATTTTTCAAGACGACAAGCGACTTTCTGAAACACTTTGAAACACTGAATTTCCAGAATGAAGCCATTTTACTGAAAGGCGCCCGCAAATTTGCTTTTGAGCGGATTGCCAATCGGCTGGCGTTGAAAGCGCACAAAACTGTATTGGAAATCAATTTACAAAATCTAATAAGAAATTTATATTTGTATAGTCGTTATCTGCGTCCGGGCGTGCGCACGATGGCGATGGTGAAGGCTGCCGCTTATGGCAGCGGTGGGGCAGAAGTAGCACGGTTGCTGGAGTTTCAGGGTATTGACTACCTCACAGTAGCTTACGCCGACGAAGGGATCGAGCTGCGCAAGGAGGGCATTCATATGCCGATCATGGTGCTCAATCCTGAAGAAGCGAGCTTCGATGCAATGCACCGCTATCACTTGGAGCCGGAGATTTATTCGCAGCAATTGCTCGAAGCGTACGCGGTTTTTAGCAACAATCAAAATGGCAAAATCACTGATTTTCCAATCCATCTGAAATTAGACACCGGCATGCATCGGCTGGGTTTTGTAGAGCCAGACCTGCCAAAACTCAAAGAAACGTTACGAAAGAATCCGCAGATTAAAGTCAAATCCATTTTCACGCATCTGGCAGCCAGCGAATCGCCCGAGCACGATGCCTTCACGCTGGAGCAATTACATTTATTCCAAAAAATGTACGATCAAATTATTGAGATACTTGGTTATCAATCAATTAAACATGCTTTAAATACTGCTGGTGTGCACCGTTTTCCCGATTGGCAAATGGATATGGTGCGGCTGGGCATTGGCTTGTATGGCTTAGACAACTACCCCGAATTCAAGGAAAAACTATTCACGGTGCTTTCGTTGAAAGCCACCATTTCTCAAATCCATGAGATTCAAGCCGGCGAAAGCGTAGGCTATGGGCGGCGTTGGCGGGCGGAGCGACCCTCGCGTATTGGCACCATTTCAATTGGCTATGCGGATGGCTTGCGGCGTTCAGCAGGCAATGGCAGATTCTCGGTGTTGTTGTACGGGCAGCGCGCACCGATTGTGGGCAGCGTGGCGATGGACATGTGCATGATTGACATTACCGACATTCCGGAAGCAAAAGAGGGCGACGAAGTGGAAATTTTCGGTGAAAACCTGTCGGTGTGGGAATTGGCAAAAGTGTATGATACCATTCCATTGGAAGTGTTCACGACTATTTCCGGGCGGGTGAAGCGGGTGTATATTCAGGAGTGAATTGGCTGTTAATGATGTTTTTTGTTAGACACTATTTTGATTATCAAGTCGATAAAAATAACAAATTATAGTACTTTGACTAACTTTTCGACAAAATGAACCTATTTAGGGCTTTCATTATCATTTTTTTATCTTGCGAAAAGCGATCAGCAAGTAGCAAAAGCACTCTAATAATTTTTCAAACCGTTAACGAACTGTCAATAAAATAACAGAGCATTTCGACAAATCAACAATATCTGTAACTTTGCAGCGCTTTTGCGTAAGCTTTGACTGCGAGACAATTAAAGCTCATGCCGTGCGTTTCCTCTATTTAACAACCAACATACAAAATTATAACACCATGTTACAGCGCATTTTTTCCTTGATCGCGGTACTGGCAGTTTTACCCCTTTGGCTGTCGGCGCAACAGAAACAGAATGATCCGGTCTTATTCACGGTGGACGATACCCCGGTGTATTTGTCGGAATTCAAATATATTTATGCCAAAACCAACGGTCAGAATGCCAATTTTTCCAAAAAATCGCTGGAAGAGTATCTCGATCTGTATGTAAAATTCAAGTTGAAGGTGCAAAAGGCTAAGGACATGCGTCTCGACACTGTTCCTTCCCTGAAAGCAGAGTTGGAGGGTTATCGCAAGCAATTGGCAGACTCCTACCTGATTGACCGCGAAGTGACCGATAAACTTATCAAGGAATTGTACGATCGTGTGCAGCTGGACGTAGAGATCAGCCATATTTTAGTGGAAATTGGTACACCGGGCACCAATCCGATGCCCGAAGACTCGCTTCCGGCATACTATAAGATCATGGAAATCAAGAAACGCCTTGACGAGGGCGAAGATTTTGCAAAAGTAGCGATGGAAGTATCCGATGACCGCTCTGCCAAAGACAATGGCGGCAACATCGGCTGGCTGGTAGCACCGCTGCCAAATGGCTTTTATGAACTGGAAAACGCTATGTACCACAGCGCCGTTGGCAAAGTAGTGGGTCCGGTGCGCACCCGTTTGGGTTATCATTTGGTGAAAGTGAACCAGCGTCGGGCGGCTCGCGGAGAAGTGGAAGTTGCGCACATCCTCGCCAGGGCTAAGGATGGAAATTATGATGCCGCCAAAGCAAAAATTGATAGTATTTATGCAGAATTGCAGAATCGGGATGCAAATTTTGACCAAATAGCGGGTACTGTATCCGATGATGAACTCACTGCCCCGCGTGCCGGCTATCTGGGCATTTTTGGTATAGGTCGCTATGAAAAAGGCTTTGAGGATGCTGCTTTTGCGCTGGAAAAAGACGGCGCTATTTCCCAGCCGGTTCGCACGAGCATTGGCTGGCACATCATTAAAAGAATCAGCCGGCGTACCGTACAACCTTTTGACATTGAAAAGAATCGTTTAGAAGCCAAGATCAAGCAGGACAGCCGTTTTGAGCAGGCGCGTGTAGCTATGCTGGAGCGTATTCGCCGCGAGAATGACTTCAAAGAATATCCAGCGGTTATGCAGGAATTTATAGCTGCTCAGGATAGCAATGCTTTTTTCTCGTTCAAATGGAAAAACCAGAATGCGAATATTGACAACAAAGTGCTTTTCACACTTGGCATGGATATGAAAGCCACCGTTGGTCAATTTTCCGACTATGTAGCACGCACTACCGGCAAGCGTATTCGGATGAAAGATATTGGCATCCAGGCTGCGGTAAAAAATTTGTATCAGGAATACCTGAACGATGCGTGCCTTCGCTATGAGGAAGCTCAATTGGAAGTAAAATACCCGGAATTTAAAGCTCTGATGCGCGAATACGAAGAAGGCATCCTGCTGTTTGAGGCTACAAAAATACTGGTTTGGGACAAAGCATCGCAAGACTCAGTGGGCTTGGAAAACTTCTATGAAACGGTGAAAAACCGCTACAAATGGGAAGAACGAGCGGTGGTCAATACCTTTAAAATTGTGCCGGAAAGCCGCGCCAAGGTAAACGAAATCCGTGATTATGCCCAAACTCATACCTCAGAGGAGGTATTGAAACAATTTAATGCGGTTGATCGGGTTGTGGTAGCCGTAGAGGAAAAAACAATCGAGCGTAAACCAGGCAATACGAATGTCTTTACAGTAGGAGAATTAGGGCGCCTTCAGGTCAATCGAGATGGCTCTTCCAACTTTGATAAGATCGTTAGAGTATTGCCGGCAGGTTTGAAAACACTCAAAGAAGCTCGGGGTTATGTGATCGCTGATTATCAGGATTACCTGGAACAGAAATGGGTCGAGCAGTTGCGAAAAGAGTACAAAGTCACGATCAACCAGAAAATATTGGAAAGCCTGATCAAAGCATAAGCCTGGCGAGGGAAGGAAGCGTATGAAAATGTCTGTGAAAAACATATTGTGGATGGCTGCGTTGGCGTATCTGTTGGGCGCAGGCTGCCAGTTTGTAAAAAAAGATAAACCCGAAGATCGGGCTTTGGCGAAAGTGCATAACAAGACACTCTTTCTTTCAGAAATGGACGGCATGTTTCCGGAAGGTACGACGGGCGAAGATAGTATGCTCATTATCAATGCATTTGTCGAGCGGTGGATCAGAGAAGCGCTATTGCTGCACGAAGCGGAGAAAAATATTCCGAGTGATTTGAATATTGACAAACTGGTGCGGGACTACCGTGCTTCCCTGGTGCGGCACAACTACGAAAAGATCATCGTGGAACAGTTGCTCGATTCTATTGTAACGGCAGACGAACTATTGGAATTTTATGACCAGCATCAGGTGCAGTATCAGCTTGAAAGCCCGATTGTGCGCTGTCACCTGATAAAAATATCACTCACTGCGCCGGACGTCGAGCGGGTGAAGACCTTGTGGAACAATATTGCCAAACAAGAAAGCTATCTTCAACTGGTGGATTATTGTGCACAATACGCCCAGGCGCACCTGCTGGAAGACAGCGCCTGGTACCGGATTGATGATGTCGCCGCTGCTTTTCCGCCGGGCATGATCGCTACAGAAAATGTTTCGCGGCGGGAGGTAGTGCACCAGGACAATGACTATCAATATTACCTTCGGATTTTGGAAGTAAAAAATAAAAACGAAATTGCCCCGCTCTCCTTTGTAGAGGATGAAGTTCGGAAGATTATTCTGCGCAATCGGAAAATCAAGTTGTTGGAAGACAAAAAGGAAGAAATGTACGAACTTGAAATGCGGCGCAACAACATCAAAATTTATACGCAATAATTTTAAATGCGAACTATGAAAAAGTTGATCGGTATATTTTGTTTTGCAATGATCCTGGCAAATGCATTTGCCCAGCGATCCGTGATTGACAAGGTGGTAGCGAAAGTTGGCGGAGAATTGGTCTTGCTTTCGGAGGTCGAAGAGCAATTCGCGCTTATGTTAGCGCAAACGCCAAATTTGCCTCCAGATGTACGATGCGATATCGTTGACGGTATTTTGGTTAGCAAGTTATTGTTGAATCAGGCAAAACTGGACAGTGTGGAAGTGGATGACGAGGAAGTGGAAACACAACTCAATGCGCGGATCGAGCGGATTTTGAGTTATATGAACAATGATGTTTCCCAGTTTGAAGCGTACTATGGTCAAACGGTCAATGAAGTAAAAGAACAGTTCCGCGAAGATTTAAAAAGCCAGTTGCTGGTAGAACGGATGCGCGGTCAGATTATGAAAGATGTCACCGTGACACCTTCCGAAGTAAAGGCGTTTTTCAACAACATCCCCAAAGACAGCTTGCCGTATTTTAACTCGGAAGTAGAAATACGGGAGATCGTGTACAAACCAAAAGTCAATGCCGAAGAGCGCCAGAAAGCAATTGACAAGCTGATCACTCTTCGGCAGCGCATTGTGGAAGGCGGAGAAGATTTTGCTGCTTTGGCGCAGAAATTTTCTGATGATGGTGGATCAGCGCGCATTGGTGGAGATCTGGGCTGGACCAAGCGCGGTAAGTTTGTTCCTGAATTTGAAGCTGCTGCTTACAATCTGGAAAAAGAAGAAATTTCGCAAATTGTCGAAAGCGAATTTGGCTTTCACCTGATCCAATTACTGGAACGCCGGGGTAACTCTATCCATGTGCGGCACATCCTTATTAAGCCGGAAATAACGGATAGTGATCTTGAACTTGCCCGAAATCACCTGGATTCAGTGCGCACCCTTATCGTCAATGATTCCATCTCTTTTTCACTGGCAGTGAAGCGTTTTTCCGACGAAAATACACAGAGCTACACGAACGACGGACGCATTATCAATCCCGTCACCGGAAATACTTTTTTTGAAATCGGCGATCTCGACCCTGATATCTATTTTACGATTGATACAATGAAAGTGGGCAATATTTCTGCACCTTTCGAATTTAATGATCCGCGCGGAGAGACTTATTTCAGAATCATCATGCTGCAGTCGCGCACTGCGCCCCACCGGGCCAGTCTCGAACTGGATTATTTCAAAATACAACAGGCAGCCATTGAGTCGAAGAAAAATGAGTTTATCAATCGCTGGGTAAAAGACAAGATCGAAAGCACTTTTGTCAATATTGATCCTATGTATGCCGGCTGTCCGGCACTGGCAAAATGGCAAACCAATCAAATTCGACCTTAGCCCCAACATAACAATTACCCTGATTTTTTCCAGTCAGATAGGGCAACAAAAAAATCAGGGTAATTGCTGGTTTTTATTTTTATCCTGCCAATTTTTTTTGGTGATAACGCTGCCTGATTACCCCAAATGCATTGCACTAATCCGCAAAAGAATGTAACTTTGCCGGCACCCTGAGATCATTTTTTCCAGAAAAAATCCTACTGACAGCAAATAACATTTTGTTATTGTTTTGTTAAAAACAATTTTGACGTGATTTTAGACAAACGTTTCATGCCAAAACCATATCTTTATTTAAACATTGTTGTTATATAAAGCGACTAATTCTGAAAAAGTGGAAATGCTTTCCTTCACGACTATAAAAAACAAGCTTATGAAGTTGAGAGGACCGATCTTCTTCTCGGTATTGTTGGTAACATTACTGATTGCAGCGTTTTATCCGAAAGTTGACAATGAACAAAAAGATGCCCTGCTGATGCTTACCGTCCTGAAAGTGATGGGGCAATTGCATTACCAACCTCAGACTTTGGATGATCAATTCTCGCAAAAGGTTTTTGATTTGTACCTCGATCGAATTGACAGCGGTCGTCGCTTCTTAACGCAACGAGACATCGAACAACTCGAACAGTACAAAAATGAACTCGATGATCAGGCCCTGGCCGGCAACTTTGATTTTTTCGATCTTTCCCTAGAACTGTTAAATGCAGGAATCGAAAAAACACAGAAGTATTACCAGGAAATTCTGGCGCAACCCTTCGATCTGAATCAAAACGAATACATCGAACTGGATAACGAAAAACGGGCTTTTCCCAAAGATGACGCAGATTTGAAGGCTTTCTGGCGCAGCTACTTGAAATATGAAGTAATAACCCGCGTGGCGGATAATCTGGAAGCACAAAAACAAATGGGAGAAGAAGGCGAGCGCAAATCGCTGGAGCAATTGGAAAAAGAAGCCCGCGAAAATGTGATGGAAGCATATGATGGCTGGTTTGACCGCCTCAGGAAAGTCAAGCGTTCTACCAGGCTTAGCTATTACATCAGCACGGTGACCAATATTTTTGATCCGCACTCGGATTATCTGGAACCTTATGACAAACAAAATTTCGAGTTGCGCATGTCAGGGCGTCTGGAAGGTATTGGTGCGCGTTTGCAGCAAACCGGCGACTACACCAAAGTGTCCTCTATTGTCGTGGGAGGACCCGCCTGGAAAGGCAAAGAACTTCAGGAAAACGATCTTATTGTAAAAGTGGCGCAGGGAGATGAAGAGTGGAAAGACGTAACCGGAATGCAGGTAGAAGATGTTGTGCAACTGATTCGGGGTGAAAAAGGTACCAAAGTGCGTCTGATGGTAAAACGCAACGATGGCGTGATCAAAGAAATCACAATTGTTCGCGACGTGGTAGTCTTTGAAGAAACTTTCGCCAAGTCCCTGATTCTTGATGGCGCTGCTTCTGAAGAAAAGATTGGGTATATCTTCCTTCCGAGCTTTTACGGCGATTATGAAAATCCCGACGGGCGCCTTTGCTCCAAGGATATTGCCAATGAAATAGAAAAATTGAAAGCGGAAAAAGTAGACGGAATCATCCTCGATCTGCGCAACAACGGCGGTGGTTATCTGAACGAAGTCGTCAATATGTCGGGATTGTTTATTGAAAAGGGCCCGATTGTGCAGGTAAATTCAAGAGGGCGAAAACCAGAAGTATGGGAAGATATGGATCCCCGCGTGCAATACAACGGTCCGTTGGTAGTGCTGGTCAATAATTTCAGCGCATCGGCTTCAGAAATTCTGGCTGCGGCGCTCCAGGATTATGGCAGAGCGGTGATTGTGGGTAGCAAATCTACTTATGGAAAAGGCACTGTACAGCGGTTTGCCGATCTTGACCGCCTGGTCATGGGGCACGACGATATCAAGCCTTTGGGCGAGATCAAGCTGACCATTCAAAAATATTACCGGGTTAATGGCGGTTCGGTTCAGTTGCGCGGCGTGGTACCGGATATTGTTTTGCCGGACAACTACCAATTCATCGAAATTGGCGAAAAAGACTATGAGTATCCGCTGGCATGGACGGAAATTGCACCGCTGCAATATGAGCAAAATGTGTACAAAGTGCGTAATCTCGACAAAATCAGGGCAAAAAGCGCCAAGCGTATCACGGAGAGCATAGCCTTCCAAAAGGTGGTAGAACACGCTAAAGTAATCGAGGAACAACGCAAAGAAACGAGCTATCCACTGAGTCTGGAAGCTTACCTGCAATATACCGAAAAACAGGAAGCAGAAAATAAGGTTTTCGATGACTTATTCAAAAATGTAGTCAACAAAGGCGTCAGAAATATTTCTGCTGATCTTCCCAAAATCAATGAAAATGAGACTAATAAAGCTCGTAATGAAGAATTTGTGAAATCGGTGGAAAAAGATATTCATATTCATGAAACAATTAATGTTATGCACGATATGATTCGTGGAAATTGATTGCAAGTTCATTTCTGCTACTTTCAAGGATACCTCCTGGAAACACTTTTCAGGAGGTATTTTCGTATCGGCGATCGGCTGGCTTTAGTTGGTAAAATTCTTTATCTCTGTACAAAAGTAAAGCGCTGTGCAGCCCTTGCGTTTGAATTGAAAATGAAGGGGGTGTTTTAAATTCAACTTTCCTGTAAACCACCTGTTTTTTGGATAATGCCGTCATGATGCAAATTTTACGCTATTTTTGTCGGCAGAAAATGGAGAACACGTGAATTATTTATCGCTTGAGAATATAACTAAGACCTACGGAGAAAAGGTGCTGTTCCAGAATTTGTCCTTGCAGATCAATAAAGGGCAGAAGGTGGCGCTGGTGGCGAAAAACGGCACGGGCAAGAGTACACTGCTGCGCGTGATCGCTGGACTGGAATCGCCCGAAGGGGAACATGCCAGCGTGCTGATGCGACGCGACATTCGCGTGGGTTACCTCGTGCAGGAGCCTGAATTTTATGCGGCGGACACCGTGCTGGACGCAGTGCTGGATTCTGATAATCCGATGATCCAGGCAATCAAGCGTTATGAGCGAGCAATGCTTGGCTTGGAACCGGAGTCGGAATTGCAAGCAATTCTGTCCAAAATGGACGATCTCAAAGCCTGGGATTTTGAAGCGAAAATCAAGGAAATTCTGTTCAAACTCAAAATTTCGCAGCTCGACCAGCGCATTAGCCAACTCTCCGGCGGGCAGAAAAAGCGCCTGGCATTGGCAAAACTCATCATTGACGAGCCGGAATTTCTCATCCTCGACGAGCCGACCAACCACCTCGACCTCGATATGATCGAATGGCTCGAATCGTATTTGCAGCAGCCCAATCTCACGCTGTTCATGGTCACGCACGATCGCTATTTTCTGGAACGGGTTTGTAACCAAATAGTAGAATTGGAAAACGGTAAACTGTTCCGCTATAGCGGCAATTACTCGGATTACCTGGAAAAGAAAGCGATTCGCCAGGAAACCGAAAGCGCCGAGTTGGAAAAAAACCGCAAACTGCTGAGCCGCGAACTCGACTGGGTGCGCCGCTCACCGCAGGCACGCACCACCAAAGCCAAAGCCCGTGTAGATGCTTACTACAACCTCGAAGAGAAAGTGTCGAATGTGCAAGTAAGCAAGGATATTCAGATTGACATTCAGGGGCAGCGCCTGGGCAAAAAAATCCTGGAACTGCACAACGTCAGCAAAGGCTACAGCAATCTGAAAATCGTGGAAGGTTTTAATTACAAATTCAAGAAGAATGAGCGCGTGGGCATCGTTGGTCAGAATGGCGTAGGCAAAACCACTTTTCTGAAAATTCTGACCAAAGAAATACTCCCAGACACTGGCAAAGTGGTCATCGGCGACAACACGGTGTTTGGTTACTACACCCAGGATGGCATTCAGCTCAAGGAAGACAAGCGCGTCATTGATGCGGTGCAGGATATTGCCGAGTACATTCCACTCGAAAAAGGGCAGAAACTGAGTGCCGCGCAATTGCTCGAACGCTTCCTGTTCAGCCGAAAACAGCAGCAAGTGTACGTATCGCAACTCAGTGGAGGCGAGCGCCGACGCTTGTTTTTGCTGATGGTTTTGATGCAAAACCCGAATTTCCTGATCCTCGACGAGCCGACCAATGATCTCGATATTCTGACGCTCAACGTGCTGGAGGATTTTCTGCTCGAATTTCCCGGCTGCATCATCGTGGTGTCGCACGACCGTTTTTTTATGGATAAAATTGTGGATCATCTGTTCGTTTTCGAAGGGGATGGTCAGATCAAGGATTTTAACGGCGATTATTCCGATTACCGCGAAATTCTGAAAGAGCGCGAGCGCGAACAACGTCGCCAGGAACGCGCGGAGCAGCAAAAATCCAGGGAACAGGAACAAGCCCAGAGCGAGCGCCCGCGTCTGAGCCAGGAAGAGCGCAAGGAAATGAACAAGCTGGAAAAAGAAATCAAGCGCATGGAGGAGCGAAGAGCGGAGATCACAGCACAATTTAACGCCACTGACCTGACGCCGGAGGTAATTGAAAAATTAGGAAAAGAATTGAGTGAACTGAATGAAAAATTGGAGGAAAAGGAAATGCGCTGGCTGGAATTGGCGGAATTAGCCTGAATTCCTTCGATACTTGGTGAGGGAGGATATTCAGAAACACCTGTAGATCGAAGTTTAAAAAACAATTAACCGGGCATAATCCACTTTTTTTCCGGGCAATTCCCCATCTTCGTAGCCAAACCACCTAATCCATCATATGATTAAGAATTGGCTTCTCCGCACTTCCAAATTTAATTTTTCGGTGTATGCCATCGTTGCGGCGTTTGGCACGTATTTTTGTATGTACGGCTACCGCAAAACGTTCACCGCTGCCGGCTATGAAGACTACGAACTCTGGGGTATTCAATACAAAATTCTCTTAGTGACGGTGCAAGTGCTGGGCTACATGCTGGCAAAATTCATCGGCATCAAGGTCATCGCAGAGCTAAAGCCGGGCAGGCGTTTGTTCATGTTGCTTGGATTGGTAGCCATTGCCGAGATCGCCTTATTCCTTTTTGCCGCTGTACCGTATCCCTATAACTTTATCTTCTTGTTTTTTAATGGCTTACCGTTGGGTATGATCTGGGGGATTGTTTTTTCTTATTTAGAAGGCAGAACTACCTCCGATGCGCTGGGCGCGGGCTTGAGCGTGAGCTTCATTGTGTCGTCCGGAGCAGTGAAAACGGTTGGCAAATGGCTTACAGTATCCTGGGGCATTTCCGAATTCTGGATGCCGTTTGTGGCTGGATTGCTTTTTGTAGCGCCGTTGCTGCTGTTTGCTTTTTTGCTAAATCAATTGCCACCTCCCTCTGCTGAAGACGAAGCCGCCCGTACCAAACGGGAGCCAATGACGCGCCTGGATCGGCAGGCTTTTTTAGCCAAATTTGCGCCTGGATTGTTTGCCTTGATTGCGTTCTACACTATTTTGACTGCCTTTCGCAGCTTCCGCGACGATTTTGCTAACGAAATCTGGATTGCATTAGGGTACGTAGATAAGCCGGCGATTTTCTCACAATCGGAATTTCCGATTGCCCTCATAGTGTTTGTATTTATCACCGCGACGATGGCAATTCGCAACAACCAAAAGGCTTTTCTGATTTATCACTGGGTGATGATCGGCAGTTCGGCGCTGGTGGCGATAAGTACGCTGCTGTTTCAAATGAAAATACTGGCGCCGCTGCCCTGGATGATTCTGGTGGGTTTAGGTACTTACATGTGCTACGTGCCGTTCAACTGCGTGCTTTTCGACCGGATGATTGCAGCATTCAAAACCATTGCTAATGCTGGTTTTCTGATTTATGTTGCCGATTCTGCCGGCTACCTGGGGAGCGTGGCGGTGATGTTTTACAAAAATTTTGGGCAGCCTGATCTGAGCTGGCTCGACTTTTTTATTGCTTTCAGTTACATTTTGGCGGGGGCTGGTGTACTGGCTGTGTTTGTATCGCTGTTTTATTTTAATGCAAAATTGAAAAGTCAGGCTGCGGAAGCTATTCCGGAACCTATTTTATCAGAAAACAGACTCTGATTTGGCAGAAGCCTTAGAACTAATTGTCACGCCTGTTTGTCTATGGTCTAAGAGTATGTTTAAAAAATCATTTACTGAATACGGTTAATAATGATTTGACA
>CAZQTF010000111.1:0-12359 GCA_964596135.1 uncultured Saprospiraceae bacterium | reverse complement strand
GGCTACGAATTTCTGCTAACTGATTAGGATCCAAGCCCGAAGTCGGTTCATCCAGAATCAGCACCTCCGGGTCGTGCAGCATTGCCTGCGCCAGTCCTACCCGCTGGCGGTAGCCTTTCGATAAAGCGCTGATCAACTTTTTTTGCTCCCGTTCCAGACCAGTCATTTGCACCATCTCCTCTACCCGCTGCCGGATGTTCTCCACGCCATGCAAACGCGCCACAAAAGTCAAATATTCCTTGACGTACAGATCTTTATACAACGGATTATGTTCCGGCAGGTAGCCAATTTTCCGGCGCACTTCCATCGGATTCTGCGCTACATGATAGCGACAAAGCGTCACTTCGCCGCTGGTTTGCGGAATGAAGCAGGTGATGATCTTCATCGTGGTGGTCTTCCCGGCGCCATTAGGTCCAAGAAACCCGAGCACCTGCCCTGGTTTTGCTTCAAAGCTGATCGCGTCCAGTGCACGCTGCTCACCGTATATTTTGGTCAGATTTTTTACTATAACACTCATTTTCAAGGACTTTAGACAACAGATGGTACATATTAGCCCCCTCTTTATCTATCATCTATTATCTAACATCTAATATTTTTCAATAGCAAAACTACTAATTTCTAAAATTGTGGAACTATAACGGCGTCGGGTTTGTAAAATTGCACAATAAAATTGAGAAGATAAGATAACTTAACAAACCTAAATCTTATAACCGACTCAAATATGTACAACGCCACATACCCATACAACTACAACGAAAATAATTAAAAAATCCGCCCTTTTGGGCGAACAAACAGCTTGCGGGCATTCTGGTGAGCACGCTCCATGACAAGCCCTGAGATTATCAAAATATCATTCGGGAACTGGAAAAACGCGGCGAAGAAAACTCCATGATCATTGCGGAACAAATAAAAAGAAATACAAATGGAAAAATCCAGTCAATAAAGCATGTTATCAACTGGATTTTTCTTGGTCAAATAGCAATACAAGATTAAGCAGAGAACGATGTGCCGCAACCGCAGGTTTCTTTGGCATTGGGATTATTGAATGAAAAACCCCGGTTATTCAAGCCTTCGACCCAATCAATTTCCATACCCAGCAGGTAGATCGCATGTGATTTTTGCATCAGCACTTTGATCCCGTTGATTTCATGCACTTCATCATTTTCTTTTGCCGTATCAAACCCCAGCACGTAAGAGAAGCCGGAACAACCACCGCCTTTTACGCCAACGCGCAGACCATAATCATCTGGTACATTCTGGCTTTCTCGAATCCGATATAATTGATTGATTGCTCCTTCGGTGAGGGTTATCGGTTGCAATGCTGTCGTTATTTCACTCATCGCTCTTTATTTTTGAGTCCTTAGCATCCTCAACAATAGCCGTTTTTGCCATTGCCAAAGAACTAAGAGATGGTTCTTATTTAAAATGATTCTACAAAAATAAGTAAAATTTTTAACGATACAAATGCCTTTTTGGTTCGATCGGTTGCAGATAATCCGCCGAATAGTTTGGAAAAGTGTCCATAGCGCGTAATTTTGCTTATTAACAAATTGAACTTGAATGGATACCTTACTCGACCTTTTAAAACTGACGATTCCCGGACTCATTGTTTTTGCCACTGCTTACTATGTACTGAAGCAATATTTGGATCATCAACGCACCGTCAAACAAATTGAACTCAAACAAAATCAGCAAAATATAACTACACCGCTTCGGCTGCAAGCTTACGAACGCCTGTCGCTGCTGTGTGAACGCCTGGCTTTGCCGAGCCTGATGTTGCGTCTGCGTCGGGAAGACTCCACCGCCGCACAATTCCGCGCTGCCCTGCTGCTGGCAATTCAGCAGGAATATGAATACAACATTACGCAACAGGTATACGTGTCGGAGCAACTGTGGGAAATCATCAAAATTGCCCGCGACGACTCGATGAACACCATCGGGCTGGCATTCGAGTTGGTAGATTCCAAAGCCGACAGCCAGGAACTGGCAGAAGCCGTTATGAGCATTCTGGAAAAGCGTGGCGTCACAGCAATTGACAAAGCGTTGGTTGCCATTAAAAAAGAAGCCGCGATTTTATTTTAAGTGCGCGTTCTAAAAAACACAGCTTTTACCTGGCTTAGATTATTGATATTCAAGGCATTAGCCATGTAAAATAGTGAATTTTTCAATGATTAATTGCTTACTATCCCCGATCTTTATTGACTTTTTGCAATATTTTTTAATAATTCGATCAAAATATTACACCGCCATATTCTTTTCACCTAAAACCCTACAGTTATGCAATCCACCAACCGTAGAAATTTTCTCCAAAAACTTACCGGCTTAGCGGGCGCAGTTGTTGCCCCTTCTTTTTTCAATACCCTTCCAGGCAAGAATCTATTGAATACTATTGACGACTATCAGGGTGTTTCTGCCGATCAGATAGCGATGGATGAAGCATTCTGGTACCAGATCAAACAGGCATACACGGTTTCACTGAATGTAATGAACCTCAACAATGGCGGCGTTTGCCCACAACCGAAAGTCGTTCAGGAAGCCGTAGAGCGCTACAATCGTCTGAGCAACGAAGCGCCTTCGTATTACATGTGGCAGATACTCGATCAAGGTAGGGAGCCGCTGCGTGCCCGCCTGGCGGAGCTTGCCGGCTGCTCTCCTGAAGAAATCGCCATCAATCGAAATTCGTCGGAAGGGCTGGAAACGGTCATCTTTGGGCTGCGTTTGCAAAAAGGGGATGAAGTGGTGTTGACCAAACAGGATTATCCGAATATGATCAATGCCTGGAAACAGCGCGAAAAACGTGACGGTATTGTGCTGAAATGGCTTGATCTGAAACTTCCGAGCGAGGACAAAGATTATCTTGTACATACCTTTGTCAATGCCTTTTCGCCCAAAACAAAACTCGTACAGATCACCCATATGATCAACTGGATAGGGCAACTCCTACCTGTCCGTGAGATTGCCGACGAAGCCCATCAGCGCGGCATCGAAGTGCTGGTGGATGGGGCGCATTCCTTTGTGCATGTGGATTACAAAATCAGCGATCTCCACTGCGATTACTTCGGTACCAGCCTCCACAAGTGGCTCTGTGCTCCGTTTGGCAGCGGTATGTTGTATATAAAAAAAGATAAAATCAAAAACCTATACCCCCTTTTCGCCGCCGGTGACCCAGAAAGTGAAGACATTCGCAAATTTGAAAATCTTGGCACCCGGTCTTTTGCCATCGAACAGGCGATTGGCGAAGCTATCAATTTTCACCATATGATCGGCATGGAACGCAAGGAAAAACGCTTGCACTATCTGAAAAATTACTGGGCAGAGCGCGTGATGGCGTTACCTGGCGTTCGCATCAGAACCTCCCTACAACCCGAATGGGCGTGCGCTATTGCCTTGCTTGCAGTGGACGGCAAAAAACCGGGCGATGTAGCAAGCTTCCTGTTCAACAAGCATCGCATTCACGCTGTGGGCATTGAATGGGAAAACATCAGCGGAGTACGTATTACGCCAAATGTTTATACTACCACGCAAGACCTCGACTGGCTGGTGAAAGCCGTACACGATTTGGTAAAACAAGGGTAAGCTGCCTACACCAAACCTTCGTTGCAGCACTGTTTTCCGATAAAGTTGCACGAAAATTTTGTTCTTATTTTGCAGTTTACAATAAAAGGGCGAAATTAAAGTTCGCATTGACAAACTTTTGCACGAGCAAAATTTGCTTATACTTTGATTTTCAAGCAGTTAATGACATAGTAACGATAATATGGAAAAGATCGAGATGGATATACTGGCTTTAGCCAATAGCGAAACGCAGCCCAATAGTTTTGTCGTAATTTTAAAAGAAAAACATAATAACCGGCGATTGCCCGTTGTTATTGGTGGATTTGAGGCACAGGCAATTGCGTTGGCTTTGCAGGACATTAAGCCCAATCGCCCGATGACCCACGATTTATTCAAGGAATCGCTCGTAGCAATGGAAATCTATCTGCTCGAGGTGATTATTTCCAGTCTTCAAGAAGGTATTTTCTATGCGACTCTGACGTACATGAAACCCGATGGCAGTACCCTCGATGTGGATTCGCGCACGTCCGATGCGCTGGCGCTCGCCGTGCGATTTGGCTGTCCGATTTATGCCAATGCTGCTGTCCTGGATGAAGCTGCCATTTCTGTAGAAGAGGAAGCAGAAGAAATCGCAGGCGAACCTTCAGAACTGCGCCCCGATGCACCGCTTTCTTCTTATTCCAACAAAGATCTGGAACATCTGCTGGAAGAAGCCCTGGGGAATGAAGACTACGAGCGCGCCGCGGAAATCCGCGACGAACTCAAAAGCAGAGCCGAAAAAAGCTGATCTTCAAAAAGTGAAGAAAGTGGAAGAATTTTCTTTTTGCTGATTTTTTAATCGCTTCAACTTTCTTATACCTTTTACTGTCTAAATCTACTCAACTTCCTAAACGCAACAAAAACCATGTTCCGCAAAGAAACCTACGCCCATCGCCGCGCCCAATTGCAAAAACAAATCCGTTCAGGGCTTATTCTGCTCATGGGCAACGAAGAAAGCCCAATCAACTACGAAGACAACGCCTATCCTTTCCGGCAGGATAGTAATTTCCTGTATTACATCGGCATTGACAAACCGCATCTGGCGGCAATCATTGATGCAGATGAAGGAACAACCACGCTTTTCGGCGATGATTTCACCATCGATTATATCGTATGGATGGGTCCCCAACCTACCATTGCCGAAATGGCAGCCGCTTCAGGTGTGCAAAAAACAAAACGCTATGGTGAACTGGCGCAAGTATTGCAAACTGCTCAAAACCAAGGGCGTACTATTCATTTCCTACCGCCCTACCGCGGCGAACGCAGCATCAGACTCAGCTCTTGGCTGGGCATTCCGGTCAGCGAATTGCACCAGCGGGCTTCGGTAGAACTGATCAAAGCGGTTGTCGCTCAACGCGAAATAAAAACACCGGAGGAAATTGCCGAAATTGAAAAAGCCGTGGACATCTCCGGCGAAATGCACGTAGCCGCCATGCGCCACGCCAAAGCCGGTATCAAAGAAGCAGCGTTGCGCGGCCTGGTGGAGGGACTTTCCCTGTCGAATGGTGGCTGCCCGGCGTATCCGGTCATTCTGACCGTGAATGGACAAACACTGCATAATCATTACTACGGCAATACCCTGCAAAGCGGACAATTGGTGCTGGGCGATTTCGGGTCGGAGTCTCCGTTGCGCTACGCGGGCGACATTACGCGTACTTTTCCGGTGGATAAAACATTTACTTCGCAGCAGCGTGATATTTACAATATTGTATTAAAAGCTGAAACAGACAGCATTTCAGCGGTTCGTCCAGGCGTCTCTTACCGGGATATTCATTTACAAGCTGCAAAAATCATTACACAGGGACTAAAAGATTTTGGCATTATGCGTGGCAATGTGGATGATGCCGTCAGTGAAGGTGCGCACGCGCTGTTTTTCCCGCACGGCTTAGGGCATATGCTGGGTTTGGACGTACACGATATGGAAGATTTGGGCGAACATTATGTTGGCTATGATCATTCCATTCAGCGGAGTACGCAGTTTGGTTTAAAATCGCTCCGTTTGGCAAAAACGCTGCAACCGGGCTTTGTATTCACGGTGGAACCGGGCATCTATTTCATACCGGAACTGACCGACCTTTGGCAAAAAGAAGGCAAATTCCAGGAATTTATCAACTACGACAAACTCGCTGCTTACCGCACATTTGGCGGTATCCGAATTGAAGACAACGTGTTGATAACGGAAAATGGGCACCAGATTCTGGGCAAACCCATCCCCAAAACAACAGACGAAGTGGAAGCCATCCGGCAGGGCTAACTTATTCCCGCTTAAAAAAGACGAACCCATTTTTTCTGCCAATTTCGGTCATGCCGGGCAGGTCTTTCAATTCATCGATCTTCGTGATTTTGGTGGCAATATATGCAGGTTTATCCAAAGGCTCGTGAAGCAGTTTTTGGGTACAGGCTTCATTTTTGAAGCAGCATTTCGTTCCATCCTGTGGCTGGCTATAAAACAAATGCACGTACGATTTGTAGCCGTAGGTCATCAAATAGCAGTCTTCATTGGCTTTGCCGGCAAAAAACTCCACCGCCGCGCGTTGCGAATAGCCTTCGATGCGTTTTACAAAAAAGATCAGCGTGAGCAGCACGAAAATTCCTACGCCGCCCAGCAGCACCGAAAATCCGTATGCTCTTTGCCCTCTGTTGATCATGCGCATAAAAATAATCAACAGCAAAAGCAAGAAAACACCAGGGATAACCTCCCAACCCGTCCAGCGCACCTCCGCTTCGAGGTTTGCCAGAGCAAAGGGGTCTTTACTAAACAAAGGCTTGATCAACTCGATATTTTGCCCCGCGTAAGCCAATGCAAAAATGATGATCAGATAAAGCGAAGCAACTGTCCACAAACCGCCGCGCATCCAGCGATTCAGGCTGATTTTGCCTTCTATGATATTGTAGATAACCGTTGCCGCCAGGAAAGTCAATGGATAGTAAGCCATCGAAGAGTAATGAACAATCTTGGATTTGACGATTGTGAACAGGATCAGCACCACCCAGAACAAAAACTTCATCCAGATGGTGAAATCTGCCATTGCCTCCGATTGCAGGCTTGTCTGTTTGGTTCTAAAAAAGGAACGAATCGCAAAGATCGAAACCGGGAAGCATCCTATGAGCACAACGGCAAAATGATAACCAGGAAAGCCCTTGTGCCCGGCATCTGGCGTGCTGAAAAGGCGGTACTGATACTTATTGAACGCCTCAAACTGATCTATAAAAAACAGCCCGTACCAGCTTGCCGCCACTGCGAATGCTGCCACCGTAAAAACCAGGAATTGCGGCACATTCACATAAAAACGGAACCGCTGATACACCCAATATACGCCCATGGTGAGCACTGCCAGCAGATACGCCACAGGACCTTTGGTCAGAATGCCCATGCCGACCAGCAACCCACCGATCACCAGATAAAGCCAGTGACTTTGGTGCAACGCAATGCCCGCCAGCTTTGCCCGTTTCCAATAGGCTAAAATAAAAAAATACAGCCCCAGAAAAATAAACAGATTGAACCAGGGATCAATGATACCCGATTTGAAATACAAAAACGGCAGCACCGCCCCGAAATATGTACCTGCCCAGACGATGCCGAAAAGAGTGTTGTAGAGGGTCTTCCCGATGTTAAACAACAACACCAGCGTCAGAACACCACAAATCGCATTGGGCAAGCGTGCAGCAAACTCCCCTACCCCGAATGCAGCCATTCCCAGCGCTTGTAGCCAAAAGAAAAATGGTGGTTTTTCCCAGAACGGATCAAAATTGACATACACACGCAGGTATTCTTTTTGCACCAGCATTTCGCGACTGATCTCAGCAAAATTGACCTCATCCCAGTCGAATAAATGTACCCCTCCAAGAAAAGGCACGTAAAAAATGATGCCCAGCAGAGCAAACAGCAGCGAATATTTTAAGCGATCCGTCATATGAACTTTCGGTTGTTGCAGTGGTTGGATGATGTTATTTTTGGAACAAGTAAGTAGTGGGACAAAATTATATTACACGAAAAAGTGGGCAGGATTTACAAGACTTTGCGTGAAGTAAATCAAAGATTCCCCGCATTCTGTTCATCTTGAAAATCCTGCTAAATAGAAAATAATTCAACCCGGTTACTCACTTAATAGCTTAATATTATCTCTTCCTCCGATTCAGAAAATTCAATACCTTACTCACAAAGTCATCATTGATGCCCAGCCACCCCTTCATCGTATTATAAACCCAAATCAGTTGTTTATCCAACCAAATAAAAAAGCTTTTGATACCATCGCCTGGGCGCGCCCGATAGTTGGTAGCGCGTTTTCTGGGCGTTATTTTTTCCTCTGTGAAATAGTACAGCGCAATGGACTTGCGCGTCATACCTTCCGGGCATTGAATGGGCTCGGGCAAACCGTGAAACGAGTCTTCATCGGTATTAAAGATAGCAATCCGATTGAAAACCGGACTGATTTTCTGGCGGCACTCCTTCATATCGCGCGTCCAGAGTTCTAGATCGCCTTTGTACTCGGGCAGCCAGCCTTCGTTGAGGTACAGCAGCAGATTTACGCGGCGACGCCAGTTGCGCTTGTGCGGATGTACCGTAAAATCGGCATGAATGTTCAGGAAACCACCGCGCTGGCTTTGATGCAATCCACCGCCTTCGAGCGAAGGATCGGCTTTCAGCCCTTGAATGCCGGTGAGTTGGCTCAGCGCCGCTACAAATTCTTCGCTGTTCAGTTCGCGGATCACCTCCTGCAGAAACGGCGGAATCAGATCCATTTTATTTAGTCCATGCTTCTTTTCATTTACATGCACATAATGAATCCAGCCCTGATCTTTCACCGCCGGAAAAGATTCCATCGCCCGGCGCGCGGCCCAGTCTTCCAGGAAATTGTCAAACTGAGCAAAAGGATAAGGATCGGCATGCTGATAAGCAGGCGCAGCCTCTTCAAAAAGAGTTGCCCATTTGTTCAGGTCAAGAATTTGTTTTTTTGTTTGCAATTGTACCATCTTGCTTTAAAAACAATTTGCCAATAGATTAATTTCAAAAAACATCCGTAAAGATATTAAAAGCGCTTTAGCTTGTGGAAATAGTCTATATTTTTTGTGCCAATTTAAAATGGCAGCATCGTTCTTTTTACAAATTGTGAGTAACTTTACCGCCCATAAGATAAATGAAATGAACCGAACATTTTTTCCAATACTCCTTATTTTATTCTTGTTGTCTGCCTGCAAAGTCAATCACCTGTCGGAAATTCAGCCTCAGGCGTACCACATGACCCGCGAAGCAACGACTTCCGATACTGCCATTGATAGTCTGATTGCACCGTACAAGGCAAAACTGGACGCCGAAATGAATCAGGTGATCGGTACAGCGGAAATTACCCTCTCCAAAGATAAGCCCGAGAGCACTTTTGGCAACTGGATGAGCGACTTGCTGTATGAGCAGATCAACGCCCACACCGGCGTAGAGATTGACTTCGCCAGCGTCAATTATGGCGGCATTCGCATTCCGACCATCCAGCAAGGGGATGTAACGCGCGGCAAAATCTATGAGTTGATGCCTTTCGACAACATGGTCACCGTGCTGTACGTAGATGCCACGACGCTGCGGCAGTTCCTCGATAAAATCGCCACATCTGGTGGTATTCCTGTCAGCAAACAATTGCGTTTGGCGATCAGAAACGGCAAGCCGGAAAACATCACTATCAAAGGAAAACCTATTCAGGATGGCAAAATCTATAAAATCGGCGTATCGGATTATGTGGCGAATGGCGGCGACGACTGCTCGTTTTTTGTGAACCAAAAACGCGAAGAACTTGGCATTTTCTTACGCGATGTGATTATCGAATATGTCGAAAAACAGACCGCCTACGGCAAAAATTTAACCGCAGAATTGGATGGAAGAATTACGATAAATAATTAGCCCAATTTGCCTATTCACCAACAATTGAGACCGAAGCGGCAAGTCGGCAGGTCAGCAAATAAAAATATATGAATCGCAGAAGATTTATCCAAACCTTTGGCACCGGCGTGATGGTCACGAGCGTAGGCGCCTTCCCGTTATCGGCGTTGGCTGCCGAGCCGGAAATTCTGAAACTGACGATTTTGCACACCAACGATGTGCATAGCCGCATTGAGCCGTTTCCGATGGATGGGAGCCGCAATCAGGGGTTGGGCGGCGCTGCCCGACGCGCCGCTTTGATCAAGCGCATTCGCCAGGAGGAAGAACACGTTTTACTTTTTGATTCTGGTGACATTTTCCAGGGGACGCCTTATTTTAATTTTTATCACGGCGAACTGGAAATGAAGCTAATGTCGCAAATGGGCTATGACGCCGCCACTATTGGCAACCACGACTTTGACGCAGGCATTGACGGTCTATATCAGCAATTGCCAAACGCCCGTTTCCCGTTTATCAGCAGCAACTATGATTTTTCCAATACCGTCATGAATGATCAAACGCTGCCTTATAAGATATTCCAGGTAGCGCACCTCAAAATCGGCGTACTGGCGGTTGGCATCGAACTGGAAGGCTTGGTACCCAAGGCATTGTATAAAGAAACCCGCTATCTTGATCCTATTGCAAATGCCAATCGCGTTGCCGCACAATTGAAAAATGACAACAAATGTGACTACGTCATCTGTCTGTCGCACTTAGGCTATAAATATAGCGACAATAAGGTCTCCGACATTGTGCTGGCGCAAAACAGCCGCGACATAGACCTCATTCTCGGCGGGCATACGCACACTTTCATGGACCAACCGGATGTGATCAGCAATCAACTGGGCAACCCGGTACTGGTCAATCAGGCTGGCTGGGCGGGTATCATGCTGGGCAGGCTGGATATCTTTTTTGAACGAAACCGCAAAAATCGCTGCGAAAGCTGCCAGAACATTTTTGTCAGCATGAGGTCAAACAAAAAGTAAAATCATATAAATATTTACCACTCAATTAATTAACAATTGGCTGTTAATAACTGAATTGTTGCGAAAGAAATTTGTTAAATAACCCTAGAAAGCTTTGTGCGATTTTGAAATAAGTAAAAAAAATATCTTTGCAAAACTTTTCAACATGGGTTCCTAATCTGATTTTTTTTTCTCAACTTTGTAGTCCTCCGCTTTTCTGAAAAGCATCTCAAGATTTGGAGCTCCTATCAAAAAGATGCACGCTGAGTGCTAACTGTCTAACTTACTGATACTTCCAAAATTACGCACAACAGGGCAACCTATTTGTTTAGTCAAATATTTTAATTGCTGTGAGAATGACAAAAGATCACGCTACGGTTTGGGATAGCTGTCTGCGCACAATCCAAGGGGTTGTTAATACGCAGAGTTTCAAGACCTGGTTCGAACCCATCAAGCCCGTTCGTTTGGAAAACAATGCCCTCACGATTCAGGTGCCCAGCATCATTTTTTACGAATGGCTGGAAGAGCACTACGTGGATGTTTTAAAAACGACAATCCGCAAAGAACTGGGCGACAGAGGCCGGCTGGAGTATCAGATTTTAACGACTACCCCAAAGGAAGCCAACAGAACAAACGGCGTGCATCACGCCAGCGATACATATACTCCTGGTCTGATAGATACGGAAAATATTAAAAATCCATTTGTCATTCCGGGAATCCGAAAAACCAGGATTGATCCACAACTCAACCCCAATCATACCTTTGTCAACTATATCGAAGGCGACTGCAACCGACTGGCGCGTTCGGCGGGTCTGGCTATTGCCAAAAAACCAGGTGGCACTTCTTTTAATCCGCTTTTTATATATGGCGATACCGGCTTAGGCAAAACCCACCTGGCTCATGCCATCGGTAATGAAGTACGCATGCGCTTCCCGGATAAAAGTATTTTATATGTTGCGTCCGACAGCTTTACCAATCAGTTTATTCAAGCATTAAAAAACAACGCCGTCAATGATTTTGTCACCTTCTACCAAATGATTGACGTACTCATCGTGGATGATATCCAGTTTCTTTCAAATAAACAAAAAACGCAAGATATTTTCTTCCAGATTTTCAATCAATTGCATCAGAGTAACCGCCAGGTCGTTCTCACTTCCGATCGACCTCCAAAAGATCTCGACGGCATCGAAGAACGTCTTATCTCTCGTTTCAAGTGGGGTCTATCCGCCGATTTGCAGGCACCCGATCTGGAAACACGTATGGCTATCATGGAAGCCAAAATGAGCCGAGAAGGTATTGAAATCCCACCAAACGTGGTAGAGTATATCTGCTACAATATCCAAAACAACATCCGCGAGATTGAAGGCGTCCTGGTATCATTGGTTGCGCAATCCTCGCTCAACAATCGCGAGATTGACCTGGACCTTGCGAAAGAAGTCATCAAAAACTTTGTATCGCAAATTAATAAAGAAATCACATTGGATTTTATCCAAAAGCTGGTTGCCGAACATTTTAATGTACCGGTAGAAAAATTGCAGGGCAAAACGCGTAAGCGTTCCATTGTGATCGCTCGCCAGCTTTCCATGTATCTTGCCAAAAACCTGACCGACAAATCCCTGAAAGCAATCGGCGACATGTTTGGCGGGCGCGACCACAGCACGGTGATCTACTCCTGCAAAACCGTTCAGGATTTGATGGAAACGGACGCTATTTTCAAAGACACGGTGGCAGAGCTGGAAAAGAAAATCAAGATGAGCCTGAACGAAAAATAGCGTTGGGAACTTTTTTTTCTCTCTGATCCTTAATTTAAATGCATCTAACGAGGCAGTTTTCAGGAAAAAAAAACCTGTGAACTGCCTTGTAAATTAGAAAGGGTTTCCATACATTTGCAC
>CAZQTF010000110.1:10250-12423 GCA_964596135.1 uncultured Saprospiraceae bacterium | reverse complement strand
TGATTCAACTGCGAGATTGTTTTTTCATAGTCAAAATCGGAAGCGTTGCGCAAGCCCCGGATGAGGTACTTTGCGCCGATACGCAAGCAGTAGTGCGCGGTCAGGTTTTCAAAATAATCCACCTCCACCTTGGGTTCAGTGGCAAAAACAGCTTGCAGCCAGGCGATGCGCTCTTCTAAGCTGAAAAGATACTTTTTCTGTGTATTGACTCCGATGGCAACGTACACCTTGTCGAACAGAGGCAGCGCGCGCTTGACAATTTCCACATGACCAATGGTGATGGGATCGAAAGAACCAGGAAAAACGGCGATTTTAGGCATTTGGTCAGGACATTTTCTGTTGCATAGCAGCAAAAGTACAGTTTTATTAAAAAAATAAGTACCCCAAGACTGAACGCTTCTGTAAATTTTGTTTTCTTTCGAGGTCTGGAGATCGTAACAACGTTTAAAATTTTGTGCACGGCGTCGCAAAAAAGGCTACTTTTGCCTGCGATTTGTAAAAATGGAAATTTCAATATTCAAAAATTATTTCACTGAAATGGAATCTATCATGACTTCCCTACTCTCCCGCCGTATCCAGCGCATGGAAGAATCCGCCACGATCAAAATGGCGCAGCAGGCGCGCGATCTGGCAGCCAAGGGCTACGAAGTGATTGACCTGAGCCTGGGCGAGCCCGACTTTGATACCCCGACGCACATCAAGGAAGCCGCCAAAAAAGCTTTGGATGAAGGTTTCACAAAATATACGCCGGTGCCGGGGCTGGTGGAATTGCGTCAGGCGATCAAAACAAAATTCAAACGCGACAATAATCTCGATTTTGAAATTAACCAGATTGTGGTATCCAATGGCGCTAAGCAGTCTATCGCCAACGTCATTATGAGCTTAGTGGATGAAGACGATGAGGTAATCATTCTGTCTCCTTACTGGGTTTCATACGCTGAGTTGGTGAAATTAGCCGAAGGCATTCCTGTGCTGGTACACGCGGGCATCGAGCAGGACTATAAAGTTTCCGCCGAACAGGTAGAAGCAGCGATCACGGATCGCACCAAAATTCTGTTATTTTCCTCCCCTTGCAATCCTACCGGTTCGGTGTATTCCTACGATGAGTTGAAAGCTATCGCCGATGTTATTGCCAAATACGATCAGATCACGATCATATCAGATGAAATTTATGAATACATCAACTTCGTTGGCGAGCACGTAAGTATTGGCGCTTTTGATAATGTAAAAAACCGCACGGTAACCGTGAATGGTTTTTCCAAAGGTTTTTCTATGACCGGCTGGCGTCTGGGCTATATGGGCGCGCCGAAATGGATCGCCGATGCCTGCAATAAAATGCAGGGGCAAATTACCTCCGGCGCTATGGCTTTTGGTCAAAAAGCAGCCGCCTTCGCGCTATTGAGCGATATGCAGCCCACATACGATATGCGTGACGCGTTCCTGCGCCGCCGCGATCTGGTACTCAACCTGGTAAGCAAATTGCCGGGATTTAAAGTTAATAAACCGGAAGGCGCGTTTTATGTTTTCCCTGACATCAGCGACTTTTTTGGTAAAAGCGACGGCAATTTTACGGTACGCAACGCCGATGATTTCGCTGAATACATCCTAAATACAGCACATGTGGCAATCGTAACTGGCTCTGCTTTTGGCGCCGATAATTGTGTGCGTTTTTCCTACGCTACATCAGAAGACAAACTGCGCCAGGCAATCGAACGCATCGGTAAGGCTTGCGCCCTATTAAAGTAAACTACCACCAGCACATCCTAAAGAAGTCAACGCGCTGTTCACTTGTCGCGTTGAAGCTCGGTTTCAATGCGGCGAATCAGGTCGTTGGCTTCTTTTTCAATATCTTTGTACAAACTTAATTGAAAATAATTATTGGAATTAGCCCAGCGCAAATGCTGGACGACTTCGCGGTTATTCCATAATACCTCCATATCATAAGGCACAAATTTTTTTTCAAAGGCAAAATATTTTATTAATATTGGTTTGATTTCAGTGAAATAGTTTCGCAGATATTCGGTTTCGTTCATTACAACCCAATCCTGAGATACATCATAATAATGCATAATATCTACCCGAAGGCTATTGTTGCGGATAAGCCCGAAACCACGGGATTTTTGTTTATTTCCATTTTAGCAAGCTTCCATTTTGCTCGATATAACCTTCATCC
>CAZQTF010000110.1:0-10150 GCA_964596135.1 uncultured Saprospiraceae bacterium | reverse complement strand
TTTTGTTTATTTCCATTTTAGCAAGCTTCCATTTTGCTCGATATAACCTTCATCCAACAAATATTCAAGCACCCGCAACACTTTATCCTGGCTGGCAGAGGAAAAACCATCCATGAGTTGCTCCAGTGGCAAAGCGCAGGCGGTCAGCTTTTCCTGAATTTTTGTTTTGATGGCATCGTAGTCGGCATTGCGGAGATCGGCTTTAGTTCGGCCAAGACATACATCGCAGATGCCACAATCTTTGTCATTTTTTTCACCAAAATAACTTAGCAACTGCCGACTACGGCACACCGGATTTTCCGCGTAGGCAATGGCTCGCTGGATACGTTCCCAATGGCGTTTACGGCGAAAATCGTATAACTGATGTTCAATGGTCAATTCATGGGCATCCACACGATCCCGAAGAAAAATTAATTGCGGTTTATCGGTCTGTGGCAAATATTCAATGATCTGATCTTTAGCCAACAGTTCCAAGATCCGAATGACTTCCTGTGTCGGGATTTTTAAAAAAGTGGCTAACTGAGCCTCCCGGATGTTGATAAAATGGCTGAAAGCGCCCTGATACGAACGCAAAATCGCTTTGATTATCAGGTCAAATTTGGGATGGCGCAACTGATAGTCGTACAATTCTTCTTTGGAAACTTTCACCTGCAAGCTCGAAGGAACAAATACCGCCTCGGTCAGCGTGAGCCAGCCTGCCTGTTCGAGGGTTTTCAAAGCGTGCAGGGCTTTCACCGGTTCAAAATGAAAATTTTTGGAAAATTCAACCATATCAAAGTCAAAACTCTCCCCTGCCCCACCTCCGGTCGCCAATTGGTAATAACTTCCCAAAGCATGATACACGCTTCGGATTTCGTCCATTTTTGGGAATGCCAGCGCATAATTTTTTTCGAGGCTGAGGCGATCGGTCTGATTGTACAACAAAACCGCATAAGATTTTTTGCCATCGCGCCCGGCGCGCCCCGCTTCCTGAAAATATGCCTCGAGGCTGTCGGGCAGTTCCATATGGACCACCACGCGTACGTTGGGTTTGTCAATGCCCATTCCGAACGCATTGGTACTCACCATGATACGGGTTTTATCGCCAATCCAGGCATCTTGTTTTTCGGATCGTTCTTCAGGCTGTAAGCCAGCGTGATAAAAATCGGCAGAAATGCCTTTTTGTACCAGAAATTGCGCGATTTCCTTGGTTTTGCGGCGATTGCGCACATAGACCACGCCTGGTCCCTGCACTTTTTTGAGAATATCGAACAGTTTTTCCATTTTGCCCTCTTCATTTAGTACCACGTAAGCCAGGTTGTCGCGGGCAAAACTTTTTTGAAATAGGTTTTTGGTTCGGAATTGCAGTTTTTCCTGAATATCGCCTACTACTTCGGGCGTAGCAGTAGCAGTCAGTGCCAGAATAGGCGCCTGGGGCATCAACTCCCGAATGTTGGCAATTTCAAGATATGGCGGTCGAAAATCATAACCCCACTGCGAGATGCAATGCGCTTCGTCCACTGCGAGTAGATTCACATGCATGCGCGCGATGCGCTCGCGGGCGATGTCGGTGACGAGGCGTTCGGGAGAAAGATACAATAACTTGATGCTGCCGTATACACAGTTATCAAAGGTACGGTCAATCTCTTGAGCGTGCATGCCAGTGTAGATTGCAGCAGCAGGAATGTTACGGGTACGCAGGTTGTGCACCTGATCCTTCATCAGTGCGATCAGTGGCGAAATGACGATACAAATACCCTCCCGACAGAGTGCCGGCACCTGAAAACAAATGGACTTGCCGCCACCAGTGGGCATCAGGGCGAGCGTGTCTTTCCCTTCGAGCACCGATTGGATGATATCCGCCTGCAGCGACCGAAAGGCATCATATCCCCAATATTTTTTCAGAACATTAAGTGGCGTATCAATCAAGGTAGTTTCGTAATATTGCTTTCTACAAAGTTAGCGTTTTTTTACTTTGTTTGAAAGCATCTCCTTCCGGCTGGTGTAAAAAAAGAGCGGCACCCTATGGCGCCGCTGCTGAATGAACTCAAATCGTTTATAATAACTTCGAACTGATGAAATTTATCTGATTAAAGGCAGAAAAATGTATGTTTGCCGCATCAAAATTAATGGTTCATTTTATGGCATGTCATATCAAAAAAGGAAATTAATCCGAAATCCCAGTATAAAATATTTCATACAAATAATTGTTTTTTAGGGAGTTAAGTAAAAAAAAAGTACAATGCCTAAGCAGAAAACAGACGATTTAATTCAGTTGATCAGATCACTGACCAGAGCGGAAAAAAGGCATTTTCGGCTGTTTGTGGGGCGCAATCAGGCGTCCGACGATATCTTGTTTTTGCAACTATTTGATGTACTCGATAAATATAAGGAATACGATGAAGATATGATTTTGCGCAAGTTGCCGGCAATTAAAAAAAGTCAGCTTTCGAATCTCAAAGCGCATTTGTACAAACAACTGCTTACCAGCCTGCGCCTGCTTAACCGCAACCATATAGAGGATATTCAGATTCGGGAGTTGATTGACCACGCCAGGGTATTGTACGACAAAGGCTTGTATCGCCAGAGTCTTGATGTGCTCGACAAAGGCAAATTCAGGGCGCTGAAGGGAAAGTATTATGTATTGGCACTGGAAATTATCGAAACTGAAAAATTTATTGAAGCCCAGTATATTACCCGCAGCATCGAAGGCAGAGCGGAGGAACTTACCAATGAAGCCAATAAAATCAACAAAATACTGGCAGATACGAATCAGTTCTCCAACCTTGCGCTTCAGATGTACGGCTTATATCTCAAGGTTGGTTTTGTGCGCAACGAGAAAGATCACTACTATGCCAAAGAATTTTTCTATAGCAAGCTCCCTGAAATTGACTTTAACCGACTTGATTTTTTTGGCAAAATATATTATTGCCAGGCGCATATCTGGTATTACCATATGACTCAGGATTTTCCGATGAGTTATCGGTACGCGCAGCGTTGGGTGGATCTTTTTCATGAAGAGCCAGAGCTAAAATTATTAAATGTGCCGCTGTATATTAAGGGATTGCATAATTTGTTGAATGTTCTTTTTAATTTATTATATTATAAAAAATTTGAGAAAACTTTAACTGAGTTAAAAAATTTTTCAAATGAGTACGATATCACCCAGAATAAGAATATTGAAGGTCTTTATTATTTGTTTTTGTATAATCATACCATCAAAAAGCACTTTATAGAAGGGACTTTCAGCGAAGGCGTGAGGATGATTCCACCGGTCGTAAGATTGATCGAAGCGGATGAGTACAACTGGGACAATCACCGGATTATGTTATTCTATTATCGTATTGCCTGTCTTTATTTTGGTTCTGGCGACAATAAAAACGCTATTGAATACCTCAACCTGATCATCAATCAGAAAAACCCAGACTACAGGGAAGATATCCAATGTTTTGCACGTATTCTGAATCTTATCGCGCACTATGAACTCGGCAACGCGCAATTGGTTGAATATCAGGTAAAATCAGTGTATCGTTTTCTCTCTAAAATGGAGCAAATGCAAGCGGTTTTGCAGGAAATTTTCCGATTTGTAAGACGAGTGCCGCGCATGCGTGAATCGGAAATGAAGCACGAGTTTATCAGCCTGAAAGAGAAACTGCTCAAATTGCAAGATGATCCCTATGAAAAAAGAGCGTTTTTATACTTAGACATCATATCCTGGCTGGAAAGCAAAATCGAAAACCGCCCGTTGCAGGACATCGCCAGAGAAAAATTCCTGAAGCGGGAAGGGCTTTTGCACAATTAACGTTTGTATTATATTTTTGCCCATCCGATCAGCGCCTGTAAAGAAAAGTCATCATCAGACCTTCTATCTCTGTATTTTCATTTACTAATTCAATAAGCATATCACCAATTTGTGATTTGAGCTGCAGCAAAGTTGGCTGGATATCGCCCTGGCGGATCGCAATGTCCAGATTTCCTTCGTTGCCAAAATCCTGCTGCACTATTTCCAGATTCAGTTTTTTTACAGCATTCATTACATTGCTCATAAGAGCATAATCAAACGTAAGACGATAAATATCTTCCACCGTGCGCTCAATGATTTCGGCTTTTGCCAGTGCATCGGCAGCACTGAGCCTATAAGCATTAATCAGCCCTGAGGTGCCAAGCAACGTGCCGCCAAAATAGCGCACGACGACCACCATAACATTGGTCAAACCAAAGCTGTCAATCTGCCCCAGAATGGGGCGCCCTGCGGTACCGCTGGGTTCGCCGTCGTCATTGGTGCGATAGTTGTTGCCATCCAGCCCCAGGCGATAGGCAAAGCAATGATGACGAGCCTTCGGATGAAGCTTGCGCACTTCTGCCAGGCGTGCCTGCCAGTCGTTTTCGGTATAAACCGGATAAGCATAGGCAATAAATTTGCTGCCCCGGTCTTTGAATTCGCCGATACTTTCGCCCAAAATGGTTTGATATGCGTCTTTCATTATGCCAAAGCTATGAGGACGATGGCGACCATTGCCAGTAAAACGCCCAAGATATTGATTTTCGACAATTTTTCTGCAAAAAATAGCCAGCCGGTTAGCGCTGCCAAACCAATTATGGCAACATTGTTGACCGGAAAAACTACCGATGCCCCCCACCCTACGCTTAATGTCTTTAATACAAAGTAAATAGAACCAAAATTGGGAAGCCCAAGAAACATACCACCTATTACATTTCGATAATGAAATTTCATGCGCCCGGTAATGATCTGAAAAGCGAGATAGACCATACCGATTATAGCCGCGGTGCTGAAAATCAGGCTGGTAAATAACAAACTTGATTTGCCTTCGGTGGCTCGTTCTACGTATAACAGCGCTATTTCGATAAAGCCACTGCTCAGCCATAGCCCAAACGGCAGGAACCAAAGCCAGGTGGTGCCGCTGGCGCGAAGAAGCAACTCTTCCTGTTTTTTGGGAATATTCACAAAAACGATAGCAAGAACAGCTGAAAACAGCCCATTTATTTTTAATAATTGTAATGGTTCGTTGTAAAACATGATAGCAAATGGAACGGTAATTAATAAAGACATGCGTTGCATGACAGAAGTGATGGTAACGCCAAAATGTGCAACAGTCTGTGCGGCAATATTAAAAGTAAAAATAAAAATCACGCCAAGCACAAGCGGATAAGGCAACCAGTCCACCTGCAAAACTTTTGCATTAAATGGAAATTCGCCCATTGCCGTCCAGCCGCATACTAAGCAGGTAATATAATTAAAAACAATCGCTTGAAAAGTATGCACCTGATAACCGGGAAACAATCGGAAAAGGATGATAATAAAAGTGGAGCAGAGAATCGAAAGCAGCAAATATAGCATGAGCCAAATTGTTTTAGCGGCAAAGATAATGGATTGTTTTACTGGTTTGTAAGGGGCTTTTAGCAAGCCATTTAAAAAGTTTTACTTTTCATTTGCAAAAAAATTACCTTGTCAAATGTGCGCTATCCTTATATTTGTACCAAAACCGAATCAACCGTGCAAAAGACGCTGGAGCAATACGACAGTATTGTAAAAATCTGCAAAGATATTTTTGTTAAAAAAAATAAGGACTACGGCACCGCCTGGCGTATCCTGCGCCCGTCTTCACTGACCGATCAACTTTTTATCAAAGCGCGTCGCATTCGCAGTATCGAAGAAAAGAAAATTCAAAAAGTGGATGATTCGATCGAATACGAATTTATTGGATTGGTTAATTACAGCATTATGGCACTGTTACAACAGAGCCTGCCGGAAAACACCCCAACTGAACTGGATGCGGCTACTGCCGAAACCCTGTACGACCAATACATCGGGCAAACGCGCGCGTTGATGACCGCCAAAAACCACGACTATGGTGAAGTGTGGCGGGATATGCGGATAAGCTCGATAACCGATCTGATCCTTATGAAAATCCTGCGCATCAAACAAATTGAGGAAAACGATGGTCAGACCCTCATTTCTGAAGGTTTGGAAGCCAATTATATGGACATTATCAATTATGCTATCTTTGCGTTGATCAAACTGAGCGAACAAAAAGAAACGGAAACAATTCCCCTGAAATAAAAAACAATACCACCATGACTTTTGGAACACTTGTAATCATGATCGCTGCTATCGCCCTGGTACTCACCCTTCTGGTTGGTTTTGGGCATAGAGGTCACAAAAACTGGTTACTCACTTTTCTGCAAAATTTCTGCGGTTCGCTGTTTATATTCTCCGGTGCAGTGAAAGCCATTGACCCGCTGGGCACAGCATACAAGATGGAACAATATTTTGCCGAATTTGAAAGAACATTCCAGGGAACATGGTTTTCGTTTTTGGCGCCGATATTTCCAAAATTATCGGAAGTAGCGCCTACTTTTTCCACGGCGATGATTGTACTGGAAATTGTAGTAGGGCTTGCGTTGCTACTGGGTTCGCGCAATAAACTGACAAGCTGGGTATTTCTTATTATTGTAGTGTTTTTTACATTCCTCACCGGTTTTACCTATCTGACCGGCTATGTGCCCGACGGCGCCAACTTCTTCCAGTTTGCCCAATGGGGACCTTACGTGGAAACCAACATGAAAGTGACCGATTGCGGCTGTTTTGGCGACTTCTTAAAACTGGAACCGAGGGTATCATTTATGAAAGATGTCTTTCTGATGATTCCAGCGTTGCTGTTTGTATTCAAACACAAAGAGATGCATCAGCTCCTGACCGCAGTCGGACGCTCGATCCTTTTGTCGGTAGTAGGCGCTGGCAGCTTACTGTTTTGTGTCAGCAATTATATATGGGATGAACCGGTGGTAGATTTTCGTCCGTTCAAAGAAAATGTAAATATTGCCGAACAAAAACGCGCAGAAGAAGAAGCCGCTGCCAATGTGGACGTTATTGGCTACAAATTGATCAGTAAAAGCAGCAAGAAAGTAGTCGAATTGCCTTACGAGCAATTTCTGAAAGAATTCAAAAACTACCCCAGCGAAGAGTGGGAGTACGAGCAGGTGAAATCAGAACCGGCAATCCCGCGCACCAAAATCAGCGATTTTGATTTTCAGGACTTCGAAGGACAAAGTGTAACCGAGCGGATTCTGAGCGACCCGAATTACAGCTTCCTAATTATTTCACACAAAATATACGGCAAGAGCGCCGGCACGGAAGTCATCAGCGTGCCCGATACGCTGTATGCGATTGATACTTTGCGCACGGGCGATTCCGTTGCCTACGTGCAGCGGGTAGTTTCGGTTGCAAACAAACAAATAGAACGAGAAAAATTCGATTGGAAAGAAGATTTCGTCGCCCCCTGGCGGGAGATCGTTAATCCGGTCATGGAAGCGGCAAAAAAAGATGGCTTGCAGGTGCATGCCGTCACAGCTTTCGAATCACCAGGTAAAATCCAGGATTTCCAAGCGGTTTCGCAGAGTGATTATCCGTTTTTTGTGGCAGACGATATTTTGTTGAAGACAATTATTCGCTCTAATCCGGGAATTGTATTATTAAAAAATGGCATGATTGTCAAAAAATGGCATTATAAAAAACTCCCGACATACGAAACAATCAAAGCGCAGCATTTGAAGTCAGAATAAATAAATGATTTGGAAAACCGAACCAATTTGCATAAAATAATTTAAAATTGGAGTTGTCAGAGTATTTTTAAAAAAATTGCTTTTTATTTGCAGTGTTAAAAATTCCCGTGAAGATTCCAAAGAAGTTTAATTGACAAGATGCTTAGTAGAAGGAACGTCCGCATTAAAGTAATGCAGATGCTCTATTCCATGAGTAGAGACAAAAAGCTGGGGTATGAAGAAGCGCTGAAGCAATACCGCGACAATGTCCGGCATTCCTTTGAGTTGTATTTGTATAGCCTGCTGCTGCTGACACGTATCGCCGAATATGCCAAACAGGATGCTGCCAACCGTTCGTCGAAGCTCTTGCCCACCGAAGAAGACCTGAGCTTTTCCGCAAAACTCGGCAACAACGAGCCAATACGTTCTGTTTCTCAAAATGAGGGTTTTGCAAGGCTGGTTCGCCTGTTTAAGCTGGAAGATAAATTAGACGACGATAAAATCCGTCAGATTTATACCGAATTTGCCAAGACGGAAGACTACAAAAAATATGTTTACAACTCTGAAACAAATGACGACGACCATCGTCAAATACTGCTGAGCCTATACAAGCATTGCATCGCCAATGAGATGTTTACCGACCTGATCGAAGATAATTATCCGCTTTGGATAGACGACGAATCTTTGATCATTGGCGCCATCAAAAAAACGATTAAAGCGCTTCCCGTTGCTCCCAATTTTTACGAGGAATTTCGTCCGCCAGCCGAAACAACCATCGAATTTGGCGAAACATTATTTAAAAAAGTATGTGAATCCGACGAGGAACTACTTCAAATGATCGAACCAACGCTCAAAAACTGGGATGCCGAACGAGTTGCAGTGCTCGACATGATATTGCTCAAAATGGCGCTTTGTGAACTGATCTACTTTCCGACGATTCCAACAAAAGTAACACTTAACGAATTCGTGGAAATATCCAAAGTGTATAGCACGGATAAAAGCAAAGATTTTATCAATGGCATTCTGGACCGGCTGATGAAACAACTGAACAAAGAAGGCAAAATCAATAAAGAAGGTCGTGGCTTGCAGGAATAAAAATTTACGATATCAAACCAATAATTTTTTTGCTTTTTTGGTGACTTTTTATCTCATTCTTCGTCAAAAGAAAAAATTACACTTCTGAAAACTTGCGGGCTCTCCAAAATACCCGCATGCTTGTTCCATACTTAGGCTGCCCTATCCTGGCTATTTTGCCATTGCAAAATACGATATCAATTTTTTGAAATATACCATTTTACCTATTACTCCAGCAAAAAAAGTTACGTCATGAAAAAAACGTTCCTTACCTTGATTTTTTTAGCGGTGCTTGGTTTACAAGCTGCACTTGCTCAATATGATGGCGCTAAGAACGCATTGGGCATTCGGGCAACTTTTCTCAATTATCAATTTCCAATCAGCAACAACTGGCGTCCAGGTGATTTTACACTGGGAGCAGAAGTAGAATATGCCCGCCATCTGAACAATGCGCTCAATCTCTCCCTCCCACTGAAGCTGGGAAAAGCAGAACTGCCGCTCGATGAAAACGGCAATGTCAATGATGCAGCCATTATTAGCCTGGATGCATTGCTACAACTCAAGCTTTTTAAAGAACAAAACTTTATTTACCCTTATCTATACGGCGGTATCGGTGCTATCAGCGAAGAGTTTGAAGACATTACCCTTGCGGCGCCTGCCGGTCTTGGGTTAAATTTTCGGTTGACGACGCACACCTACCTGAGTTTCAAAGGAGAATACCGCTTTGGATTCGATGATCTTAGAGATAATTTGCAAATCGGTACAGGATTGCTGGTGTTGCTCGGCGAAAACGAACCGCAAAAACCAGAAGTGAAAGATATGGACAAAGACGGCGTACCCGATGGGCAAGACTTATGCCCTCTGGTAGCCGGGCTGCCCCAGTTTAATGGCTGTCCCGACTCCGACAACGACAGTGTACCCGATGGTGATGACGAGTGCCCGGATGTGGCAGGCTTAAAAAATCTTGCCGGTTGCCCGGATCAAGACGGCGACGGTATCGCTGATAAAAATGACGAATGCCCGGATCAGGCAGGCACCGCCGCTACTAATGGCTGCCCCGATAGCGATGGCGATGGTGTACGAGACTCCGAAGACGAATGCCCGAATCAGGCAGGCAAAGCCAATCTAAAAGGTTGCCCCGACCGCGACAATGATGGTATTGCCGATAAAAATGATCGCTGCCCAGACCAGCCAGGAAGCGCCACTACCAATGGCTGCCCCGATAGCGATGGCGATGGTATTACGGACAATGCCGATCGTTGTCCGAATTCAGCAGGACCTGCTTCGAATAACGGCTGCCCTGAAGTAAAACAGGAAGACAAAGAAACGCTGAGTTTTGCAACCAAAGCTGTGCAGTTTGAAACAGCGAAGAGCACACTGCTTCCAGCTTCGTTCGACATTCTCAACCAGATTGTGGATATTCTTAAACGTTACCCAGACTACAAAATGCGCATCGGCGGTCATACCGACAGTATCGGCAGTTCGGATAGCAACCAAAAACTCTCTGAGCAGCGTGCCAAAGCTTGTTATGATT
>CAZQTF010000109.1:0-12492 GCA_964596135.1 uncultured Saprospiraceae bacterium | reverse complement strand
ATCCATTTTAGTTTCAATCATTTTATTTCTTTAAATAGAAGCATAAAATCAATACTTGCATTTTATTATTTTTAGTTGTATCGTTTGCGCATACAAGGAAATAAAGATTGACAAAATGTGTAAGATTGTTTCATTTAGTTTTGAGTAACTATTGTTCTTTCCTTATTTAGGTGAGCAAGTATTGCAAAAGGTTGCACGAAGAACCCAAAAAATTCTTGTTATCAAAAATAAACAGGGTAATGCAGCCTTTTTAACCCTTGCTGCACCTCCTTATTCATAATCAAACACAAAAAACGGCTGCGGGGACGATGATCAAAGATTGGCATGACATCTTGGAAGGCTGGGTGCGAAAAGTGATTTTGAATATCGCTTTGCAATATATCCGACGGCAGAAGCATCTTTTTCAAACAGTTGAATTAGAGGGCTTTGCGCATTGCTTGCAAGAATAATTATCTTGAGGCTTGCTGTTCATAATTTGCTACTTTTACAACTAAGATAAAAAAGGCGGTTTTGAAAAAACGGAATTATTTTTCAATTCTCTCTGAAAGTTTAGAAAGTCAAACTTTTTGAAAATAGCTCCCTCTTTTTGTCAAATAGCATCTTATTATCATGATTTAGCTCTGAATTTTCACCGAGGTTATGGTAATTTGCGTTAAAATGAACAAAAATCCCGAACGTATGAAAAAAATTTTCCTTTTGGTTTTGCTTTTCGTCCTGAGTCTTTCAGCAAATTTTGCCCAAAAACTGAATTACGTGCAGGGGCAACTGCTGGTGAAGCCCCACGCCAACGTGGATATGCAGCAGTGGGCTACCCGGTGGGCTATTTTTGAAGGTAAAAAAACGAATTTTCGCATAAAGGAGCAGATTTCGCAGCCGATGAATATCTGGCTGGTAGAATTTGACTATACCAACATCAGCGAATTCAAGCTCCTCGATGCCATCCGCAAAGATAGCGCGATTGAAATTGCCCAGCTCAATCACCGGTTGGAATTGCGCTCCACCCTTCCCGACGACCCGCAGATCAACCTACAATGGCAATACCTCAACGTGGGGCAAAGCGGCGGCTTGCCCGGCGCCGATTTAGATATTGATCTCGCCTGGGATCTCACGACTGGCGGGCTTTCCGCAGCCGGAGATACCATTGTGGTATGTGTGATTGATGATGGTTTGAATCAGGATCACCCCGATTTTGCAGGTAATATTTGGGTCAATCATGAGGAAATTCCTGGCAATGGTATAGACGACGATGGCAATGGCTTTACGGACGACCGACGCGGCTGGAATACCGCTCGCAACAATGATGAAATTTATGACCAGGCAAATCACGGCACACCCGTGGCGGCTATCATCGGCGCGCGCGGCAATAATGGCATTGGCGTAAGTGGCGTCAACTGGAACGTAAAAATGATGATCGTCAAAGGCGGCATCGGTGTAGAATCGGAAGCCATTGAAGCTTATTCCTACCCTTTGTCTCTGCGCAGGCTTTACAATCAGACCAATGGACAGAAAGGGGCTTTTGTGGTAGCGACCAATTCTTCCTGGGGCGCTTCGTACCTTTTCCCCGATGATGCGCCATTGTGGTGCGCCATGTACGACTCTCTTGGAAATCAAGGCATTCTAAATGCCGGCGCTACCGCTAATTTGGGGGTAAACGTGGACGAAGTTGGCGATTTGCCCAGTACTTGCCCCAGCGATTATTTGATCGCAGTGACCAACATCAACGACGAAAACCTCCTCATCCAGGATGCTGCCTACGGAGAAAAAAGTGTTGATCTCGCAGCATACGGCGATGGAGTCTGGACGGTTGATCCTCCCACCGGCTATGGCACATTCAATGGCACCTCGGCAGCAACGCCACATGTGGCAGGCGCAATTGCCTTGCTTTACAGCGCTCCTTGTCCGGGTTTTGCTGCTTTGTACAAAAGCGATCCTAAAGCAGCGGCATTGCTCGTGCGTCAATTTATCCTCGAAGGAACCATTTTTACGCCCACAACGCAACTGCTAACTGTCACCGAAGGGCGATTGAATATCAACAACAGCCTTCAGTTGCTGATGAATGCCTGCTCCAGTTGCTTTCCGCCCACCAGCTTAGCCGCTACGGACGTGACGGATACACAAGCCCGCCTCCTTTGGAATATCAACAGTAACATCCAACAAGTAGATCTGCGCTGGCGCGCCGTTGGCGCTGCCGAGTGGAAGGAAGTGACCAATGTCGTCAGTCCTTTTGAACTCAACGATTTGCTGGCTTGCACGGAATATGAATTTCAACTGAAGGGAATCTGCCCTTCTGAGGAACTCAAATACTCCAATAGCTTTGTCTTTCGTACCGATGGCTGCTGCGAAGCCCCAACTGGCTTGCAGGTTTCTTTTATCGGCAATACCATCGCAACCTTCCGCTGGGACGCGGTGCTGGGAGCTCAGCGCTATACCCTGCGGTTGCGCCCAGAAGACGCTCCAGAATGGCGAACTTTCAGTGCTACCGGAACATCGGTAGTGGTGAATAACCTCATGCCCTGCACGCGATATGAAGTGCAACTAAATACGGTTTGCAATGGTGAGCCTTCCGAATTTGGCGAACCCTTTTTCGCTCAAACGCCCGGTTGCGGCGCTTGCAAAGATTTGGCGTATTGCGAACCATCCATTCTTAATTCCAGCGAAGAATGGATTACACAGGTGAAGCTGGGCACACTCCAAAACAACAGCGGCGCCAACGGAGGGTATGGAAATTTTACAGGCATGGAAGCGCCACAACTGGTTCAGGGCAATCGCTACGAACTCGAACTGCGCCCCGGTTTCAGCGGCATTCCTTACACCGAGCATTTCAGCGTTTGGATTGATTTTGACCAGAACGGCATTTTTGACAACGCAGAAAAAATATACGATAAAGGCGGCAATCTCGCGGTTTTCAGCGATTCCATACTCATTCCGACCAATGCCAAACCCGGCATTACCCGGCTTCGGGTTGCCATGCAGTTTTTAAATCCTGGCGGTCCTTGTAGCTTTGACAACAACAGCGGCGGCGAAGTAGAAGATTACTGCGTTCAGATCATGGATCGAACCACCTCCACTGAAAACGACCTGATGCGCGAAGCGGCGATCCGTTTATATCCCAATCCCTTTCGGGAACAACTTCGGGTAGCATTGCAACTTAATCAGTCGCAGCGACAGGTACAGATGCTGGTCTTCAATAGCGTTGGGCAGCGGGTACAAACCATCGTTTTTGAAAATGCGCAGGCTGGCGAAAATACATTTGATCTGAATCTGTCAGGGCTTCCGGCGGGTGTTTACTGGCTGCAATGCCAATTGGATGGTGGTGTTCAACTTATGAAGAAAGTAGTAAAAATTATCCATTAGACCAATACAAGAAGGGAACAACTGCATGCAGTCGTTCCCTTCTTCTGGTTAGATTTTTGGTTACAGGAAATTTCATTCCTTATCAAAGCGCAATTCCTGGATCAAATATTTTCCACCAGAAACCTTCATGTAAATGTACACCCGATAAGTACCCGAAGCAGTAGTCATATTGCCGATACAATATTGCGAATCTGCTCCCTTGGAGGTACCCTGGTGCACCTGACTAAAGGCTTTCGGCTGGCTTTTGGTAAAAAACTGTTTTACAACTGCAACTGCCTGCGCTTTATCGTAAACGTCTTCCTGGTCCAATACCGCAATCTCCACACTTTGGTCAAAATATTGACCCAAGGCATCCGCATCACCGGTGCTGATCGCGCGGGTGATGTCCGCCAGATTGGCATTGAAAGTGGTCATCAACACCATTGCAAACAAGAGATTCATCATAACACACCTTTTTTAGTTTTCTCTTCGTATTGGGTTAAACAAATTATCCGTTCAATTCATTCTGCCACAACTATTGAAACGTAGAATATGACACAAAGTCACATTTTCTATTCTCAGGGCTATTTATTTTATACAAAATTTAACAGTTCGGGCGGGCTTGTAAAGATGGTCGCATCAAAATTTATTTCATTTGAACAATTATCAAACGAAAAAGTATTTGGCAGAATTGTATAAATGCCTGAATTTCTTGCCAAAGCACTTGGTGACAAATTTACACTAAGTCACTTAACTGCATTGTCCGGCAAATGTTCTATTTTTGTGAATCAAAAAAAAATAGTGCCTGCAGGCTCAGGTCGCTTTAAAACAAACCAACATGAACGCCAAACGAGTTGCGCTAATCATCCTCGACGGCTGGGGGCACGGTCTCAAGCCCGAAGTCAGTGCCATTGCCCAGGCCAATACGCCTTTTGTAGATAGTTTGTACAAAAATTATCCGAATTCGGAGCTGGTCACCTTCGGCGAAGCTGTCGGGCTGCCGGAAGGGCAAATGGGCAATTCGGAGGTGGGGCACCTCAACATTGGCGCGGGGCGCATCGTTTATCAGGAACTGGCACGCATCAACAAAGCCATCCGTGAGCGGGAGCTGCATCAAAACCCAATTCTGCTCAAGGCGCTGGCTTACGCCAAAAGCAACAACAAACCCGTACATTTCATCGGACTGGTGTCGGATGGTGGGGTGCATTCGCACATTCAACACCTCGAAGCGCTGTGCGACATTGCGCAAGCACAAGGGATTGCACACGCCTACGTACACGCCTTCACCGACGGGCGCGACTGCGACCCCAAAAGTGGATTAGGCTTTATCGAAGAGCTACTCCAGCACATTCAGGGCACCTCCGTGCAACTGGCTTCGGTAGTTGGGCGCTACTACGCGATGGATCGCGACAAACGCTGGGAGCGCGTGAAGTTAGCGTACGACCTGCTCACCCGGGGCGAAGGGGAAAAAACCACCGATGTATTGGCTACCATTCGCAGCCGCTATGCTGCTGATGAAACCGACGAATTTCTGAAGCCAATCGTGTGTACCAACGCCGATGGTGCGCCAATCGCTACCATTCAAGAAGGAAATGTAGTAATTGCATTCAATTTCCGAACTGACCGCTTGCGCGAACTGACCATTGCACTGACGCAACAGAACATGCCGGAATCTGGCATGAGCACGCTGCCGTTGCACTATGTAACTATGACCCGCTACGACGAGTCGTTCAAGGGCGTTGATGTGCTATTTGAAAAAGATAACCTTACCAATACGCTGGGTGAAGTATTGGCAAAAGCCGGCAAAACCCAGGTGCGTATTGCTGAAACCGAAAAATATCCGCACGTGACGTTTTTCTTCTCCGGCGGGCGGGAAGAACCGTTCGACGGGGAGCGTCGTATCATGATTCCTTCGCCGAAAGTGGCAACCTACGATCTCCAGCCGGAAATGAGCGCCAAAGGCGTCACCGATGCCATTATCAAAGATATCGAGGAAAACGAACCCGATTTCATCTGCCTCAACTACGCCAACGCCGACATGGTGGGGCACACGGGTGTTTTTGCCGCGGCGGTAAAAGCCGCCGAAACGGTGGATGCCTGCGTAAAACGCCTTGTGGAAACTGCGCTGGCGCACGATTATGACCTCGTAATCATTGCCGATCACGGCAATTCGGACTATATGATCAACGAAGACGGTACACCGAATACGGCGCACACCAAAAATCCGGTACCTTGCATTTACGTCAGCAAGCACGCGACCGGCGCTCATGTAAAAAACGGCAAACTCGGCGACATCGCGCCCACAATTCTTTCCCTTTTGGGAATGCCTGTGCCAACCGAAATGGATGGAGAGGTGTTAATCAGCAAATAAGCATTTGCGAATGACGATTTCAGATGTACGATTGCCAGATAGGGAAGCACGAATACTGTTTTTCCTGATGATAACAATATTGCTCAATGCCTGCCAGCCCTCCGCAAAGCAGCAAGCCGCGGATCAGGCGATGCCGCTTGCTTTTTTTGACCTGAAAGGCTATTTTCAAAAAGAAATTCAGCGTTTGAACCAGGAAAAACCCGCCGTAACCAAAACAGTAGCCGTCAACGGCAAAAGCGAGGAAAAAAGGCTACAAACGCTTGATTTTAAAGAAGAACTGGGTGTTTTTATACAATCAGATATCAACCGCCCTGACTGGACAGACAAATATCGCATTGATTCGACCCTGCAAGACGGACAGCTCGCCGCGCTTCGTTACCAAGCCTTAGAAGACAAGCTTCGCACCCGCAAAATTGATATCCATTTTTTTAATGGAAAAGTAAGTGAGATTCACATCATCAACGGTGGCAACAACATTGTCGCCGGGTCGGAACAAGAATTGACTTACCGCCCCAGGCAAGGCTACAACATCCGTAGCCGCCAATACGCCTCACTCTCAAAAGACAAAGAATTGAGCATTGAAGTACGCTTTGGGACTAACTCATTCCTGGAACGGTAAGTCCCTCCGCGTAAATTTGTTTTTGCCTGGCGTTCCTTGGCCATAAGTTGTGTTTGATTACACCCCTTAAGCGGGTTTCAATTCACGCCAGGCATATAGTGTCATAGCGTGAAGGGTAGATGTTGCTTCATAAGCATTTCTAAATAACTATTACGAAAAATCAGTTAATTCTTTGTTTTTGGGAAAAAAACGGTAAGATGGTGTGATAGCCTGTATTTGTGGTAAGTTATTGGGATTGCCGATGTGGTTGGTTGTTCTCTTGCTCCCTGCAAAGATAACAACTTGTTTTATTTCGCCAAATAGCTTTTAATCAAATTTTTAAAATTTATAAAAAAATTTAATCCGTCTTCCCTGAAAAGAAAAAGAGGCAGCGCATGTGCACTACCTCAGCCCTAACCAAATAAAACCAAATTATATTTTTGATCTGTTCTTTTTGGCTGTATTACTAAAACAAAGATACATACTTTGTGTAAAAAATACAATTACATAGGCGTTAAAAAATGGATTTTTTTTAAAGAAATCCGACACCAAAATAGCCTTTTCCCCTTAAAAGAGATGCGCATCTCCCCCGATTGTGCTTCGTTTTTCCATTCGTTTTCGCTATGTACATTTTGAATATTGATATTATAAAACACTGGAGAAGGCTTGTTTGAAATCCGGTTTTGTGCAAAAAGGCTTAAGCAGAATAATTATTTGCCGAGAAGGTTTGTTAAATATTTAAAAAAAATCAAAAAAATTCCGCTTTTTTCCTGTGCCACCCATCGCTTTCCGCTATTTTTACCGCCAACAAGTTGAAAAAAAGTATGCGCAAATTGATTTTTCTGCTCTTGCTGAGCATTTTTTTTGTTTCTTCTGCCATTAGCCAGAATATCTCCAACGAAGAAGCTCTGTACATCCGCAAAATTTATGACCACGCGCTGACCAAAGGTTGCTCTTACCAATGGCTGGAGTATCTGACCACTCGCATCGGCGGGCGATTGGCGGGTTCGCCACAAGCGGCGGCGGCGGTGGAATACACCAAACAAATGCTCGACACCCTTGGCTTGGACAGCGTATGGCTGCAGCCCTGCATGGTGCCGCACTGGGTACGAGGTGAGAAGGAGCAGGTAAAAATCGTAAGCTCTCGCAAAATGGGCGATGTGGAACTCCGCGCGCTGGCGCTTGGCAATTCGGTGGGCACCGGCGACAATGGGCTTGCAGCGGAAGTCATCGAAGTGAAAAGCCTCGACGAAGTGGATGAACTGGGCAAAGATGCCATTGCCGGCAAAATCGTTTTTTACAATCGCCCGCTCGATCCTACTCAGATTAATACCTTCAATGCTTACGGCGGCGCGGTGGACCAACGGGGCGCAGGCGCTTCCCGTGCCTCCAAGTACGGCGCAGTGGGCGTATTGGTTCGTTCGATGACGACCCGCAACGATGACGTCCCACACACTGGCGGGATGTATTACGACGCCGATGTGACCCCCATACCGGCTTTTGGTATCAGCACCAACGATGCCAATTTGCTGAGTAAACTGCTTGAAGAGGAATCGGTGCGCGTGTACATGCGCTCGACGTGTCAGAAATATCCCGACAAATTATCATACAACGTGATCGGTGAAATTCGCGGCAGCGAAAAACCCGATGAGATCATCCTGGTGGGCGGTCATCTCGATTCCTGGGACGTGGGTCAAGGCGCGCACGACGACGGTGCGGGCTGCGCGCAGGCTATGGATGTACTGCAATTGATAAAACGCCTGAATTACAAGCCAAAACGCACGATCCGTTGTGTTTTGTTTATGAATGAAGAAAATGGTCTGGCAGGCGGGCGCACTTATGCGGAAACTTCTAATAAAAACAAGGAATTCCATTTGGCAGCTATCGAATCGGATCGCGGAGGCTTCACGCCGCGCGGATTCTCCATGGAAAGTCAGTCCTCAGATTTTGAAAAAAAGTACAAAAACGTTACGAGATGGCTGCCACTGCTGGAGCCTTATGGCTTATCTTTCAGCCTGGGTGGTTCGGGTGCCGACATCGGACCGCTGCGCAATCAAAATGGGCTGCTTTTTGGCTTTATTCCAGATTCTCAGCGTTATTTTGATTATCATCACACGGCGATTGACAATTTTGATGCAATCAATAAACGCGAGTTGGAACTCGGCGTTGCCGCGATGACAGCGCTGGTATATTTGCTGGATAAATACGGAACGAACTGACCGGCGCCAACTAATTTCCGAAACTTTGAATCCGAAGCTAAAATGATGAAACCGATGTTCAGGGCGAACGACCTTTCTTTTGAAGAAATGATTGATGAGGCGACCATTCAGGTGCGGATACAAGAACTTGGGGCACAATTGCACCAGGACTATCTAGGGAAAAATCCACTGTTTATTGGCGTACTCAACGGCGCTTTTTTGTTTGCCGCCGACCTCATTCGTGCCTGCAATATTCCCTGCGAGATTGATTTTGTTCGCATGTCGTCTTACAAAGGTATGACCTCTAGCGGTGAAGTGCGGATTACACTGGAATCCAAGATTGAGATCAAAGACCGGCACATCATCATTGTGGAAGACATTGTGGACACAGGCACAACCCTGAGTTCATTTTGCAAAGACATCAAAAAGCAGTTTCCTGCTTCGGTGGCGATTGCCTCTCTGCTGTTTAAGCCGGAAGCCCTAAAACACGATCTGAAAATAGATTATGTAGGCTTTGAAATACCGATCCGCTTTGTCATCGGCTATGGGCTGGATTACAACGAACAGGGTCGGCATTTGCGAAGTATCTATCAACTGGTGGAAAACCGCGAAGATGTAACCAGAGGATAGTGCAATCATCCTGATCACCAAATACCATCATGACCTACGAACATTTATGCACCGAAGCCTGCATCATTGCGCTGGAAGCCGGAGAATTCCTGCAAAAGGAACTGGGACGTGTGTCTGGGCAATCCATTGAGGAAAAGAGTTTCAATCAATTAGTCAGCTATGTGGATCGCCAGGCCGAGGAAATCTTAGTGGCGGATTTGCAGAAGCTGCTTCCTGAATCTACCTTCCTGACCGAAGAACAAACCGTAGAAGCACAAGACGGCGAATGGCAATGGATCATTGATCCCCTGGACGGGACAACTAATTTTCTGCACGAAGTGCCCGTTTTTGCTGTCAGCGTAGCGCTCCGACACAAGGGAGAAATTGTGGCTGGCATTATTTATGAAGTCAATCGCCGCGAGTGTTTTTATGGCTGGCAGGGCGGCGGCGCCTGGCTCAACAATCAACGCATTCGGGTGAGCAAAACCGCCGAATTGTCTCAATCGCTCATTGCGACAGGGTTTCCGACTACCACCTTTGAGCGTATGCCGCAATACATGAGCGCGCTGAGCCACTTTATGCGACACACGCGCGGCGTACGGCGGCTGGGCGCAGCTTCGGTTGATCTGGCTTACGTAGCCTGCGGGCGGTTTGACGCATTTTTTGAATACAGCCTACAACCCTGGGATGTAGCAGCGGGTATCTTGCTGGTGAAGGAAGCCAAAGGACGGGTCAGTGATTTTCAGGGAAGCGACCATTACCTTTTTGGGCAGGAAATCCTCGCCAGCAATAGCCACCTTTACCCGATCGTTCTGCCCTATATACGCCAATCTTTTTTTTTGTGAAGCATGCTGTCCGTCTAAAACAGGGCGTATTTCATCGAACAAAGTCACAGCCTTGTCAAACGCACACTATTTTAGCTTTGAATTCGCATAATCCATACGAAAGGCCTAAATTGTAGCTTTAATTCTGGGCAAAGCATTAGAGCAAAACGTATAAAATAGCAAACTGACATCATGGATTTCCTGGAAAACGTAAATCTGGCGCTCCGCTCCATTCGTTCCAACATGCTGCGGGCAGTACTCACGCTGATGATTATTGCATTTGGTATCATGGCTTTAGTTGGTATTCTTACCGCCATTGACAGCGCCATTTATTCGCTGAGCGATAACCTCTCTTCTCTGGGCGCCAACACGTTCGACGTAGACCCCAAGAGCAGTCGAGGGCGCCGGGGTGGCGTGCAGGAAAAACAAGGCGATATTTTCACTTTCAAGCAAGTGATGGATTTTAAAGAACGCTACACATTTCCCGCCAGAACGTCGGTTTCCGTGTTTTGCTCCAGTAATGCTGCCGTCAAGCACGGCGATGAGAAAACCAATCCCAATGTCTATGTCTTTGGTATTGATGAAAACTATCTGGACGCCAAGGGTTTTGAAATGGAACTGGGGCGAAATTTTACTTACCGTGAAATCATGAATGGCGGGTACATTGCAATTGTGGGAACGGATGTGGTAAAAACGCTTTTTAATGGCAGGCCAGAAAAAGCGCTGGACCAAATCATTTCGCTGGGCAATATCAAACTCAAAATTGTAGGCGTACTAAAATCGCGCGGCTCGAGCATGAACCAAAGCGAAGACCGCCGCATTCTGATTCCATTACAGACCGGCAAACGTTATTACGGCAGTGACAATACCAACTACAACATTCTCGTAGCGGTCAACGACGCCACTCAGATTGACAATGCCATTGCTGAAGCGACTGGCTTGCTGCGTAATATTCGCCGCCTGAAAGCCGCTGAAGACAATGATTTTGAGATTACCAAAAGCGACAGCCTCATCGGTATTATTAAAGAAAATACCGTATATTTTCGGTTGGCAGCGGTGGGCATCGGCTTGATCACCCTCATTGGAGCAGCCATTGGTTTGATGAATATCATGTTGGTCTCTGTTACCGAACGCACGCGTGAAATCGGAATTTGCAAAGCCATTGGCGCTACCCGAAAAAGCATCATGACCCAATTCCTCACCGAAGCCGTGCTGATCTCGCTTATGGGTGGTTTGTTCGGTATCATCCTGGGTGTATTGATCGGCAATGTGGTGACGTACCTTATGGGCGGCAATTTTCTGTTTCCCTGGGCTTGGATTACGATCGCAGTTATCACTTGTACGGCAGTAGGTTTGATCTCCGGCTTATACCCGGCGCTGAAGGCTGCCCGTCTGGATCCGATTGAATCGCTCCGTTACGAATAATGATGGATAGTTGGCAGTGACCCGGTGCCGTTTTGTCCGGCAGTCTTCTTATCTTTCGCAAGAAAAAATTTTCAGCCTGATTGCCAATCATGCTTCACCGATCACGCTTGAGTCGAATGAACAGGGAGTTTCTTATCAACATTATTTTCCTGCTTTTTATCAACCTGTTAATCAAACCTTTCTACATCTTTGGCATCGAACGGGTGGTGCAAAACCGCGTTGCCGACGGAGAATACGGTCTGTATTTCAACTTGCTTAGTTTTTCAATTATCTTTCAGATTATCAACGATTTAGGTATTCAATATTACAACAACCGCGACGTTGCCCGGCACGGTCATTTGCTGGCTAAGTACTTTCCGAGCATGCTGATGCTCAAAGGTTTACTGGGTTTGCTCTATTTTGCAGTGCTGATCGTTGCTGCCTGGCTATGGGGTTTCGAAGCAGAAGCCTATCGTTTATTGCTTCCTATTGGTCTGAACCAGTTGCTCACAGCGCTGATTATGTACCTGCGATCCAATATTTCCGGGATGGCGATGTATCGCGCAGACAGTTTCATTTCAGTGCTGGATCGTTTGTTGCTGATTGTGATCTGCGGTGTTTTGCTTTGGCAAATGCCGGTGTTTAAAATCGAATGGTTTGTGTATGCGCAGATGGCGAGCCTGATCATTACGGCACTGACGGCGTTTTTCGTATTTCGCAACCGGCTCGGAGCAATGCGCTTTCGGTTCCGCCCCACATTGCTGCAGCTCATTTTGAAAAAAAGCTCCCCTTATGCGCTCGCCGTTTTTCTGATGGCGACCTATACCCGCCTCGATGGCGTAATGCTGGAAAAGCTAATACCCAATGGACGGCTGGCAGCCGATGTATACGCCGCTGCCTATCGCTTGCTCGATGCCAGCAATATGGTTGGTTTTATGTTTGCGGGGCTGCTATTGCCAATGTTCGCCCGCATTTTGAAAGAACGCCAGGCGGTGGAGCCTTTGCTGCAATTCAGCCTGCAACTCATTTGGGCGGGGGCAGTAGTACTTGCTTCTTCTGTTTTTTTTTTCCAAAAAGAAATTATGACCGCTTTGTACACCAATGGCGATGCCTATGCCGGTCAGGTGTTGGGCGTTTTGATCATCACTTTTGTCG
>CAZQTF010000108.1:0-12599 GCA_964596135.1 uncultured Saprospiraceae bacterium | reverse complement strand
TTTTTGATCACAGATCTTTTCGCACAAAACGCGCAAACCGTAAAAGGCACCATCACCGACAAGCAATCGGAAATTCCGTTGATCGGGGTTGCGATCGAACTCCTCAGCGTAGCGTCTGTACGTGGCGTGGTGACCGATTTGGACGGGAATTTCTCGATGCCGAATGTGCCGGTGGGGCGTCATACCTTTAGAATCACTTATTTAGGTTATAATACGATCACTATACCCAACGTCGTAGTCACCGCTGGAAAGGAAGTTGTTTTGAACGTCGGTCTGGAAGAATCCGTGATCCAGATCAATGAAGTGGTTGTCACCGCTGAAACGGCAAAAGACAAAACCGTGAACGACATGGCGGCAATCAGTGCCCGCAGCTTCAACTTGGAAGAAGTGACTCGCTTTTCGGGCGGGCGCAACGATGTAGCCCGGCTGGCGGGCAACTTTGCCGGCGTGGCTGTCGCCGATGATTCGCGCAACGACATCGTGATCCGGGGCAACTCGCCCACTGGGGTGCTTTGGCGCCTCGATGGCATTCCAATTCCCAATCCTAACCACTTCTCAACGCTCGGTACTACAGGCGGTCCGGTGAGCGCGCTCAATCCCAACCTACTCTCCACATCTGATTTTCTGACTTCGGCTTTCCCGGCAGAATATGGCAATGCGCTGGCGGGTGTATTTGATGTGGGTTTCCGCAGTGGCAACCGCGACAACTATGAATTTACCCTGCAACTGGCTGCGTTCAGCGGTCTGGAAGCGATGGCGGAAGGTCCGCTGAATCACAAGAAAAATAGCTCGTTTTTAGTGAGTTATCGCCATTCTTTCGTGCAAATTGCTGACCAACTGGGCATTCCGGTTGGCACCAATGCCACGCCAAACTATCGCGACCTGTCGTTTAAGGTGGATTTTGCCAATGGCAAAGCCGGAAAATTCTCGATTTTTGGAATCGGCGCTACCAGCAATATTGACTTCTTAGGCAATGAAATTGACGAAGCTGATTTGTTTGCCAATCCAAATGAAGATTCCTATGCCGATTCACAACTGGGTATTATGGGGGTACGCCACAACATCATCGTGGGCAAAGACGCGTACATTCGAACGGTGGTATCGGCTTCAAGCGCCGGCAATACTTTCCGGCAGGATAATTACATCGAAGATAACCAGAAAATTCGCGTGACAGATGTAGATGATCGTACCAATACTTTTGCGCTATCTTCCTTTTACAACAAGAAATACAATGCCCGCTTTTCCATGCGCACGGGCATCCTCGCGCAGCGTTATCAATTGCGCACGCAGGTGGATGATCGTGACAACCTGCCCGACCGCAACGGCGACGGCGAACCAGACTGGGTCACCGTACGCGATTTTGATGGCGGAATGACGCTGCTTGAAGCCTACTCGCAAGGGCAGTTCAAAATGAACGAAAAATGGACGCTTCACGCCGGCGTGCATACGCAATATCTGGACATCAACGAAACATTTGCTGTAGAACCGCGCTTAGCGATCAACTGGCAATTTCTGCCGAATCAATCCCTGAGTCTGGGCTATGGTTTGCACCACCAGATGCAGCCGCTGCCAGTGTTCTTCTTCGAAGAAGAAATAAGCCCCGGCGTATTTGAAAGAACCAATAAAGGACTTGGCTTCACCCGCAGCAACCACTTCGTGCTTGGCTATGATATAAAATGGAACGCCGACTGGCGCACCAAGCTGGAAACCTATTACCAGGCAATTGACAACGCCCCTGTAGAAAGCAGACCCAGCGGTTTTTCATTGCTGAATTCCGGGGCAGACTTTGTTTTTCCGGAGGTTGGATCGCTGGTGAATGAAGGCGTTGGCGCCAATTATGGTGTAGAACTCACCATAGAGAAGTTTTTCAACAAAGGCTACTATGGCTTGCTGACCGCTTCCCTCTTTGATTCCAAATATAAGGGTAGTGATGGCATCGAGCGCAATACGGCATTTAATAACGGCTACGTTTTGAATTTCCTGGCAGGTAAAGAAATCAAAATCGGCAAGGATAAACGCAATGCCTTGACATTTGATACCAAGCTGACCACTGCGGGCGGACGCTATTACACCCCGGTTGATCTTGAAGCATCCAAAGCGGCTGGCGAAGAGGTGTTGCGCGACGATCTTGCTTTCAGCGAAAGAAATACGCCGTATTTTCGGTGGGATGTGAAGTTTGGCTATACGTTGAATAGCAAAACGAAGAACTTTTCCCAGCAATTCTTCCTCGATTTGCAAAATGTAACCAACAACGAAAACATCTTCCAACTTCGTTACAACAACCTGACCAATGAAGTAAATAAGGTTTACCAGTCGGGCTTCTTCCCCGATTTGCTGTATCGGGTGCAGTTTTAGTGAAATTTGAAAAGAGAAATAGATAAGATTGAAAGGATTGGACAGCAATATCCTACTCTTACACGGGCAGGATATTACTATCCAATTCGTTTCTATTTAATCGCCAGATTAATTCCTACCCGCACGTTGGCGCTGTTGCTATCTTTGGGGCGCAGGGCGCTGAGCAGGTTATCGGTCATGGTGATAATTTGAACGGGGCCGAATTGTATATTGGTATTAATGCCCAGATTATCAAATCGTTCGCTGCGGAAAGCGTAGGAACCACCGAGATTCAGCCAACTGAACAACTGCACATTGGCGCCGACCGCCACCGCCGGAAATGATTCATCGCGATAAGTTTCGTTGTAAATAACACCGCCCACGCGCCAGGTTTCATTTACCTGATATGATCCACTCAAATAATAACGCAAGGGCAATTTCGTAGCGTAGGAATTTTGTGTTTCGGTAAAATCATAAATCTCCAGCAGGGTATCGAGAGCATTCCCTAAATCGGTGGAATCCGTGAGTAACCCCTGCGCCACGTCGAGCCCCTGGTACTCATAAATCCCGTTGAGACTATAATTTTGCACGTTTTCTTTCCATCTGATCTGCCCCCCGAGATCGAGCACGCTGGCTGCCAGGTCGAGTTTTCCGAGTTTCAATGCAGCACCGAGATCAAAAGCAACGCCGGTATTTTGAGTAAATAATTCTTCCGCCTGAAAATTGCCAAAATCATAATCTACGGCAATATTACGCAAACCATTATAACGAATGGAGCCGGTACTGTTAATCCGAAAATCCGCATCCAGCGAAAGCTGATACGCTTCGTCCGATGTAAACAAATTCAGCTGGTTTCGGTCAGTGGAAATATCGCCAAAGCCATTAAGCCACTTGGCGTGCACGCCGATGGTTAGGTTTTTGGTAACTTCGTGAGCGACACCGAAATACAACTCATTGTAGCCAAATAACTGTATATCGCTACTAAAATCTACGTTTTGCCCGATGAATTGGGCGTTGCCCTGCCAGATCAGTTGCGGCAGCACCTTCGGGTAGTTGAGAAAAACATTGAACTTCACAGCGTGCCCGACGCTCAAAAAGGTTTTACCAAAGCGAATGCCCAGGCTCAGGGTTTCCAATTCCAGGTTTTCACGAATTTGATTATCCCTTTTCAAGCCATTAATGGCATTGTCAATATCCAGAAAAGCATCGCCGTTTTCGTCAACAGTGACCAAATCATTATATGTGATATTGGAAATATTTAAATCATTATACACCCCCGGCAAGCTGATCACGAAGCATGGCTCCGGCAGTAGCGCAGGGTTGGTTTTATTGGCTTGCCAGACACCGCGCAGGAGTTGCGTACCCAGTTCCTGCTGCGCAGAAACGCTTAACAGATTGATCATCAAAAAGCAGAAAATAAATATTTTCTTCATAGTTTGTTTTTCTGATTAATTTTTTGAGCCCTTTATTAATTTCGGACTCCCAGCTTGGCGCCCAGCTTGATTTTTACATCCTGTGCGCTGTAAATTTTGACCGAAGTATTGCCGTTATTGAGCGTTGAAAAAGAGGTGACCAATGACAGCCGAACCCCTTGCGTTTTAATTTTCAAAAAACGGTCTTCCGGGAAAGGCACGTAGCTGACTTTGCGGGTTTCGGCGGTGGTTTCGCCCTGTGCGTTTACAGGTGCGGCTTCCACAAGGCGTTGCGGCGCATCGAGGAGCGAATCAATCACGTTGTTGGCGACATCGAGAAAATAAGCCTGCACTTCCACATCGAGCGGGATCGCATTGTCCACCACGAGTTTGAATTCGGCGTCATCCACGTCCTCGTAGTTTTTGAAATTCACGTCAAATGTGTCGGTTGTTACAAAACCCGAAGCCTTGCCATAAAGCGGCAGTTCCACTTCCATGTTGACCTTGTAATAACTGCTGTCGGTGATGTAGCCCCGAATATTGGAGTTATTGTCGGCGTTGGTGATGGCGTCCACGTCGTAGTCAATGGCGATGGGGCCGGCGCCAAGAATTATATCAATGTTGGAATTTTCTTTGGTAAAAGAAAAAGAGCCGTATTTCACTTGCCCGATTTCATTGATCGTGGGGTAAGGGAAGTCAATGCCATTGACCACATAAGGGCTTTCGAGCGGTAGCACGCTGTTTTTGACGGTCACAACATTCAGTGCGTTGACCACTGCGCGGGTCGGAATGCCGAACGAGTTTTCGACCTTCAGCGTGATGCGCGGTTCTTCAAAATAAACATCGCCCCGGATCCAGTTGTCAAAAAAATCAATCGCCAACGTATCACGGGTACCTTCGTAAAGGAAGTTGCCAAAATAGCCCTCTGCGTAACTGAATTCCAGATTTTGCAGCCGAATAAAAACATTGGACAGCGTGTCTTTGACGCCGCTTGCGCGCGTCGCTTCGTACTGCACGTACACCGAGTCGTTGAGCGTTTGGATGCGATATCCAGCCAATGACGCGGGAAATAGCAGATTGGTGCCTGCCGGCGCACTGCCACTGCCGCTGTATGCGGAAATCGATTGCTGAAACGTAAGTGGGACGCCGTTTTTGGTCACCTGAGGTAAGGTGATCTTTACATTGACCATTTCCGGGTGGCGATTTTCACAATAGTAAATAAACTGCCCGCCCTTCATATCGAGGCGATCAATCTGAATACCATCCGGAGAAGAAAAAGGCAGCGCCATATAGGGGCTGGTGATCGGAATGACCGGTGGCAGCGATTCATTGATGGATTTGAAGATATCGGCGCTGGTTTGGGTGGTCACTTCATCTTCGTAACGCAGCAAAATCAGGCTATCTGGCAGAAATACCAAGGTGGATTGATCCTCAAAATCTTCGAGAATTTGGCGTAGGGATGTTTTGGTATCCACCAACGGAATAGCGTATTCGGCATCGTATTTAGCCCGATCAAGGTTTTCCAGTTCATCAAACTGATTGCAGGAAAGCAGCCCTGCCAAAAACGCAATAGTCCCAAAAAATAATAATTTTCTCATGTGTATGAATTATGCTTCTCGTCCTTTTGTTTGGTTCGAAGCCGTGCATTGATTGCGTCTTAAGCTTTGTTTTTCAAAAACTTATAATTTAAAAAATTTTATCGCTTGTATTGTGCTTCCAACCTGGTACCAAACCATTGGCAAGAGGACTTTATTTTGCAGAAAGAGCAAAACAGTAAAGCGCCCGACAAAAACTAAGCGCCCAATTCCTGCAAAAGTCCTTTAACCGCTTCCTGATTGATTCCGGGCAAGTTCAGGAGATTTTGCAGAACGGGGGTCGCCGCGCTCCGATTGGGCATTTCCCGACAGGTGTTCAGAAGATTGTTGAGATAGGTGCCATTGGTGGGTTCAAGGCGCACTGCCTGTTCAAAACGTTGCAAAGCTTCCTCGTATTTATGCTGTGCCAGCCGCACGTTGCCAATACGATCGTGAAAAACCGAATTGCCAGGCTCCAATGCGAGGGCATGTTCATAAGCTACGATTGCCTTGTCCCATTCTTCCCGCCTTTCAAAAACATAGGCGACATTATCATAATAAACGGTATTTTTTGGATTATATGCGATCGCTTGCTCGAAATTTTCGAGCGCCCGGTCTTCTTCATACATTTTCAGGTACAAATTGCCGAGCTTGTTGTAATAATAATCTTTCTCTTCTGCCAAATCCAACGCTCGAAGGTACGCCTGCTCGGCATCCTGCCAGCGAAATGCTTGTTCGTAAGCCAGTCCCAGATTTTCGTGATAAATATATTGATCTTTGTTGAGTTGTATGGCCTGCTGGTAGTACTCGATTGCCTGATCTGTCTGGTATTGGCGATAATGCAGCACGCCCAGGCGATTGTAATAAAAATGCTGGTCTTCCGGTGGTGCTACTTCGAGCGCTTTCTGGAAAGCTTGTTCGGCGTCTTTATCGCGATTTAGCTTTTCATAGGCTAATCCCAGATTTTCCCACAAAATAGCGTCTTCAACAGTAATGGTGACCGCTTGTTCAAAGGTTTGGGCGGCATGTTCAAAATCACCGGTGCGGTACTGCACCTGCCCCAGGCGGCTGATACAACGGGCATTGCCGGGTTCCAGTTCGAGCGATTTCTGATATGCCTGTGATGCTTCCACGTATTTGCCCTGCCCTTCCAGCGCCAAGCCCAGATTTTCGTGATAAACAGCAACGATGGGACTGACCTCAATCGCTTTTCGATACGATGCCTCCGCCTTTATATCTTCTTGTTGACTATACCGTAAATTGCCGATCAAATTATAGTAAATGTCCTTCTGGGGAGCTATTTCCAGGGCTTTTTCAAACATCACCAGTGCTTCATCGGTTTTACCCATGCGACTGAGCGTCGTTGCCAGGTTTTCATAACCGATGGGGTCGTCCGGTTTCAGAGCGATGGTCTGCCGGAAGAATTTTTCTGCTTCGTCCAGTGCGCCTTTATTGAGGTAAAATAATCCAATTTTGTTGGTATAAATGGCATTGTTGGGGTTCAATTCGAGCGCCTGGCTGTAGGCATCCATCGCTTCGTCGTATTTGCCGAGCGCTTCGAACGCCAGCCCCAGGTTTTCGTGATAGATAGGATTATTCGGTTGTTGAGCAATCGCCTGTTGGTAATATTTGACAGCCTCTTCATCCTGCTTGAGGCGATAGTAATAAACCCCAAGACGGTTGTAATAAATGTCTTTTTCAACCTCCGGCGAAAGTTCGGCGGCTTTCTGATAAGCGGCGCCTGCTTCTTCCCATTTACCAAGGTCTTCGTAAACTAAGCCGATATTTTCAAAATAAACAGCCTTGGGCAGTAGTTCAATTGCTTTTTGATAAAATTCAACAGCTTCTTGATTACGCATCTGGCGATAGCAGAACACGCCAAGACGGTTGTAATAAATGTCTTTGCTGGCAGTGGCTACTTCCAGTGCTTTTCGGAACGCTTTTTCCGCTTCCTGCGGCTGTTGCAGCTCTTCATAGGTGAGTCCGAGATTTTCAAAACCGATTGGATCATCCGGTTTTTTGAGCACCGTTTGGTTGTAATATTCAAGCGCGCGTTGGTAATTGCCCTGTTGGTAAAAAAAGGTGCCCAAACGATTGACATAAAGAACGTTGTCTGGCTCCAGTTTGATGGTTTCCAAATAGGCTTGCTCGGCTTCTTTAAATTGGTTTGACATTTCATAGGCTAAGCCTAAGTTGTCGAAATACAGCGCAAAATCGCTGCGAATTTCAATGGCTTTTTTGTAATATTCAATCGCCTTATCATATTGTTGCTGGTTGTAATACAACAAGCCAAGGTTGTTGAGGAAAACATCTTTACTTTGGTCGCTCATGCCGATAGCTTTCTGCATGGCTACCTCAGCTTCTTCCGATTTACCTTCTTTTTCCAGCGCCTGTGCCAGTGCATCATAAGCCAGTGGATCATTTGGGTTATGCTCTACCGCCCAGCGCGCGTGTTGACCGGCTTTATCCGTTTTGCCCAATTGGAGGTACAATTTGGCGATTTTGATGTGGTTGGAAGTATCCCAATTGGCTGCCTGCAAATAAGCGTTGACTGCCTGCTCGATTTTGCCTTGTATTTCAAAAGCCAAACCGAGATTGCTGTAATAAGTAGCGTTGGCAGGGTTGATGGCAATCGCCTTGTTGTATTGTACAATGGCTTCGTCGTACCTGCCCCGGTTATGGTAAAATACGCCCAGATCATTGAAATAGCCAGCATTTTGCGGATTCAATTCGATGGCTTTGCGGTAAGATTTTTCCGCTTCATCCAGCAATCCAGTGTATTCCTGCGCTAATCCCAGATTGCTGTAATAAACGGCGGTTTCAGGCGACAAACGAATGGCTTCCTGATAATAAGAGATCGCTTGTTTGTATTCCTGCCGGTTGTAATGGAAAATTCCCAGCCGATTTTGGGTAATCGGATCGTCCGGTGAAATTTTCAATGCCTGGTGGTAAGCAGCCTCGGCTTGCTCCGATTGCCCCGCCGACTCGTACGCCAGCCCCAGATTCTCGTGATAAACCGCTACATTGGGCTCTACTTTGATTGCCCGCTGATAATGCTCGATAGCTCGCTGATCTTCTTTGTTGTCATAATAAACAATGCCGGTTCGGTTCTGGAAATTAGCTTCGTAGGAAGGTCCTTTGATCTGGCGCATTTCCTGAAGCAGTTCCAGCGCTTTGTGCCAGTCGGGGGTCGCTTTCAGTTCGTTCACCTGGCGGTGCAGAGCATCCGTAATGGTTTCATCATTAGGGTTCTGTCGGAGCGATTCTAGTAAATCTTTCTCTTGTGCGACTGTTTTTTCAAACATACCGAGTTTTTGCAGCATTTTGTCAATAGCATCTTGAATATACTGACGCCAGGAAGGTCGCAAAGCCAGGCATTTCTGGAAGTAGGTCAGCGCTTCCTGCCATTTTTGCTGGTTTTCGCAAAGCCAGGCATAGCCCCAGTGCCCGTCGAAACTTCGCGGGTCTTTTGCAATGACGCTTAAAAAGGCTTTTGCCGACTCGTCGTAGCGTTCCCAATCACGATACAGATACCCCTGGTTGAGGTAAGCCAACGTTCGGTCGGGGTACATAGCTGCAGCGCGTTTGTACCAGTCTTCGGCAGTCTCATAAACCTGATTTTGCTGATAAGCGTAGCCTGCATCCACGTAGGCACCGTAAGCTAGCTTGGGATCCAGCCGCTCGATTTTGCTTACCCAGTTGGGAATTTCGGCAGCCTGCTCGCTGAAGAAACCTGGCTTTCCGCAAAGTTTGATCAACCAGAAATAGACATCGGGTTCGCCCGGATTCTTGCGCTGTGCATCCCGGTACCACTCGGCAGCCACCTGAATTTTGCCCTCATCAGCATAGGATTCGCCCATGTAGAGCATATTTTCTACATCGTCGGGATCAAACTGCATCGCTTTTTTAAAATGCTCCCGTGCCTGGTCAAACTGCAGTTCTTTCAGATAGTATTGCCCCATTGCCCGCTCGGCGCGGCTCAGGTGGGGCGCCAACTGCAAAGCTTTTTCAAAATAGCCTTTTGCTTTTTCGAGGTCTAAAAAATGATATAATTCGATTTGCCCACAAGTGACCAGCAAGCGGGCGCGGAGTTCATCGGAAATCAATTGTTGTTCAGAAAGCATCTGAAACAATGGGAAGCTCTCTCCCCATTGTTCCTTGACAACATATGGCGTTAGTTTTTTATACTGATCAAATTGCGCCTGCAATTCGCCGTTCATCTGAAATGAGGCATCCGGCAATTTGGCGTAGATTTCGCTGCGCCATTCCATAAGAGCACTGACGAAAGCCTTTAGCCAGGTTTCCCAGCCTTTTTGCTCACTTTCGGCGAAAGCCGCCCGAATCCTTTCTTTCTCACGTTCCAAAAATATTTGGACGAAGCCGTCTTCCAGTTGCAACAAGGTATCCAGGAGCGGCTGTTGTTCCAATACCTGACCAGCACTGCGATCCAACCGCTGCCAAATGGCATAGGGATCGGATTCAGCGCCCAGTAGCGCACGGATTTCCTCAAGCATCTCGGTGGCGGTACGCATGGGCGCACCAATTTTGGCTGCCTGATAATAGGCATCTGCGAGGAGATCGGTAATGTGCTTGGTATCCAGCATACGCCAATATGAATGATTGAAAATTGTTGGCTGTTAATTGTTGATTATATAATTATTCTAAGCCTAATCGTTTCAAAGCATCTACCACGATATCCTTTTCTTTGAGGGCATCAATCAGATCCAATAAGCCTTTTTGTACCTGCGCTCTTTGCTTTAATTCTTCGTCCGCGTCAATCAAATTCTGATTAAATCGCTCTTTGGCGGATTTCAGATTGCCTTCATATATAATCAGTTTGTTATAACTTGAAGTGGTTTTGATCAAAATCGTGAAAAACTTATCGAAACATTTTTCCAGGCTATCCCGGATAGATTCCTTCAGTCCTGTTTTAACCATGAGTAAAACCGTAGCATCCACAAAAGCAGATGCAACAGCACTGGGTTTGGCTGTTCCAACGGTGGTAGCCTGAGCCGAGCCTCCTGGAGTTGCTTCCCGGATAGCGGTCGCTTCGGCGGCTGTCGCAGGTGTATTGGCGTTACCATTGTCGGTGCGGGTTTCTGTTTTCTTCATTTTTAACAATTCCGAAGGATATACCAGCGGCGTATTGCACAGGCTGCACCGCGTTTCGGTCGGGATGAACTTGATTTGCGGGTGATTCGGGCATGTTTTGTAGGTATCCGTGCTGTTGAGCGGCTCGGCTGACGGCTCGCTCCGCGCCAGCGCAAAAGGCTGCAGGACACTGGTAAACAGGGCGATGCTACCGAAACCCTTGTGTTCGTAATTGCCATATTGCTGGTCATTGGCATTCATCAGCTTGCGTGCCAGCAAAAAGCGCGCTTCCGTAACCGCCTTGGCGATGTCCATACCTGCGAGCAGTTCGTCGTAAATTTTTTCGGTGAGCACCAGCCCCATCCAGTCGGGTACAGGATTTTGTAACGCGATTACAAAAGGAACGCCTTTTTTGACCAGCTTGATCGCAATGCCTTTGTCTTCCTGATAGCTGCTGATACGAACGCTGTCGCAAACGTGCAGGAAAACCAGATGCGGCAGGCGATTCCATTCTTCAAAATAACCGGCAAAGGTTTCTTCGTTGATCCAGTTTTCGGCATAGCCGGCGTCTGATTTTTTCACAAAACACAGCTGACCCGTTCCACCCTCCGTCCGGCTGTGACCAAGAAAATGCACAACATGCGGAAAGAAAGGCTCCTGCGGATGATCTCCATAAACAATTTCCTGGAGTTGCTCTTCGAACAAATCCACCTCCGGTTGGCGAAGTATCTGAATTTCAACCAGATTGGCGAAGCGTTTTTCCAGATCGTAAAAATAGGCTAATGTTTCTTCGGCATTGACCATCTCTTCGGCATCATCGGGTTGGGCAATGATGAGCAGCAGTCGCAGCGGCGGTTCGATCTGTTGCTGGGTTTTGTCCAATTCCAGCCAGTTATCTTTGAAAGGGAGCTTCCGGATCAGATCAATACATTTTTTGGGATGAGCTGCCAGGAAAGCTTCGTGCGTTTCATCTTCTTCGTAGTAGAGGTATTCCCAGGGAAGGATTGCCATTTCGCCTGCATCGCGATCGAATTCGAGTATGAGGCGGTATCGTTTGCCCGGATCGCTTTTTAACGGGTTTAACGCTTCTTTATAAAATGAATCGAAATGCACCTTGAGGGCATCATCATTGAACAAAAGTTTGAACAAGGTGCTGCCCAGCACTTTGAACTCCGCCCTGCCCAGCACGCCCGTTTCGTCGTCGGTAAGCCGAAGATTGAGCACCTTATGCAGAATACGCGCGATGAGTTGGTCCTTTTCTAACCCACTCGCTAAGCGATATGGCACGCGTTGCTGGCTTTCCCAACTAAGCAGCACACGGTCACGTTGTATGGTAAGATAGAATTCGCTGGATTTCACTACACTTTTGCCTGGGTTTTAGAAAGTTAAAGTTATTACAATTTTATTGCTATACCAAAATATGATGCGATGGAATGCCAGGAAGAAAGCTTTTTCCAGTTATTTGTCTTTTTTTGGAACGAATTTACCTTCAAAAAACTTTTGACAGTTGGCAATTTTGAAAAAAATAATTTCATTTTATGAAGCCTAAAGTAAAAATCTGCTGCATCAGCAGCAAGCAGGAAGCCCTCGATTCTATTGGCTTTGGCGCTGCAGCTTTAGGGCTGGTAGGGCAAATGCCCAGTGGACCCGGCGTCATTTCGGATGAAGAAATCCGACAGATTGCACAGATGGCGCCACCGCCTATTGGTACGTTTTTGCTCACCAGCGAGGTAAGTGCTGCCGACATCATCCGGCACCATCAACGAGTACATACCAATACCATACAAATCGTGGATGCGCTAGCCGAGGGCACGTACCGTCACATCCGGGAAGCCTTACCCGGCGTGAAACTGGTGCAGGTTATTCATGTGATGGACGAAAGCTCGGTGGAGGAAGCCCTGAGTATCGCGACGGAGGTGGACGCCATACTACTTGACAGTGGTAATCCTAACCTCGCAGTGAAGGAACTGGGCGGTACCGGTCGGGTACACGACTGGACGCTGAGTCGCCGCATCCGCGAGCGCGCAGGCAAGCCGGTTTTCCTTGCCGGTGGCTTGTGCGCGGAGAACGTCCGGCAGGCAATCGAAGCCGTACAACCCTACGGACTCGACCTGTGCAGCGGCGTGCGTACCAATGGGCAACTCGATCTCCACAAACTGGAAGCATTTTTTAACGAAGTAGAAAAGAT
>CAZQTF010000107.1:0-12620 GCA_964596135.1 uncultured Saprospiraceae bacterium | reverse complement strand
TCTAATATACCAAGATCTGCATATTATATGTTGAACTAAACACTTAAACCCCCAAATTAATGACCCGGAAAACCGACATATTTAACGAGTCTTTCCAGATTATGGAGAAGAAAGGCTTGAGTTCTCGTTCTATTCGAGCCTATACCGACTGGATTTACAAGTTTTTGACATACCACGACGAATTACCTGTCCACAAATTAGACGAGCATCAAATTGAAGAGTTCCTCCATTTTCTTTCCGATGAATGTCAGGTGGCGCCTTCTTCCCACGATCAGGCTTTACATGCTATTTTATTTTTATTCCGGCATATTTTGCATATTCGTATTAATCACGGCCGCTTTAAGCATGCTGTAACCTCCCAGCCTCCACCATTGATTTTAAGTAAGGCCGAAATCAGGAAGACGCTTTACTTCCTAAAGGGCGAAAACTGGCTGATGACCAGTCTTTTATATGGGTGTGGACTAAGGGTAAGCGAATGTATCAAGCTCAAGATAAACGATATTGACCTGGTAAAAGGGGAAATTTCGGTGGAACATCAAAAAAGAAAACGGTCCCTGCAATTGCCTCAAATGCTTTTAAAACCACTGCAAATTTGGATATTGACCTTAAAAGCGAAGTATGAAAACTATCGCATCGCAGAAGAAATTGAAGTGACGGTTCCTCCGCTAAAACCAACCTTACCAGAAAATAATGAATGGGGAACATATTATTTGTTTCCCTCATTAGACACATTTGACCAGCTAAAAACCAGTCAAATAAAACACCGCAGTGCCAGTTATCTCCAGCAGGCATTAAAAAAGGCTTTTCAAGAAGCCAAGGTTTCTGCTGAGGCAAGCGCTAAAACGCTTCGGCATAGTTTTGCAGTGCATTTATTGCAGGGAGGATGCGATGTAAAAAAAGTGCAACGCGCATTAGGACACAGCAACGTGCGTACCACCATGATGTATCTCTCCTTCGTGAACAATGAAAATGTCCGAGTTAAAAGTCCGATGGATTATTTATAACTGTTTACGATTGATAATTACGTCTTATATCTTCTCCTTTAGGCAAGCAAAAAAGGTGCAAAACTTTCTTCTTTTGTAAACAATATCACAAAGCGAGGTTTTCGGTGTGCTTACTTTTGAGTCAAATATATCATTATGAAACAAGTTATCTGGACATTTCTACTGGGTTTTGCATTGACAATCAGTGCTTTTGGACAGACGCACGAGGAACACGCACCCGAACATAGCTTTCCGCATTTTCGCATTGCTGGATTAATTGGGCATACTTTTATACCGGCTTCGGTGACAGAAGAAAAACGCACGGTGATTCCTTCATGGGGTCTGGATATTGAATATTGGATTAATGAACGCTGGGCAATTGGTTTACATAACGACATTGAACTTCAGTCCTTTTTAATCGAAGCCAATGGCGATGAAGTGCTGGAGCGAGAATATCCGCTGGTGCTCACATTGGATGCATTGTATAAAGTGCCGGGTGCTTGGGTGTTTCAGGTGGGACCCGGCTACGAAATCGAAGAAAACGAAAACTTTCTCCTCATTCGCGCTGGCGTGGAATACGAAATCGAGTTCGGCCAACACTGGGATCTGTCGCCCGCAATATTTTACGACACCCGCTTTGAAGCCAATGACACCTGGACTGTTGCCATTGGCATTGGCAAACGGTTCTGATTATCGCACCAACCCAAGCGCCAAATCCGGGAATAAAGCGACCAGCAATAGGAACAGCAACTGAATAATCACAAACGGAACGATGCCCCGGTAAAGATGCTGCGTAGTCACCTCGGGCGGAGCTACGCCTTTCAGGTAGAATAAGGAAAATCCGAAAGGCGGCGTCAGGAAACTGGCTTGCAGATTAATCGCCAGCAGAATACCAATCCAGACCAGATTGATTTCCATCTGCTGAAAAATCGGCGCTACCACCGGCACTATGATGAAAATGATCTCGATGAAATCAATAAAAAAACCAGCAATGAATACTACAATCATCACCAGCAACAGAAACATAGCTGGCGAGAGGTTTGAGTTTTTGACCAGATCAGCGAGATAAACATCACCGTTCAATTCTCGAAATACGAAAGAAAAAGTAGTAGCCCCCAGCAAAATAACAAATATCATGCTGGTGAGATGCGTCGTTTCGCGCATGACTTTTTTAAGCGTTTCTATGGTAAACTTCCTCTGCGTAATGGTCAGGAGTGTTGCCCCCAACGCACCTACCGCTGCTGCCTGCGTAGGCGTTGCCCAGCCTGCAAATATTGAGCCTAATACAGCAATAATGAGGATCAAAGGCATTACAAACGCTTGAATAAGCCTTCCGGAAAAACCCTTCCCTTTAAAAGCCTGTACCTCCTGCAAAGGCATTGCCGGCGCTTGTTTGGGTTTTAGCAAAGCAACTATAAAAATGTATAAAATATAACAGCCAACCAACAAAAATCCAGGTACAAAGGCAGCTTTGAACAAATCACCAACCGGCTGATTCAAGACGCTACCTAGCAACACCAGCACAATCGAAGGCGGGATAATCTGCCCCAGGGTGCCCGCAGAAGCAATAGCACCGGTAGCCAGCTCGGGCTTGTATCCTCGTTTCAGCATGGTGGGAAGGCTGATCAAACCCATCGTCACCACTGTTGCTCCTACGATGCCCGTAGAAGCCGCGAGCAAAGCGCCCACCAGCATCACCGAAATCGCCAGTCCTCCGCGCATTTGTCCAAATAGAATCGCCATGGTTTCCAACAGGCTTTCTGCCAACCCAGATCGCTCCAGCATGATCCCCATATAAATAAATAATGGCACAGCAATAAGCACATAGTTGGTCATCACCCCCATAATCCGAAGTGGTAAAGCAGAAAAAGCAATCGGATCCAAAAAACATATTGCATATATAATAGACAAGCCCCCTAATGTAAATGCCACAGGGTAACCATATAATATCAAAATAAAAACACTAATAAAAAGAATAATCGCAATAATTTCCATGACGGGCTTTGAGGTGTTTGTTTTACAATGATTCTTTAAACTCATCAGGATGCATGGACTCCGGCGACTCTTTGTCCAAATAAACCAAAAGGGACCGAATCGTACTGGAAATTGCTTGCAGCAACAAAAGCATTATACCGATTGTAATAGAAAACTTGATGATATATCGCGCCGGCAATCCGCCGGGGTCGGGCGAACCCTCGCCAATCTTGAAAGAATCCCATGCGTAGAAAAGAGAAACATAACCAACTAACATGCACCAGGGAATGAGAAATAAAACATTGCCGATCAAATCGGTCAGCGCTTTGTCTTTTGGTGCGAATTTTGCGTAAAACAGATCTACCCGGACGTGCCGATCGTGTTTAAACGCGTAGCCCGCCCCCAACAGAAAGATCAAGGCGAAAAAATGCCATTCCAGTTCGGTGAGCCAGTTCGCCGATTTACCAAATACGCCCATCAGTACCTCTAAGCATACCAGCAGCACGAGCAAAGTAGTCAGCCACGCAACGCCTCGCCCTACTCGTTCATTCAACCAGTCAATGGCATCGGCAAACCGCCTGAATTGTCCCAGCATGTTTAATCGCTTTTGTTTTGAAAGGCTGGAAAATTACAAAAGATTTACCACGAAAAGCTTTTTCAGCAAAATAAAAATCCGAAGCCACCATGCGACTCCGGACGAAGACTATCACAAATGCTATTTTTAATTAAAATGTTGGAGTATATTGAAATCATTACTCCACTATTCCATTTTAGGCATTTACCTGATCGTACTGATCCAGATTCAGAAATTTGATAATCTGGATGAGTTTTTCGGCGTAGCGTGGGTCGGTAGCATATCCTGCTTTCTTCAAGCCGTATGCCCAGTTTTTATAATTGTTGCCGTGCTTTTTAAGATGGCTGTAGCGTCCTCCGTTCAGCAATTCTGAATGCTCCCGGTAGCTTTCCCAGGCAGAGTCAAATACGCGAAACATATCGTAGATGTCATCATCCGAGTAGTTGCGACAAGTGCAACCCCGACACTTTGTACGGCATTTGATGCCAAAATGATTGTTCGATTCCATTGCCAGGCGGCTTTCACCGGCATTTGACTCCAATAGCCCCTGTGCCAGGGTAATGCTCGCCGGAATGCCAAATTCCTGCATTTCCTGAATCGCCACTGGCGCAAAACGACGAATGTAAGCCTGGCAAACACGGAGCTTTTGATCTACCACTGCCTGCGCAATGCCTTTTCGCTTAGCGTAGCCGGGACTCAAAATGGGTGTGAGATTTGCCATGGTATTGGCAACAGGCACCTCCCCTTTTTTCACCTTTTGGGACAGCAGTGCCGATACATTCATCGGTGGAGCGTCTTTCAAGGCGGTGGGCATCGAAACCGCATTTTGCGCTTCGCCTTTTCGGGCAGGCATCACTTCGGCGCCATCCGGCAAGATTCCACCAGTACTCAATCCTACCTGAATGCTAATATCTTTACTGAAAAGAACGTAAATCACCAGCCCCAGCATAAAAGCCTGAAACCAATAACGCTGCAATACACCTGATTTAGGCAATGGACGCCCCATTTTGGGGTACGGATATTGATTGTGTAAAATCCCTGTCTGCATAAGCCAATTTTTTTGTTGTAAATGCGCACGCAATATAACATTTTCTGTTTTAAAAAACCAAATAAAAATAAACATTTTGTTTTAAAAATGAATTTATAAAGCCAACCCTTTTTTCCCAAAAAAGAAGTCTGTATTTTTAGCGCCGATGTTAAAACTTAGTGTAAGAATTACACTACCTTTACCACTCTAATTTCGTTGACGCTTATGATAATTGTCGTAGATAGTGGTTCATCCAAAGCCGACTGGCGCATCATCGGTGCCCATAATAACTTCAGTGTCAGTACTATGGGATTCAATCCTGTTTTCCATACTGCCGAAGTGATCTATAAGGAAGTAGTACTGGCTTTTGAGCATAAATTGAACTATGAGCAGGTGCAGCAAGTCTTTTTTTACTGTGCCGGTTGTTGGGACATCGGACGTAAAGAACTTATTTACAGCGCCTTAAGCAAGGCCTTTCCCAAAGCGGAAGTCGTTGTAGAGCATGACCTTCTGGGCGCCGCGCGAGCTGCTTGTGGTCGGGATGCCGGCATCACCTGTATCATCGGCACGGGTTCCAATTCCTGTCTGTTTGACGGGGAAGACGTCACGGACAACGTTACGAACCTCGGTTATCTGATTGGTGACGAAGGCAGTGGTACTTATCTTGGAAAAGAATTGATCCGGGCTTATTTTTATCGGGAAATGCCGCGCGATCTGCTTTCGCATTTCGAGGCTTTTCATCCGGGTGGCAAATCCGCCATTCTGGATAAAGTGTACAAAAGCAAGGAGGCTCCCAATGTGTACTTAGCGTCTTTTGTACCATTTTTCGCAGAATACAAGAATCATATATATATACAAAAACTTATATACCAAGCTTTCACCGCTTTTGTTGACCGACACCCCCGGAAATACAAAAATCATACAGAACTGCCTGTACATTTTATTGGTTCAGTCGCTTTTCATTTTCAGGATATTATGAAAGTTGTACTCGAAGAAAGAGCCATGCTGCCGGGCAATTTTATTCAAAAACCCATTGACAATCTGGCAGCTTTTCATGCCTCTTCTTCTTTGGTAAATTAAAGGCATTACACTACGTATGAAAAAGGATATCAAGCGAATAGCCGTTTTTACTTCGGGCGGCGACGCTCCGGGTATGAATGCAGCCATCAGAGCAGTCGTGCGCACTGCTTCGTTTAATAATCTTCACGTGTATGGCATCATGCGCGGTTATGAAGGAATGATTGATGGCAACCTAAAACGCCTCGAACCGCGCGATGTGGGCAATATCATCCACCGGGGCGGAACATTCCTGCGAACAGCGCGAAGCGAGCGTTTCCGAACACCGGAAGGTCGCAAATCTGCCTATGAATCGCTGCTTGCCTACGATATTGACGCCTGCATTGCGATCGGCGGCGACGGCACGTTTACCGGAGCAAATATTTTTTCCACAGAATACGATATTCCTTTTATCGGCATTCCGGGCACTATTGACAATGACTTGTTTGGCACCGATCTGACTATTGGCTTTGACACAGCCGTCAACACTGCCATCGAAGCAGTTGATAAAATCCGCGATACAGCCGATTCGCACAATCGCTTGTTTTTTGTGGAGGTGATGGGGCGTCATGCCGGCTTTATTGCACTGAATACAGGCATTGGCAGCGGCGCGGAGAGCGTTCTAATTCCTGAATCGGAAACTTCGCTGGACAACCTGATTGAAACCCTGCGCAAAGGCGCCAAGCGGCAAAAACTGTTCAGCCTGGTTATTGTTGCGGAAGGAAATAAACTGGGCAACGCCAATCAAATTGCAGATATGGTTAAGGAGCGTTTTAGTTATTATGACACCAAAGTAACCATTATCGGACACCTGCAACGCGGCGGAGCACCTACGGCGGTTGACCGCGTATTGTCGAGTCGGTTAGGTTATGCGGCAGTAGAGGGGCTGATCAAAGGAGAAAAAAATGTGATGGTAGGTATTATCAACGACAAGGTACACTACACGCCATTGGAAGAGGCAATCAGTAAACCTAAACCACTAAACGAAGAGTTGCTGAAGTTAGCCGAGGTGCTTTCTATCTGACTGGCTTTTCCAAAGCAACAATGCCAAGGGTATCAGGAAATGCGGAAACCGAAAAACGCTTTCGTGTAGCCATTGCAACAGCGTATTTGGTATAAAATCAATATAAAAATGCGCCCAAACGCGCGCTATTGTAGTAGCAAAACCCCACACAACACAATACCACCATCCGGCGGCTCCGGTTCGGCCGGGCAAAAAAATCAATATGCTGGCGACAAAATCCATCACACCCGCGGTTTTCAAAAAATAAACAGCGTTTGTTTCATTCATCCGAAGAATAATCATTACCATTTCCGTAAACTCGCCGGGGCGAGGATAATAACCAACTGCATACAAACCATGACTAATAAAAGTAAGCGCCGTAGCAATTTTTGCCCAAAGCACGAAACGGGGCGTAACGGTTTGCATTTGGTGCAGCCATACCAGGAAAAGCGGGCTTCCCCATTGCAGAGCATATTCCAGGAACTGCCCGGATTGAAACGATTTTTCTTTATAATAAAGTGCAGCTAAAAAAATCAGGCTCACGCTACCGAGCAGAAGCAAAACGACCGCGATTTCTCTCCACTTTTTTATAAAAATGGCAGCCAAAGCTCCAAGCACATAAAACCAGCCAACTGAGTGAATCAGCTGTTGAATAACCGCATCCGAGTTGGTTACGTAAAATTGCCAGGACGCGCGAAACCAATTTTCCACAACAGGTCGCATCCAGTTTTCGTCCCAAAGCAACGTGCGATACGGCGCGTCCCAATAGATGTGTTGCCAGGCTCTGCCCAGAAATACGGCTATAGTAGCTGTTTGTACCAACAAAAAAATTCTTTTAATCCCAGTTGGTGGCATTTTAATGTGTTTGATTTTAAATTGCCCCGAGCAAATACATCAATAATCAATAGTCAATCACATGAGTTTTGCCATTATTTACATCACCCACAGCAGCGAGGTTGCAGCAAAAAAAATCAGTGATCATTTATTGCAACAAAAATTGGTCGCTTGCGCCAATATCTTTCCCATCGGTAGCGCCTATTGGTGGCAAGGCGTGATTCAATACGAAGGCGAGTGGGTTTCTATTGTAAAAACGACATCGGAAAATTGGGAAAAAGTAAAATCTGAGGTTGAAAAAATACACCCTTATGATGTGCCGTGCATCATGAAAATTGAGGTAGAAGCGAATGAAGCTTATGAAAGATGGATTCAAAAGCAAATGGGTGAGGAGCAGCAGGCGCTTGGGAAAACGTAGCCTGCTGCTGCTCCTTTGCAATCTGCGCTCACTCCTGATATTCCGCTTCTTCGTGGTGCATCAGGAAGGCTTTTAAAAATTCGTCAATGTCTCCGTCGAGTACCGCTTCGGTTTGGCTGGTCTGGTAGCCGGTGCGATGATCTTTCACGCGGCGGTCATCGAGTACATAGCTGCGAATTTGTGAGCCCCATTCGTTTTTCATTTTGGTGGATTCAATCTTCTCTTTTTCGGCGCGCTGTTTTTCCAATTCCAGTTCGTATAAGCGGGATTTCAGCATCTGCATGGCTTTCTCCCGGTTTTGGATTTGCGAACGCTCCTGCTGGCACTCCACTACTACGCCCGAAGGAAGGTGTCGAACACGTACCGCCGATTCGGTTTTGTTTACGTGCTGACCGCCCGCGCCGCTCGCCCGGAAGGTATCCCATTCCAAGTCGGAAGGATTGATGTCCACTTCAATACGCTCGTCAATCAAAGGATGCACAAACACCGAAGCAAAAGAGGTCATACGCTTGCCCTGCGCATTGTATGGGCTCACGCGCACCAGGCGATGCACGCCGTTTTCACCCTTGAGCATACCATAAACAAAATCGCCTGTGATTTCCAGTGAAACGCTTTTGATGCCTGCCACATCTCCATCCTGACGATATAACTCGCTGACTTTGTAGCTTTTGCCTTCTGCCCACATCACATACATCCGATACAGCATCTCTGCCCAATCGCAGGCTTCCGTACCACCCGCGCCGGCATTGATTTCGAGGATACATCCCAGTTCGTCTTCGGGCTGATTCAAGGTGGAATGGAACTCTAAGTTATCCATTGATTGCAGGGCTTCAGCGTACTTTGCATCTACTTCTTCTTCACTGACTTCGCCTTCTTTGAAAAATTCGAGTAGCACTTCTGCATCATCCACAAGACCAGCAACTTCATTAAACTGCGCTATCCAGTTCTTGTGGCTTTTGATCTCTTTTAGGATACTCTGCGCTGCTTTGGGATCATTCCAAAAATTTGGATCTAATGTAAGTTGTTCTTTTTCTTCGACTTGAATCAATCGTTGATCAACGTCAAAGATACCTCCTTAAAGAAACGAGCCTGTCTTTCAGACTTTTAAGTTGTTCAATCGTCATGATAAAACTGTTTTTGGTAAAAATAAATATCGGAATAACAAAACCGCAACTTTGTTATTCCAATATTATAATTGCAAAAAAAAACAATTAGTTCACTTTTTCCAGTTCAACGTAGAACACCAGCTCTGCACCGCCCGGAATCGGACCGGAACCGGCATCGCCATAGCCCAAATCAGAAGGAATAAACAGCATTGCTTTAGCGCCTTCCTTGAGCAAAGCAATACCTTCGTCCCAGCCTTTTATCACACTGCCTTTGCCGGGCGTAAAGGTAAACGCCGAGCCTCTGGTAAAAGAATTATCGAACATAGTGCCATCCGTGAGGGTGCCATAATAGTGCACATCCACCAGTCTGTTGGCTGCCAGCGCGCCTTTTCCTTCCTCCAAAATGAGGTATTTCAGCCCCGATTCGGTTGTCGTCAATTTGCTGTTCAATGCGCCAGACTTGTATTGCTTAACAATATCCGTCACTATATTTGCCACTTCTGCTTCCCTTTTCATAGCCGCTTCGCGCTTGGATCTGTCGGCGTCGCGCTGCAGCGTCGCGTCGCGTTCGAAGGTCTCGGGATCTTTTATGTCCAAACTCACCACATCATAATACATTTCTTTTGCATCTTCAAATCCTGGAGGCTTGGTTGGAAGGGTATCCAAACGAATGATGATCGTGACGCTGTCCCCCACGGCCATTTCCCGGAGTACCTCTTCTACTGGTGAGGGTGTGCGATTGGCGTTTAACTCCTGGTCAAATTCCGTAGGAATTTGGAGGAAAGGCGTCTGTCCCATTTGACGGCTGGCATAATAAACCGAGTCGCCGTTGCGCATCTGTGCATGGAAATAAACGTAATCACCCGGATTGGGTTTGGCGCCGCCAGAACTGGTGTACACGATGTACTCATAACCACTTGGCGTTACTCTTGTCTCTTCTTTTTTGCATCCCAGCATCAGAAGAACAGAAAGCATTGCAATAAGAATGAAAGAAATTCTCATAAAATTTTGTTTATTAATAATTTGCATCAAATTCACTCAATAATTGATCCTTGTATTCGGGCAGCAATTCCTTAAATCGCTTGATCGTGGCTTTTAGGGTTTGAAATGAAAACCCACCGGCAGCATTTTTGTGACCTCCGCCCCGGAAGTGCTTTCTGGCAATTTCCTGCACCGAAAAATCGCCTTTGGAACGAAGCGATATTTTGACAATGGTCGGCTGCTCCGTGATAAAAGCGGCCAGTTTTACGTCCTTAAGTTTCAGCAAATAATTGACAATACCTTCCGTATCGCCCCGTTGAATATCGAAACGGGCGTAATCGTCTTTGGTCAGAAAAATAATACCCGTTTTGTATTCATCCAATATTTCCATCCGGCGATTGAGGCAGTGCCCCAACAAACGGAGGTTTTTCTCTTGCATGCTGTTAAAAATCAAATCCTGCAACTTGTAATCATCTGCACCTAATTCCACCAACTCGGCGACAACTCGGAACAGCTTCGGCGAAGTACTATACTTAAATGATCCCGTATCGGTAAGGATTCCTGTCAGAATGCTTTCGGCGATGACGGAGTCTATCTTTTGTTTGTCGCCCAATCGTTCGATAAAATCGTAAATCAACTCACAGGTAGAGCTCACCATCGTATCCGAAATCAGATAATCCGCGCAATACTCCGGGTACAAATGGTGATCAATCATGATCTTGGTGCACTTAAGCGGTGCAATCAGTTCTCCCAATTTGTCAATCCGGTCGAGTGCATTAAAATCAAGAAAAAAAATCACATCTGCGCGTTCTACCGCTTGCTGAGAAATTTCAGGGTCATTGTCGTAAATAACAATATCCTTTACGCCTGGCATCCACTCCAGAAAGTCTGGATATTCGGAAGGGCAAATGACCTTTACATTATGCCCTAAACCATTTAAATAGTGATAGATAGCGAGGGAAGAGCCGATTGCATCGCCGTCCGGGTTGCGGTGCGTTGTAATGACTATGTCTCTCGGCATCGCCAGCATATGTTTTATCTCGTGCAAATGCTCCATGCTTCAATCAATCGCCTAAAAAATCAAGATGCGAAGTTGACAAAAAAAGGGAAATTAACCAAAATTTATCAATGAGGTTTAGAAGGTTTAACGCGGTTTATTTAGTTTTGCGCTGCTTTTTTGAAAAACCTTGTTTCTCAAAATCAAAAATATAACAATAAAATGGCTGGTAACAGAACATTTACAATGATTAAACCCGATGCGGTGGCTGCCGGTCACATCGGCGCAATTTTGGATCATATTAATAGGGGTGGTTTCAAAATTGTAGCCATGAAACTGACCCAATTGTCGAAAGAAAAAGCCGGCGAATTTTACGCGGTGCACAAAGAGCGCCCTTTCTACGGCGAATTGGTTGACTTTATGTCTTCCGGTCCGATCGTCGCTGCCATTCTGGAAAAAGAAAACGCGGTGGAAGATTTCCGTAAACTGATTGGCGCCACCGACCCGTCTAAGGCTGAACCCGGCACGATTCGTGCGCTCTATGCGAAAAGCATTGGCGAAAATGCCGTACACGGCTCCGATTCTGATGAAAATGCTGCCATTGAAGGTGCGTTTCACTTCGCGGGCGTAGAAATTTTTTAATAAAGTTGAAAGATTGATAATAGTTGAAGGGTTGAGTGCCCGTCTAACGTGTTCAACCTTTCAACTAAAATTTACAAGCGTCACCCCGTCGCCCCCGAACTCCGGGTGTGGATGACTGATCTGCATGGGTACGTTGTATTCCTTCAACTTGGCACGAACCGCATTGCGCAAAGCGCCGGTTCCTTTTCCATGCAAAATGCGCAGATTATTGGTGTTGGTCATTAGCGCCTGATCAAAGAAATCCTCCAGGACTTTCATTGCTTCCTCCGGGCGCATGCCGCGAATGTCCAGCTTCGACTGGAAGGCAGAGGCTTGATTGACATCGGTTTGCACGCTGCGGGCGGCGTTTACATCCAAGGGTTCTTTAGCGTGCTCCAGGTCGCGGAGTTTCACCGTCATGCGCATATCGCCGATGAGCACCACCGCCTGTTTTTTGTCCACCGCTTCTACCCTGCCCGTCGCGCTGCCGGTCACCAACCGCACAAAATCGCCTTCCTTAATCGGATCTTTTTTGCTAATTTTCGCCGGCTCGTGATAGACCTCTTCTACAATCGTAGCCACTTCCTCCGCTTTTTGCTTGCGCTCCTCGCGCACTTTTGCGGCAAGCTCCTTTGCCTTCTCTAAATTTTTTTCTTCCCTGATCTCGCGCATCAGCCGCTCTAACTCTTTGTTTTCCTGAGCAATTTGCTGTAATTCCTTCTCTTTCAACTCAAGCTTGAGCTTCTTGCGCCGGAATTCTAATTCCCGGTGCAACTGGTCATAGTTTTTGATCAGTTTTTCCAACTGCTGCTCGCGCTCTTTGATTTTGAGCAATTTATCTTCCAATTCCTGCCGCTCGCGCTGCAAATCAATCAACAACTCGTCCACCGCCTTTTCGTTCTTACCCGTGCGATGCTTGGCATAATCGAGCACTTTCTTGGGCAATTCCGTTTTCTGTGCAATTTCAAACGCATACGAACTACCCGGTCTGCCCACTTTAAACTCATACGTCGGCGACAAGGTATCTTTATCAAAGGTCATCGAAG
>CAZQTF010000106.1:0-12819 GCA_964596135.1 uncultured Saprospiraceae bacterium | reverse complement strand
TCAAAGAGGGTATCTTGCTCGTTCATGCTCCTTTCGGTTATAAACACGCTCATTATTGATTACCAATTAATTAAAATAAAAAAATCAACAATCAGCAGTGATTCATTTTTAAAGGTTGGCTTCAAATATACCAATTCCTTTTACATTATTCGCTGCACAACGCATTCTTTTAGTGACCGGATAAAGACGGCATGCCGTCTTTCAACAAAATCGTCAGCTAATTTTTTTTACAAAAAAATAACGAATAAAATTTTCAAAATCCAAAGCTTCATTGTACATTATCACCTGAAATACAACGCCTTGTAAAAGGTTATCTTGTTTAATCTTTTGAGTTTATTTCAGAAATAAGGTTAAACAAAAATCAAAAACACTTGTTATGGTACCTCATATTGCAGTGATCGTTACTGATTCCCAAAGACGAATTATATGGGTAAATGAAGATTTTACTCATATTACCGGTTATGCATTGAGTGAGGTTTTAGGTAAAAAACCTAACATTTTGCAAGGCGCTAAGTCGGAACAGGAGGTGATCCGCCGCATCCGCAAAGGGCTGGAGGATCAAATGCCAATCAAAGATACGATCACGAATTATCGCAAAAACGGCGAGGAATATCCCTGCAAATTGGTGATTCACCCGATTTTTGATACCGAGCGCACCCTGACTAATTTTATCGCTTTTGAAGTGGACGGCGATGAGGTAGAAGACGAAGAAGCGCTGCCGTTGCTACAGCTCAACGAAAAATACAGCACCAGCAGCCTCAAAGGGATGGAAGAAATGAAGTTGTTTTTCCGGCTGAAAGCATTAATGGAAACCGAAAAAAGCTACCTTGATCCTAACCTGACACTAAAATCCATCGCCGACAGGTTATCCACCAATACTAAGTATCTTTCGCAGGCGGTCAATCACCATACCGGCACCAATTTTCAGCATTTTATCAACGCTTATCGCATTGACGAAGTCAAGGACAAAATCTCCAGCGCTGCGTATCGCAATCTTACGCTCTACGGCATTGCGCTCCAGTGCGGATTTAAGAACAAATCCACCTTCTACAAAGTGTTTAAAGAGATAACTGGCATCACGCCCCGCGATTACCTGAAAAACGGAAACGGTAGAGAAATAAAAGCCTGAATACCGTCCTCATCCGTATAACACTTTCATTTTCAAAACAATCCTGTCTGTATTTACGAATTCAGACACTACTTCTCGCTTTAAAATTGCTTTTGCGCTTCTATTAGGCGACCTTTATAAAACAAACAAAAAAGATGAGCGGGATCAAAGACTTACTGATACTTTTCCATTGGATGGACAACAACAAACAATCCACACTGGAGGCTTCTCTAAATAATTGCCGGAAAGTGCCCCGCGATCGTCAGATCATCCTGAACGAATTGGAAAAAGAACGCAAAGCCGAACGCAAAAAAATATCGCTCGTGGTAGCCAATCCGAATAAATAACCCACAACTAAATCATAATCAATTTTTTACGCATAAAATAACAATACACATTAATTGCTTCCAACGGTATTTCCACTTGCCTGCTTGCCATTGCGGTATAGATACTCCGTAGTTACCTTGCCTTCGGGGTTATAGGTGCGGTAATACCCGTCCTGAACGCCGTTTTTATATTCAGCCGAAGATTTTAACTTTCCGTCGCGCACTTCAAACAGCCGGTACTCGCCGTTCAGTTTTCCGTCCTTATAGGTTGCCTGTTCGAGCAAACGCGAAAAGCGATATTTTGCCCAGGGACCGTGCATTTGATCATTGCGGTAATGTGCCACCAGGTCGGTTTGCCCGCCTTCATTAAATTCCATATACAAACCATTTAGTTTACCATTCTGATAACTAAATAACTTTTGTGGCAAAAGCTTGGTGGGATGATAGATCGTCCAGGTGCCTGATTTTTGCCCATTGGCATCCAAATAGCCCATTTCGAGGAGATTGCCCGCAGAATCAACCCTGGTCGCCAACTGCCAGTCGGTGCCGGGTACTTCTTCAAATTGATAGTCATTTTTATTCACTTTAGCGCCGGCGATAGCGCCTGTTTCAGGTTGTCCGTTTGGCGCGGAGGTGGCATTTTCCTGTTGGGCGCAAGCCCCCAATAGCATAAATGCTGCAAAGTAGATCCCTTTTTTCATAAGAAAGCTATGTTTTGTTTTTTAATTACATTTTACAAAAACGCCGTAAAGTTAATCCAAAATGAGCCGCAAAAATGATTTTCATGCCGGGAAGCCACGTAAAAATGTCAAAAATTATAAATTTACAATTCGCATTCGTTGTATAATAAACCATCCGTTTCCAACCCAAAAGCGATTCGCATGAAAGACAGAACAATTCTCATCATTGCAGGCATTGCCCTTATGATCTACTTTGCAGCTCGCTTTTATTTTTCCTCCCGGCAAGACGCCAGTTTCAACGCCACGTTGATCAGAATTGACACGGCTATGGTTTCTTCTATTTTGATCACGCCGCCGGGCGAACAAACGGACATCGTTATCCGCCGGGAAGGGGCGCTATGGATTGCTTCCAATGGGCACACGAACATCAAAGCCAAGCCCGATGCGATGAACGCTCTGCTCGGCCTGCTCACCCACATCCGGATTCAAGCCGTAGCTACTCAAAAACCCAGTGAATGGCAGGATTACAACGTCCAAGAGCAGGTGGGTATGCGCGTGCGGGTGTATCGGTCGCAGGAATTACTGGAGGATTTTATCATAGGCAAAACCCGGATTACGCCGGAAGGAACGACCTTGTCGTACCTGCGCCTCACGGGTGAGGATGAAGTTTATGCCGTCACGGGTTCTATTGCGCGGCATTTGAGTCTGTCTTTCAATGATTTTCGCAACAACCTGATCCTGCGCACGGAAGGCAGTATCAACGCCCTTGATTGGCACATTGCCGATACGTTGCTGCAAATCCGACGCAATGAACGGGGCTGGTTTTGTGGCAAAATCGAAATTGATTCTTTGAAAATGGCAAACTACCTTCGTTCGCTGCGGTTTGTCTTTGGCGATGTATTTGCCGATGATTTCGACGAAGTGAAAGGTGAAAAGCTCTTGTTTGAAAAAATCGTTATTTTTGACAGTACAACTGTAGAGCCGTTCGTACTCAGTTGCTACCGGGATACTACTCGCGTGCTGCCGTTTGTCATCCGTTCCAACCAAAATACGGAAGCGTTTTTTGCCAGCGATTCACTCGGCGTTTTTCACAATCTTTTTCAACCGCTCCGCGATTTGCTGCCTCTTCAGGACAGCCTGCTGCATAAGCAATAACTTTGCAAAAACGAAGAGGGGACTGTTTGTCCCCTCTAAGCATAAGGCTTTTTTTTGTGCTAACGCCCCAAATTGCTTACATTTTTGGCAGCAATACCTTGTCAATCACGTGAATAACGCCGTTCGACTGCGTTACGTCGTACGTGCTGATATTGGCAACATTACCCGATTCATCCGCAACTGTAATGTTGAGCTTGCCGTTCATCATGGCGGTCAGCGTGCTGCCACTCACAGTTTTCAAAGTTGCCTTGCCTTTGCCTTTCTTAATCGCGGCGGCGATCGCATCATAATCATATTTGCCGGCTACCACATGATATGTCAATACAGTTGCCAGCGTTTTCTTGTTTTCTGGCTTCAGCAAAGTTGCTACCGTCCCTTCGGGCAGGTTTTCAAAAGCATCATTCACTGGCGCAAAAACTGTAAACGGACCGGCACCCTGCAATGTTTCCACCAAACCTGCAGCTTGCACCGCGGCGACCAAAGTAGTGTGGTCTTTGGAATTTACTGCGTTTTCCACGATGTTTTTCTTCGGGTACATCGCTTCGCCGCCCACCATGACGGTGTTGTCCGACATACTACTCTGGGCAGACAAATTACCAAGACAAAGGAATGCTGCGGCAGCTGCGGCTGCCAGGAATGCTCTGAATTTCATGTGTTGATGATTTTTAAATGAGTGATTAATAAATTTCGACTTACTTACGAGCTGAAGGGTAGCGTTGGATTTTGCAGAAAAACACCTTAACTAAATCTTAACAAAAGCCCGATGGGAAAATCAGGCAAGCATTAACGAATTTTCTCAAGCAAGTCATGGCCTATTTGATGGTTAAGCATGCCGTTTTTTATTAATTCTATAAAAACGACCTGACAGAAATAAGTCGTCATAACGTCTGAAGTCGGCTGGAAAGGTACAGGCGGCAGATCGCGCACGCCGCTTACGCGCGGATACACAAGCACGCTGCGTGTAGCTTTGAAGTAATGACAATATACAAACATTTGCCGGAGATCATCCATATCCGGGCTGTTTTTTTGCATGCGTTTCCACTTGGTATCCAGTACGATACGCTGTCCACCAATCGTTATCAAAATATCCGGCTGGAGATAACGCCGTTCCCAGAAAAACTGCCGTACCTGTCGTTGCACGGTTATAGTTGGGTCAACTGCCTTTTGCAATTGCCGAAAAATAAATTCTTCAAACAAAACATTCATATCAAACAAAATCGCCGGCAGCGGAAGTCGTCCGGCACGTATATCCGGCTGAAATTGCCGCAGGATCAGCAGTGCCATCCGCACAGCGGGTTCGTACAGATAAGTACGGCGGTCAAACGCAAGGGATTCTGCTTCCGGCAATCGCCCGCGCAGAGGCGCCACCGATGGAAATTGCTGCAACAACTGCTGTGCCCGCATCTGCACAAGCGGCTTTTGTGGCAATTGAGTCAGATCAATCAACGCTTGTCGCAACAAACGATTGTATTCATGATCGTAATCGTATTCCACCGATTTGGTATAAAACCGTTCTACATGAATAATATTATATCGCAATTGCTTGTCAATCAACAATTTACCTTTAAGCGTGCGGCGATTGGCAACAACCGTGTGATAAGTCCGCAGGAGTCCCTGATGCAGCAGTGCCTCTACCTGGTCGAGAAATTGGAAGAGATAAAATTCGAGGAGCGTTCCTCCACGCAGGCTGAGATCGGCGGCGGTCCCGCTTTCGGGCTGTAAAATACGGCAGACCCGCAGCATATCCAGGAGCACTCGCTGTACATTGGTTTCGCCCGGCTGGTCTATCTTAGGCAGGATTTCAATCGTCAGATCGTGAACCTGGATCGCACCGACGTAATTTGCAAATCGCACGCCATTGTGCAGGATGGTAAAATATTTCTCTGTCTTCTGTTCGGCGAAAGCCGCCAGCGCCTCGAAGTGCTGCCTGGTAAAAACAACATCGCCTACCACTTCTCCGATTCGAAGCAACTGGTATTCAACTACTTGAATAACTTGTTTTTTTGACATTTCTATTTTTCAAATCTCCTTTACACCAGTTGCCTGAACTTTCGAACATCATTTTTTTTCATAAATCCCAATAAACGCTTCTTCGTCCAATTCCATGATATTGGCAATTTCATACACGCGTTTTTCGGCAAATTCAGCGGCGTAGGGATGGTCAAATTCGGCGAAAGGCGCATCTGTCGGTTTTTCCTGCACAAAATCTTTGCCCAGCACCAGCCCGATCTTGGCATAATCGTTGAAAAAATACTCCTCCAGCAACGGGATGATGCGTTCGGCAAAAACGTGTTTCAACTCGTCGAAAGAATCAATATCCAGGAAATAAGCGTGCCCGATGCAGTGCTCCCGGTCGAGCAATCGTTCGATGCGGCGATTGATGGCGGTGAGCAGTTTGGTTAGGTCAATACCCTGCAACACTGGCTTGCCGGCAAATTTGGCAATGATCGCCGGATCAGGTGACACCAACCGAAACGAAAAACGTCGCCGCAGTGCGATATCCAGCATGTCGGCGTTCCGGTCAGTGGTGTTCATGGTGGCGAGGATGTACATATTGGAAGGCACCGAAAAAAATGTTTTGGAATACGGCAGCACGATGGTAAGCGCTTCTTTTTGCCCCTCCCGTTTTTCATACTCGAGCAGGGAGATCAGTTCGCCAAAAATACCAGCAGCATTGCCCCGATTGATTTCGTCAATAATAAGTACAAAGCGTTTGCACTTGGCTAACACCTGCTGCGGCAATACTAGCAAATCGCTCATCAATTCCTGCCACGTTTCAGGAACAGGCGATAATTCCTCTTGCGGTTTCGGCGGTTCTTGCACTGGTTGCGGCGGCGGAGAAGGTTGTTGTTCCTGTAGTTGCTGTTGTTGCTGCAAGTAAAAATTTTCAAAATTTTTCAGCGTCACAAAAACCGTCCAGTACAATTCGCTTTCGCTACCCCGGATGTTTTTGTCAATGTACTGCTGCGCTGCAGGCAAGTCTTCCATTTTCGGAAACTGTTGATAAAACTTGCGCAATACATTTTTCTCCACCGTATATGTATTAAAAGCAATAGCTGGACGCAAAGAGAGGTCTCCATTTTGCAAAACCTGCTGAATATAAACCCTTTGTGAAGTAGGCGTTTCAAAATACTGGAAATTTTCACTGCCCAAAAAATCCAGAAAAGCCTTGTACAACTGGCTAAACTGAACCTTCTGCCGCTCCTGCGGGCGTTCGCGCAGCAAGGCTTCCAATACATAGCGGCGTGCCCCGAAGCACATAATTTTGAAAACACCCGGCTCAATCACATACGCCACATTGCCATCGGGTAGCAGGCGGGGCTTAATACCTTCAATAAAATCCTCATATGAAAAAGACTGATGAAAAGACACAAATGCAATTTGTCCCTGCGCCACATAGGTGTCGAAGCGGCGGCGCAATTCCCGGCGATCTTCCAGCGCCAATTCTTCCAGCGAGCGATTTTCGATGATGGCCAGCGCGTAGTTCACCGTTTGATATGTCTTCCCCGTTCCTGGCGGACCGTAAAGCACGAGGTTGAGCGGAAATTCCAGCGGAGGCGGTACTCCATAAGGAATATTAGGCTCCGCGAGCAGATCTTGTTGTTTCGCCATTTCCACCAAAGTCTGATATTGAGACTCGGTAGCAAGAAAATTAGTCCCTGGCAATCCTGCATTAAAATCCTCAAACACGGGGTTATCGCGCAGCATTTCCCAGGTAATCGGCTTGTTCCACAGGTTGTATTCCACCCGGAGTTGTACGCGAAGGCGTTCTTCGGGCCTTTCCTCATAAAATGGTTTTTCCGATTCGGCAAGGCCTATTTCACCCACTTCAGAGACCACCGTTGCCAAACCATAACAACCAGCTTCCTTGCCGCTCTGCCACAAGATCACTTTGTCATCTTTGTGAATATCCCGCTTGTGCGAGGTGACCGTAAAAGTAGCCAGCGCTTCCGCCCGCAAAGCATCGCGCAATCGAAACACGTCAGGATTGGATTGAAATAACCAGTGCATCATTTTTTGGGAGTGCCGATTTTCAGAATGACTATGAATCAACAAGTTATTAGCGTTCATAATATCCTGAAAATCAAGATTTGTATCAATAATAATTTTAATCGTTTTACATTGCCATCATTCCATCTTCATCTTTGCTGCAGTCCGCGAAAGTTAATACAAAAAGTTGGGAAAATAAAAGCAATTGCGCCGCCTGCTTCATTTTTATTGTGGCAAATGCCCCCTTTGCTATTGTCTGATCCGAAGAAAAAACCTAATTTGGGCGAGGAAATATCCAAAAAAACTTAATGTATCGTTTAATATTGCTAATTGAAAACTAATATATAAACCTTTCATTTACAAATATTATTTTCATGCAAACTATCCTTGGCTCCAGTGGCGCGATCGGCACCGTGCTGGCAAAAGAACTTAAAAATTACACCGACAAAGTGCGGCTGGTAAGTCGCCATCCAAAACGCATCAACCCGGACGACGAGCTTTATCCCGCTGATCTGAAGGATTTCAGCCTGATTGAAGCCGCCGTGGCTGGCTCGGAGGTGGTGTACGTCACCATTGGTTTTGAATATAATATCAAGGTTTGGCAGAGCACCTGGCCCCCATTTGTGAAAAATGTAATTGACGCCTGCGAAAAACATAAAGCTAAAATGGTGTTTTTTGACAATGTGTATATGTATGATATAAAAGCGATTCCGCACATGACCGAAGATTCGCCAATGAATCCGCCGAGCAAAAAAGGCGCGGTGCGTAAACAATTGGTGGAAATGATCTTCGAAGCAATAAACGCTGGCAGAATCGAAGCGCTCATAGCCCGTGCGGCAGACTTTTACGGTCCGAAAAACGAAACCAGTTGGCTCATAGAAACCATCGCCAAGCCGATGAGGCAGGGCAAACGCGCCAATATTCTTGGCTCGCTCGATAAAAAACATTCCTACACTTACACGCCGGATGCCGCCAAAGCGGTCGCCATTTTAGGAAATACGCCCGATGCCTACAATCAAATCTGGCACATGCCCACGCATCCCGATACCCTCACCGCGCGCGAGTGGGTCGAGCTATTCGCCCGGGAAATGGGGATTGCCAATCCGAAATACAGCGCTACCCCAAAGTTTATGCTGCGAATACTCGGCATTTTTGTACCTGTGTTGCGCGAATTCCCTGAAATGTTGTACCAATTCGACCGCGATTATTTCCTGGATAGCAGCAAGTTTGAAAAACGTTTTGGCTTCCAGCCAACCAGCTACCAGGAAGGTGCACGGGAAACGGTGAAGGCGATGAATTAATTTTTTTATATGGCAAAAAGACCTACGCCACCGACCACTCCGGCTTCTTGGCTCTGAGCTGCGGGTCTTTGCTGATTTCGGTTATTGTAAAATAAGATGATACGATCGCCGATATGATTAAATAAACCCCGACCACATACGTGAACCAGGGCACGGCGGTAGTGCTCGCGCCAAACCAATCACCCATGTAATAAATCAACCCTAAGCCTATCATGGATTTTCCGATTTCTATATACATGGCATACTTGTGGCGATCCATGAGTTCGGTATAAGCAAAAACGCATAGGAACACAAAAGCCCCGTAAATAAAGATATTCGGGCTGCCAATTTTGGCGATATAAGCAAAAAAATAGGTGAGCAAGAAGTAGCAAAAAAACATCTGCACCCACGACCAGGCAATAAATGCATGAGACGCCGGCGTATCATATTTTTCAAAATTATAAGGATCTTTAATAGCCGGCACAGGATATTTTTCAGCTACATCCTCCGGGCGCCAGCCGGTGGGCATAAACCAGATGCGCGCTTTGTCCCACCAGTTGCGCGTCCGCCATGCATCTTTTAAAAGTAAGAAAAAGTGCTGGAAATTGATTTTGATCGGATTCCAGGTGCGCACGGGGCGCGTCACGCCGTACACGGGCGGCACATCCTTGAGTTCTTCCTGAAAAGTGCCAAACAATTTATCCCATATAATAAAAATCTGAGAATGATTTTTATCTAAATATTCCTTGTTAATCGCATGATGCACACGATGGTGCGAAGGCGTTACGATAATTTTTTCCAGGAAACCCATCTTGCCGATCAGGCGCGTATGATACCAGTATTGTAAAAACAAATGCAATGGCGCAATCACGGCGATCACCTGCTCGGGCACGCCCAGCAACGCTGCGGGCAGCAGAAGAATGGTAAAATAATTCACAAAACCGGAAATAGATTGCCGCAAGGCGCAGGACAAATTAAATTCCTCGCTACTGTGGTGAATAATATGCCGATTCCAGAGGAAATTGATCTCGTGGCTCCAACGGTGCGACCAGTAGCCTTGAAAATCAACGGCAATAAAGGCGATAAGGTAGGTTAATACGGTATTTTCAATTTTAAAAACCGCCAGTTTATCCACCATCCAACTGTATGCGATAATGCCAATACCGATGCCCAGCACGTCTTTGGTGACGTTGGTGATGCCGGAACTCAGGCTGGAGACACTGTCCAAGCCACGAATGACTTTCTTGCCCATCCGCCATTCAAAAAACTTTTCCACTAAGAAAAGTCCAATAAAAATGGGCATCGCGATATTCAAAACATAGCCATAGGTTTCCATCTTCCTTAGATTTTGATCGAGTCTTTCAGCAAAATAAGAAAAAAGAGAGGGATTTCGCAAGCGAAATTTCGCTAATTTGAATTGGAAGAGATAAAATATGCTTCCAATGGCTTGAGCAAATGCTCCAATTCTGGCAGCAGGGCGCGCACTTGCAGGGTATGGAGTTCGATTTGTTCCTGTACCGCAAAGGCAAATGGTTCCTCCTGATCCGTTTTGTCCACTTTTTTCAGGAGGGAAACGTAATCGTGCCATTCACCGATTTGTTGTTCGAGCTGTCGGACATCCTGTGCCGTTGCTTCCGAAAATGGCAGATCTTGGAAAAAAGGTTGCAGCCATTCCATGTAAAAATTCAACCGCTTCAGGTGTGTGCGCAATTCATGAAATTTACTGGTGTCAAAAGTGGAAATATTACTCAACCCTTTTATATCATACAGCAAGTGGCGCATTTGCTCGATGAAGTTTCCTGCAAAAGAAGCGGATGAAAGGTGCGAAAACGCCACCGCCAGGCTTTCCCGCACGCCCTGCATGGCAGCCGCGAGGTTTGCCTCCTCGAAATAGGTATGCCACGCATCGGCGTATTCTTTTTCCCGTTGTTTCAGTTTTTCTGAAACGGCGGCATCAAGCTCCAAGGCTTGTTCGATCACTTTTGCTTTCTGGCGTTGTACCTGGGCATTGCGCACTTTCCCAAGTCGCTTCTGCAATTGCTGGATAACAACTACTTGTTGATCCATCACTTCCGAAGGAAGAAGCGGCTCCATGATGCTGAAAAATGCCAACTGTCGCTTCAGATTCAGCCGCATCTGGTGTATCGTCTTTTTTCCGGGCTGATAGCGATACGATTCCAGTAGCTCCAGAAATTCGAGTTCCAGAGCGGTATAATGTTCCTGTAACCAGGTAGAAAAATCATGCTGCATCATCATACAAATCAAAATACGCTATAAATTATTATGCAAGGTTTGATTTTGGGGGCGTGCCCATTCGGCTCAACGCCTCATGGTCGCTACGTTGCGGGGCTCGCGGTTCGCTCGGCCACTCCCTCAGGGTCGTGGCTGGCTGGTCAGCCACCCCTCCACATCGCTCACGCTTTGACATCCAGATGATTGAACTCAAACATTACGTTAAATATAAACAAAAAGATAGAAAACGGAAGCCCGGCCGAAATTTATGATACTGGCCGGACTTAATTTTTGCCATTAAGGTTGAATTTTTTTCTCACCCCAACTTTTTTGCAAAGCTTCATATCTGGCTTTCAGCTCGGCGTAGCGTTCGTAAGCATCCTTGCCGGGGCGTTGATCCGCCTGATCGAGCATATTATTAAGATAATTCAACTGGTCGAGCAACATAGGCATCATATAGCGTCCTTCGGCGGTATTCAGCGCTGCTTCCAATTGATTCAGCTTCGCTTGTTCGGCGCTTATCTGTTCGATCTCTTTTTTCTTTTTGGCGGTTTTCATCTTTTCCGCCAGTACTTTTTGGTGTTCTTTCACCGCCGCCGCCAGTTTTTTGGCGTTGGTTCGCAAATCACGAACTGCCAGCGCCAGTTTTTCCTGCTCGTTCAAATCCTCCAGCGTAAGCCCTGCCTCGCGCAAGCGCGGATCCATGCGGATGTAAAAAGGCTGTGTTTGCGATTGCCCATCCACCGTAAACCGCACCTCATAGCGACCAGGTGTTACCATTGGTCCATTTCTGCCGGAGCGCTGTGCATTAGCATCCCAGGCGCCCACGTGGCGCATATCCCAGGAAATACGGTGCAAACCTGGTTTGATCTTCAAATTCAAGCTTCCTCCACCCTGAAACTGGAAATTAGTTGCCATGTCGCGCTCATTTGAAGAGCTTTCTTCTTCAGGCTTTGCGGAAGTTGCACTGCGGATGACCTGTCCGTCCGCATCCAGAATTTCCAGCAGAATGCTTTGTTTTGGCGATTGCGGCAGATAGTAATCAATAGTCACATCCGGCGATGGGTAGTGCGGAACTTCTGAAGGTTGATTCCCCTCATAGCGCATCCGGTAGGCATCGCGCGGTTGAAACAGCGTCACCGGTTGATCCGGCTGCCACTGATGCAAAGGCGTGAGGTTGTCCATGATCCAGAAACCGCGCCCCATGGTGGAAAGTACCAGATCTTTCTGATGCACTTTGATATCGGTAATCGGCGTCACCGGCAGATTTTGCTGAAACGGCATCCAGTTTTCGCCATCGTCGAACGAGACGAACAAACCGAATTCTGTACCGGCGTAAAGCAACCCTTCGCGATTTGGGTCTTCGCGCACCACGCGCACGGGGTAGTCGTCGGGAATGCCTTTGGTAATGCGCGTCCAGGATTTGCCATAATCTTCGGTTTTATAAATGTAAGGTTTCCAGTCGTCCAGTTGATAACGCAATATTGCAGCATAAGCTTTGTTGGCGCGGTGCGGCGAAGGCTCTACTGCATCTACACGCCCGCCCGGAGGCAGGTCTGCAGGCGTTACATTCTGCCAGCTTCCGCCACTGTTGTGAGTGACATGAATTGGGCCGTCATTGGCGCCTACCCAGATCAAGCCTTCCTGAATTTTCGATTCCTGGATGGCATAAATCGCACTGTAATATTCTTCGCCCGTCACGTCGCGCGTGATCGGCGAGCCGGAAATCACCTGCGTTTCAGGGGTGTACGCAGTCAGATCGGGAGAAATAATTTCCCAGGTTTTGCCGTCGTCGGTGGTTTTGTGCACATACTGCGAGCAGTGGTACACTACATCGGGGTTGTGCGGCGACACATGGATCGGTGCTACCCGCTGAAAGCGGAATTTTAGGTCGGTCGGCTTATGACCGTAAATATTCATTGCACCGACATGATATTGCATTTCCTGACCGGTCTTTTTATTGAACACGCCGAAATTTCCTTTACAATTGGAATAAATAATATCCGGATTGCCAGGTTTAGGCACTGCCGGACCCGTTTCGCAGCCGC
>CAZQTF010000105.1:0-12825 GCA_964596135.1 uncultured Saprospiraceae bacterium | reverse complement strand
CACGCTAATGATGACCACACGCCCCCCTTCGCCCAGATCAAACAGCGCCGGACATACCAAATTTCCTACGTTTTCAATCATCAGCAGGGATTCGTCGGCAGGCTTGAGCTTGCGTACAGCCTGATGCACCATTTCCGAATCGAGGTGGCAACCCTTGCCGGTGTTGATCTGCACCACCGGTGCGCCCGTAGCCGCAATGCGGTTGGCATCATTCATCGTTTGCTGGTCGCCCTCGATTACGCTGATTGGCATTTCTTCCTTCAAATCCTGAATCGTGCGCTCCAGCAGCGAAGTTTTCCCGGAGCCGGGCGAGCTGACCAGATTCAACGCCAGAATGCCTTTGGCTTCAAAATAGCCGCGATTGCGTTGCGCCAGCAGGTTATTTTTCTGCAAAATATCCTGCTCTAATTCGATAGTCGTCGGCGCATGGTGATGACCATTGCCAGGATGATGGTCATGATGAGCATGGTGACTGTGACTGTGATCATGACTATGTTGGTGTTGCTGCTCTTCGCCGATTTTGACGATCGTCACCGCGTCCGAGGGTTGGCTGCATCCGCAAGTGCTACACATGAGTTTAAATTTGAAATGTGAAATAGGAAATATAAAATTTTAAGTAAAAATTATATTACCACTAATGATTTTACTTTCAATTCTTTACCCTGTAAAATTTCATTAAAGTATTGCCCGCATGCCGGGCACGAGTCAAACAGCTGTTGCATAGCAAATTCAAGCCCACATTCTGAGCAGCGCGCCCTTCCTTCTATGCGTCGGATGTGGCGTTCTGCCTGCTCCAGCACGGTATGGCGCACGGCTACGTCCCAGGCAAAGTCGAGTGCAGAAAATTCGATTCCCGCCAAATCCCCGATTTCCAGTTCAATGCTTTCTACCTTATGCGCCTTGGCTTTTTGCACCTCGGTTTCAGCAATGTCAACGATGCTCTGAACGATGGACAACTCGTGCATGAAGAATTGTTTATTGAAAATTTTCAATTACAATTTATTATAAATCAATCACTTTTGATGATAATTTCTTCTTTTGATCACCAACTGTGCGATTTGAACCAGAATAGCGGCCAAAACAAGCGCCAGGATAATAATTGGAACAAGGTGTTCCGGGGAGCCCCAATAATGGCGAATATCGTCAGCGTGAAATTGTCCGTGACCTTCGTGCGCTTTTATCAACAAAGGTAACAACATCAGAACAGCGGTGGCGGCGGAAATGCGTTTCATGGTTTAATCAGATTTAAAAGGTTCCAGCAAAATAGATTACCGACAAAGTTAGCAGAACACTACAGGTAGGTGGATGACAAAAATCATCAGAATAACTGAGAGTTATCATCCAATAAAACTTTACAATAATTTTACTTTGATATCAATTCGTAAAATATATTTTCCTCGGTCACAAAAATTCAAAATCATGAGCGCTACCGCAGAAAAACGTCCCACCTATTATGAAGAACTGCGACAGAAAGGCTACTCCCGCCGGGATTTTATGAAATTTTGCACTATGATGGCCGCCTATCTTGGGCTAGAAGCCAGCGGCGCTGCACAAATTTCTAAAACGCTGATGTCTATTCCGCGCGTGCCGGTTATTTGGCTGCATTTTCAGGAATGTACCTGCTGCAGTGAGTCGTTTATTCGTTCGTCTCACCCGATTGTTGCAGATATATTACTGGATAAACTGTCGCTTGATTACACCGAAACCTTGATGGCTGCTTCCGGTCATGCCGCAGAAGCAGCGATGCAAAAGACTATGAAAGATTCTTATGGGGAATACATTTTATGTGTAGAAGGCTCTGTGCCAGTTGATAATGACGGTGTTTACTGCTGTATTGGCGGCAAATCTGCCCAGCAAATTCTGGAAGAAACTGCAGCCGGTGCCAAGGCGATTATTGCCTGGGGTAGCTGCGCCTGCAATGGCTGTGTACAGGCGGCCAAGCCTAATCCTACCAACGCCACGCCGATTCACAAGCTGGTAAAAGGCAAGCCAATCGTGAAAGTGCCGGGCTGTCCGCCAATTGGCGAAGTGATGGCCGGAGTACTGGTGCACGTGATTACGTTTGGTACCCTGCCGGAGTTGGATCGCGTGGGTCGTCCGAAGGCATTTTACTCCAAGCGGGTACACGATAGTTGTTACCGTCGTCCATATTATGATGCCGGCCTGTTTGTAGAAAGCTTCGATGATGAAAATGCCAAGAAAGGCTATTGTTTGTATAAAGTTGGCTGTAAGGGTCCGATGACGTACAACGCCTGCGGTATCATCAAATGGAACAATGGCACCAGCTACCCGATTCAGTCGGGGCACGGTTGCTTTGGTTGTAGCGAAGCCAACTTCTGGGATAATGGTCCGATCTATCGTCAGCAAGCCAACTTCCCAGGTTTTGGGATTGAAAGCAATGCAGATACCATCGGCTTGATTGCAGCCGGCGTTACGGGCGCGGGTATTGCTGCGCACGCCATTGCCACCAACTTCCGCAAGAAAAAACTGATTGATGATTTAGTTACCGAAGGTAAGGAATCTGAACAGGAACTGTCGGAGTAATTCAGAAGCCGCAAGCGTTAAGTTAAGTTGCAAGGAGCAAGTTAAATGTGATTGCTTGTAGCTTGTTGCTTGTACTTTTTCAAACAAACAAAATCTAACTCAACATGAGCGAACGAATCGTCATAGACCCGATTACCAGAATCGAGGGTCACCTGCGAATCGAAGCCGATATTCAGGATGGCAAGGTACAGGATGCTTACAGTTCCGGTACGATGGTGCGCCTTATCGAAGAAATTTTGCGTGGGCGCGACCCACGTGACGCCTGGGCATTCGTAGGGCGCGTTTGTGGGGTATGTACTACGGTGCACTCGCTGGCTTCCTGCCGTTCGGTCGAAGATGCGCTGGGTATTGTCATTCCACCCAATGCCGAATTGGTGCGCAATATTATGTTTTGTACACAGTATATGCACGATCACGTTGTGCATTTCTATCACCTGCATGCGCTTGACTGGGTGGACGTGGTCAGTTCGTTAAAAGCCGACCCGAAAAAAACGTCTGAAATTGCGCAAAGCATTTCCAATTGGCCCAACAGCTCGCCGGGATATTTTTCTGATTTGCAAAAACGCCTGACCACATTCGTACAAAGCGGTCAATTGGGCATCTTTGCCAACGGCTACTGGGGGCACCCGGCATACAAGCTTCCGCCGGAGATCAACCTGATTGGTGTAGCCCACTACCTCGAAGCCCTGGAATGGCAGAAGGAAATCGTGAAAGTGCACACCATTTTCGGTGGTAAAAACCCGCACCCCAACTATCTGGTTGGCGGTATGGCTTGTTCCATCAATTTGGATGACTCCAGTACAGTCAACGCCGAACGCCTGGCTTACGTAGGTCAGTTGCTCAAGGATGCCAAAGAATTTGTAGAACAGGTTTACATTCCTGATCTGTTGGCAATTGCACCTTATTATCTCGACTGGGCGAGCATTGGCGGTGGTTTGGGCAATTACCTGGCTTATGGCGATCTGCCTACCAACGGCTACAACGATCCTTCCGGCTTCAAATTCCCGTCGGGCGCTATTTTAAACAAGGACGTGAGCAAAGTATATGATGTTGACCTGCGCAACGACAGTGAAGTGCAGGAATTTGTTAAGAATTCCTGGTATGAATATGCCGGCGGCGATGACAAGGGGTTGCACCCCTGGAGTGGTGAAACCAAGCTGAAATACACCGGACCAAAACCTCCGTACGATCATTTGAATTTTGATGATAAATACAGTTACCTGAAAACGCCACGCTGGAAAGGCAATGCAATGGAAGTGGGTCCACTGTCGCGGATGCTGGTGGGTTATGCTCGTGGTCGCGAAGATTTCAAAGAAGTCGTGGATAGCGCTCTGTCAAAACTTGGCGCTCCGGTTACGGCGCTTTTCTCCACGTTGGGCAGAACAGCGGCTCGCGGTTTGGAAAGTCAACTGATTGCCAACTGGGCAATGGAATTTTACGACAGCCTCATCGCCAATATCAAAAACGGTGACACCCGCATGGCAAACACAGAGAAATTCAACCCGGATAAATGGGAACCACAAGCACAGGGTGTAGGGCACACCGAAGCGCCACGGGGGGCATTGGCACATTGGATCGTCATTGAAGACAAGAAAATCAAGAATTACCAGTTAGTTGTACCGACCACCTGGAACGCTTCTCCGCGTGATCCTGAGGGCAAGCGTTCGGCTTACGAATCATCACTGATGGATACGCCGATTGCCGATCCGGAACAACCGGTGGAAATTCTCCGTACCGTGCACTCGTTTGACCCCTGTATGGCTTGCGCCGTGCATTTGTACGATGAAGACGGGAAGCATCTTTCCAGAGTGAAAGTTTTATAAAATGTGAAATTTGAAATGTGAGATTTGAAATGTGGTTTAAATTTCTATTTCACATTTCACTTTCCTTATATCAAATTTGAAATTATGAAAACACAAGACCATTTTCTCCGGCGGGTCTTTGTATGGGAATTGCCAGTGCGTATTTACCACTGGATCAATGCCTTAGCTATTGTTGTCCTCTGTGTCACCGGCTATTTGATTGGCAATCCGCCGGGTATCATGTCGCAGGAGGAAGCATCATTTCGCTACCTGTTTGGTACCATTCGATTTATCCATTTTGTGGCGGCATATATCTTTTTCTTCAACTTTATATTCCGAATTTACTGGGGATTTGTAGGTAATAAATACGCCAACTGGCGCAATTTTATTCCTACTACCCAAAAATATTTCAGAGAAATCTGGAATGTTTTAAAAATTGACATTTTTCTTAGTAAAAACAAAGAACATTTATCTGTTGGGCATAATGCACTGGCTGGATTCACTTATTTCTTCATGTTTCTGGCATTTTTGCTGCAATGTATCACGGGTGGCGGGCTGTACGCTGGTATGAGCGACTCCTGGTTCCCGCAAATGTTCTGGTGGGTTTCCGGCATTTTCGGCGGCGACTTTGCACTGCGCAACTGGCACCATGCCGCTATGTGGTTTTTTATCGTTTTTGCCATGATTCACATTTATTTAGTTCTGTATCATGATTATGTGGAAGGCAGAGGTGAAGTATCTTCTATGTTTGGTGGCTGGAAATTCATTGAAGAAGAAGTATTTGAGCGGGAAGCAGCAGAAGAAAAAGAGAAAGCAGCATAATTGAAAGACATTAGACGATAGACATTCGGTGTTAGATAGGCTCTATTCATCAGGTGTCTATCGTCTAAATTCTAAAGCCTAAGCAATGGATAATCAAATACTTATACTTGGTCTTGGCAATCTGCTCATGGGCGATGAGGGGTTGGGCGTGCACTTTGCGCGTGCGATGGAGCAGGAAATACTTCCTGAAAACGTCACTGTACTTGACGGGGGTACCGGCGGATTTCACCTGATGAGCTACCTGGAGGACTTTCCCGTCATCATCGCGGTAGATGCTACACTGGATGAGCGCCCCGCAGGCACTTTACGTCTTATTGAACCAAGATTTTCCAAAGACTTTCCGCGCTCGCTCAGCACGCATGACATTGGTTTGCGCGACCTGATGGAGGGCTTGCAAATACTGGGTAAGATGCCAAAAATCTATCTCTTCGTAGTATCCATTGATACCGTGCAGCCTTTGTACATCGGATTATCGGAGGAAGTAGCAGCGGTGATGCCAGTCTTGGTGGCAGAAGCAAAAAGACTCGCCTCTGAGCTGTCCCGGCAATCAGTTGCGCTCATTTAATATTTGGAAACAGTCTTATAATTGAATAATAAACCCTTTGCAAGTTATTCACTTACAAAGGGTTAAATGATTTTTGTGGAGACGGCGGGATTTGAACCCGCGTCCAGAGAAAGCGCCAATAAGCCTTCTACATGTTTAGTTGCCGATTGGGGTTCTCAACGAAAGGGAAGGTTCAGCAACCGACCCGTGTCTCTCGTCCAGCTCTTTATCTCAATCGTGCATCCGAGCCAGATGCACAATCCAGCCTGAGGGTTGTTATGATGTACAAGCTGCGGCTCCGTCAGGCAGGGAGCGAGGCGCACGTAGCGCGGGCAGCAGGTACAATGGCTTTCCAATTCCTGGAATTAGGCAGCCATGGCGTAGTTATATTCGCCAGATATTGTTGATCACCATTTGTTGACGGGGATGAGCAACCGTGCCCCGACATGCTTACTTATCAACTATCAATCCTGTCGATACCATTACGTCCCCCTTTTTTCGCATTACAGAAAGCGGGTTTGTAATTTTTCCGGCCTCTTTTGACCGGCTTGCAAATGTATTAACTTATTCCTTTTTAAAAAAGTTTCATTAAAACTTTGAGAATCCCTTCCGCTTTGCAGATTTTTGCAACCGCCAGGTCACCTAACCAACAATAACCGTATGAAAATAGGAATTATTCGCGAAGGGAAAGTCCCGCCTGATTCCAGAGTGCCACTTGCGCCTTCGCAGTGCGTTTTTATTATGAAAAACTTTCCGGTGGAAATAGTGGTAGAACCTTCGCAGGTGCGCTGCTATCGCGATGAAGAATACGAAACCGCCGCTGTACAGCTTACTGCCGCCCTCGAAGATTGCGACCTGCTGATGGGGATTAAGGAAGTGCCAATTGATCAACTAATTCCCGGGAAAACTTATATGTTTTTCTCTCATACGATTAAGGCACAACCTTACAACCGCAAGTTGCTGCAAACTATTTTGAAAAAAAATATCCGTTTGATTGATTATGAAGTATTGACGGATGAGCACGGGGAACGCCTCATCGCATTCGGGCGCTTCGCCGGCATGGTGGGAGCGCATAATGCATTGTGGACATACGGCAAACGCACCGGCGGATTTCAACTCGATCGCCTGAAAGACCTCTTTGATTACGCCGAAGCCAAAGCCAGATACAAGGAATTAAAGCTGCCGCCCATCAAAATTGTGGTGACCGGCACGGGGCGCGTTGGTTCCGGTGCGGTAGAAGTGCTTCATGATATGGGCATCAGGGAAGTAAAACCGGCTGATTTTTTGCAATACAGCTACGACGAGCCGGTTTTTACGCATTTGAGCAGTAAGCATTATGTGGCGAGAATTGATGGCAAAGCCTTTGATTATAATGACTTTTACAATCATCCGCAATATTATAAAAGTGCGTTTGAGCCTTATTCCAAAGTGGCGGATATTTTTATTAACGGCATCTTTTGGAATCCCAACTCGCCGGCATTTTTCACCAAAGAAGATATGCGCCGCAGTGATTATCACATTAAGGTAATTGCCGATGTTACTTGCGATATTGCACCGAAATCGTCTATCCCATCCACGCTAAAAGCGTCCACTATTGCGAATCCGGTGTTTGGCTACGACCCGGAAACGGAGTCAGAGACCGCACCGTATCAGGAGCATGTGATTGATATGATGACCATTGATAACCTGCCCAGCGAATTGCCCCGCGATGCATCTTATGCCTTTGGCGAAAAATTTATACATCATGTCCTTCCGGAATTATTAAATAAAAACAGCATGGTGATCAAACGCGCCACTATTACTGAAAACGGAGAATTAACGGCGTATTTTAAATATCTCCAAAGTTATGTGCATGAAAATCAATAAGTTGAAAATATAATAACTGATTACCCTTTTAGCCAATCCATTATATTTTTGTAAATGCGTTCTTGTATATTGTTTGAATCAACTTTAATAAATGCTTTACCGGTCACGCGCTCGTACAATTCAATATAACGCTCCGATACTTCTTCCACAAAATGGTTGGGCATCACCGGCATGAGTTGTCCGTCCAACCCCTGGAAACCATGCGCCATGAGCCATTCGCGTACAAATTCCTTGGATAGTTGCTGCTGGCGTTCGCCGCGAGCCTGGCGTTCTTCGTAGCCTTCGGCGTAGAAATAACGGGAACTGTCGGGCGTGTGAATTTCATCAATCAGATAAATGGTGCCGTCGCGTTTGCCAAATTCATATTTCGTATCTACCAGAATCAGTCCGCGCTCAGCTGCCATTTGCGTGCCGCGGGCAAACAAAGCCCGCGTGTATTGCTCCAGTTGCTTGTATTCTGCTTCCGTGACGATGCCCTGCTCCAGAATTTCCGCTCTGGAAATATCCTCGTCGTGCCCTTCCGCTGCTTTGGTTGCGGGTGTAATAATCGGCTCCGGAAATTTATCGCTTTCTTTCATGCCTTCCGGCAACGGCACGCCGCACAATTCGCGCTTGCCGGCGTTGTACGTACGCCAGGCGTGCCCGGAGAGATAGCCGCGAATGACCATTTCCAGACGGATCGGCTCGCACAGATGACCAATGGCAACGTTGGGGTCGGGTACAGCAGTGAGCCAATTGGGCACGATGTCGCGCGTCGCTTCTAAAAAATAGGTAGCTACCTGATTGAGTACCTGCCCTTTATATGGGATAGGTCGTGGTAATATATGATCGAACGCGGAGATGCGATCGCTGGCAATCACAATCAATTGATCCTCAATGGTATAAACATCTCGAACTTTGCCGCGATAGAAAGCTGTTTGCCCCGGAAATTTAAAATTCGTTTCTAAAATGGCGTTACCTGACATAACGTTGAAATTTTGGACGAAGATAGGGAAGTTAAATCATACTTCTTCCGTATGGTTTGTCTTTCCTCATTCCCGTAAATATTCTGATGGCTTCTTGCCAAAACGTTCTGCGAAAACCTTTGAGAAATAATGTGTTGTGGTAAATCCAACCGCGTAGGACACCTCCGAAACAGTATTCATCACTTTGTTTTCGAGCAATTGCCGGGCATATTGCAGACGAATTTCCTTTAAGTATTCATTGGCGGTCAAGCCGCTTATCTGTTGAATTTTTCGCCGGAAATGGCGTTCACTGAGCAGCGTGATCTCCGCCAGATCCGAAATATTAAATTCGGGAATTTCTTTGAGCAACTGAAACGCTTTGGACTCTACTTCCCGAAGCCATTGCTGATCGGCGCTGAGCATTGCAGGGTCTTGTTGCTGCCCCAGCCGTTTCGCACGGTGCACAAGCAGATTTTGCAGCCGAACCAAAAGCTCCTGGGGCGAAAATGGTTTGTACAAATAGTCATCTACGCCAATCCGCAACGCGTGCAATTTGTCTTCTTCATTAGCGCGTGCCGTAAGCACAATGACGGGAATTGCCTGCCAGGCTAAATGCGATTTTAAATACCCTAATAATTCAAAACCATCCATCTGAGGCATCATCAAATCTGTAATAATCGCGTCAACCGAATGCTGTTCCAGTATTTCCAGGGCAACCGCCCCATTGGGCGCCGACAGCACCCGATGAGTCGGTTCTATCATTTGACGGAGTAATTGTTGCATTTCTGCATTATCTTCCACCAGTAGTACGGTTTGCGCTTTTTCGGTAACAGGAATAATTTTCTTGGCCTGCCCATTTTTTATTGTTGCTGTAGCCGGCGGAATATTATCAGTCGAGGCTATCTTTTTCGGAAAACTAAAAATAAAATGGCTTCCTTCTCCTAAAACGCTGAAAGCTTGTAAATTGCCCTTCATCAAACGGGCATATTCCCAAGCAATGGATAGCCCAATGCCTGAACCGCCCTGAGCAGTTGTATTTGTTTGACTCGACTGAAAATATCGCTCAAAAATGTGTGGCAGATCATCCGGATGAATGCCCGTACCAGTGTCCATAACCATTACATGCATTTGTCGCTCTTCCGCTTTAATTTGTAATGTTACACGCCCTTCTTTTCCGGTATATTTTAGGGCATTAAACAAAAGATTATGAATAATCTTTTCAAATTTGGGTACATCCAGCAATAATACCAGATTTTCATTTACCTCACACGATAATTCATAATTGATTTTATGCATTTCTGCATAAGATGTGTACATCGAAAAAATATTTTTTATCAATGCGACAAACGGCGTGGGTTCTTCTTTAAGGCTTAATTGGTGGGCATCCAGGCGGGAAATGTCCAAAATACTTTCTACAAGCGCAATCAAATGCTTTACGTTTTTTTGAATACCCTGTAAAAATTGGGTTTCTTTTTGATTCCGATTTTCTTGTTGTATATAATGTTCTATCGGGCTGGCGATTAGCGTGAGCGGCGTGCGCAATTCATGAGCAATATTCAAGAAAAAGCGAGATTTTTGCTCATCCAGTGCCCTAAGAGCTTTCGCTTGCTGCTCGATGGTGGCCGTGCGGCGAGCTACTTCTGCTTCCAATCGCAATTTTTCCCTTCGAATGGAAACGGTGCGCAAATATTGAATAGTAATACCGGCGAATAATATTGTAATAACGCTAATGATGATAAACCACCATTTCAGGTAGAATGGTTTTTCCACTATAACGGGTATGTAAAGTTCATGTTGAGACCACTGCCCATTAATGTTTTGCCCTTTGATATGAAGTACATATTCACCATAAGGTAAGGAATTGATCCGAATGTAATTTTCTCTAAAATAAGTCCAATTTTTTTCCAACCCTTCAATTCGGTAAGCATAGCGATTTTCATCGGGATTTTTATAATTGAGCAGAACAAATTCGAGACGAAATGATTTCTCATCAGGACGAAGCTTTATTTTTTTATCGCGGATTAATTCTGCTGTAAAATTTTCCATACTTCCAGTACCGATATTTAGTTTTTCAAAACCGATGATCTGCAATTGCGCCGTGTTCGGTTCTGTGGAAACAAAATCTCTGGGGTGAAAAGAAGTGACGCCGCCCAAACCGCCAAAGAACAATCGCCCGTCTGGGGCGCGCGTATGCGATGCCTGGTTAAACTCTTTATGTGGAATGCCGTCTTTGGGTAAGTAGATATTTACTTCATATGTCTTTTTATTAAACCGCATCAAACCATAATTACTGGGAAGCCACAAATGATTATAATCATCTTCGTACACCGCATAAATCACATCATTTGACAGACCGCTCATCTTTGTAAATTGCTCTATTTCATTTTGTTGGCGGTTCCAGCGTAGTAGTCCGCCTCCTTTGGTAGCCAGCCAGAATACACCATTTTTATCTTCATGAATATGCTGAATATACTTATTCGGCAATTGCTCGCGATATCTGGCAATGATCCCTTTCTTTTCTTCCATCAGATACAAACCGTTGCTTGTTCCGATCCAGATACCGTCTTCATTTTCATAAAAACAATTAATGATTTGATCTTGTAAATCAGAAAAATCATTATATGCTGTGAAAAGGGTGATTTGCCGAGAGTGCTGCTCATTCAGGTATCCGAGCAATTTTGTGCCGCCGAACCATAAAATGCCCATTTTTTGGGAGCGATAAGGCACGAGGAAATTTTTGTTGATATCTTGAATTTGGGAAGTATCCAATGAAAAAACTTGTATCTGGCGGGTATCAAAATGATATCGAACCGCTTTATGCCCTTGAACTCCCCAAAAAAAGGATTTGTCCTTTATTGACCCAAATAACTCATAATCAATAACTCTCTCGACGCTTTTACTTACTTCATATACATATAATTGATTTATAAAAATTCGGTTCTGGTCATCTACCACAATCCCGCGAATGTCTTGCACTCCTTTGTCGGTGAGATAATTTGTAAATAAATTTTTCTCAAGCGACATGATATATACGCCATTGGCAGTACAAAACCAGACATTATCTTGATGATCAATCATCAGATGATTTGTTGATCCGATAGAAAGTTTATTCCCATTTTTTGATGAAGTAGCCAGTAACCGTCCATTAAAATCAAAGACTAAAATTTGCCCGAAGTAACAATACCAAATCTGCCGCCGCCGATTATTGATTTCAATATAGGCATTATCATCATAATGTTCCAAATCATTTTGATCAAAAAATAAGGATACAGCCTGAAACGGACGATCTCCTTCTTTGCGCCAAAGTTTATACTTATCGGACGTTGCTACCCAGAGAATATCATTATCATCTATTGTTATACCTTTAATGAAATTGGGCACTTTATGTACTTCTATTTTTCCATTTAAACTGATTTTATATAATGAATTGAGGTGACCATGTGAAATCCAGATAGCATTATTGCCAATTGCGATAAAAAAAGGGGTGTTATACGCGACAGAAATTAAATGAATAGGCAGAGTCGCTACTTTATGAAATCGTCCATTATATTTATATAAATCTCCGAAGATTGTTATGAACCAAATATTGTGAGCTGCATCGCCCTGGATATAAAAAATATCTTTGACTGAGAATGGCGAGATGCCCCGGAATTTTTCATCAAAAGAAGAACTGGTTTTTGTAGTGCGATCAAAAAGTATTATCCAAGTATTCGGATTAGCTACATAATTTGCTAAGTAAGAATATGAAATGTTATTAATCCATAATAAACCATTTACATCTTCGAAGATTGATCTGGGGCGTTTGTCTTGTAGTTTTTCCACTCCGTTATTTAATTCCACTTTAACCCCATCAAAACGACAGACGCCATAATTGGTGGCCAACCACACAAAATCATCGTTTGTTTGTACCGCATGTGTAACAAAGTCATTTGGCAAGCCCTGCTCCATTGTGATGTAACGCACTTTCAGATGGTAATTCTGAGCAGGTAAGGCTACCCATATAACTGCAAACAACGGAATTATTATGCTGCGTATCATGCATAAATATTAACACAACTTATTATTCTTTTTGAGATTATATTAGATAAGCCTTTCTGATGAATAGTGCCTATTCGGATTCTTCGGAAAGATCATTTTCCTGAAATCTACCTTTTATATCTTGGCGTGCTAAATATATAAAAATTCTCTTATAAAAACCAGAATGTCCTGATATTTATATTTTTTGTCCGGATTTTTTATCTGAGAGTATGTTTAGAGCTTGTTCAAAAATATTATGTTGAAGAAAAGTTTATCTTCGCAATAA
>CAZQTF010000104.1:0-12909 GCA_964596135.1 uncultured Saprospiraceae bacterium | reverse complement strand
ATTTATTATGAGACACTTAAACATACCGGAGAATTACCAATCATTGGTGTGAATACGTTCCTGAGTAAGGAAGGCTCGCCGACTATCATTCCACAGGAAGTGATTCGCTCGACGGAAGCCGAAAAGGAAAATCAGATTCGCACGCGCGACCGCCAGCATCAGGCAAAAGCCGACATTGCGCCTACGGTTTTAAAACAATTGCAACAAGCCGCTTTAAATAATGAAAATATTTTTGCCGCGCTGATGGAAGCCACAAAGCACTGCACCTTAGGGCAGATTACACAAGCGCTGTACGAGGTGGGCGGACAGTATAGAAGGAATATGTAAAGCAAAAAGTTGCATTGTTAAATTTTTTGTTTTTATTTTGTGCTAAACAAAAATTAATGTTTTATAGAAGAAAAATTCAACTGGCTTTATTAGAAGCTTGTGGTGATTACGTTGAAAAAATAAAATTCCAAAAGTTACTTCTGATTTTTTCTGAAATGCAAAAAAAGCGAAGCTACGAATTTGTGCCTTTCAAATTTGGTTGCTTTTCATTTTCAGCTAATGCTGATTTAAATACTATGGTTAAACAAGGCATTTTAGAATCAGATAATAAGATTTGGAAAAAGATTGACCCCCAAAGTTATTTTACTAGCCTTTCTAAAGATGACCAACAAATCCTAAAATTTATTAAAAATAAATTCATTCACCTTTCTACTGACGATTTAATTGAGTACACGTACTTAAAATATCCATTTTATGCTGTAAACAGCCAAATTGCAGCCGATAGATTAACTACAGAAAAGTTGGAAATAATTAAAAAGGCGCGCCCGCTTAGAACTAATACAACCCTTTTTACAATAGGGTATGAAGGTATTAGCCTGGAGAAATATTTTAATAAACTTTTAATTTATGATGTAAAAGTCCTGATTGATGTAAGGAATAATCCTTTGAGTATGAAATATGGATTCTCGAAGAGCCAACTTCAGAATGTTTGTACGCAAATGGGTATTCAATACATTCATTTACCGGAGGTTGGAATTGAATCATCAGATAGACAAGACTTAAATTCTCAGTCAGATTACGATAAGCTTTTTTCTAAGTATAAAAATGAGGTGTTACCGCGAACAACTTCGACGCAAGCATTTATTTTTGATTTATTAAAACAACATGAAAGAGTAGCATTGACTTGTTTTGAGGCGAATATTCGTCAATGCCATAGAAAACATTTGGCAGAGGCTATTACAAAATTAACGGATTGGCAATATGAATTGAAACATATTTAAACCCTAAATGATGTAGTCATGTCCCCAGAACGAAAAAAAGTATTAATTACAGTTGCTACTTATCCACTTCCTTCTCGCACTTACGAGGAACTTGTTTGCACTGCTGGAATTTTAGAAGATGGTACTTGGATAAGAATTTATCCGGTTCCGCTCAGCTTTATTGCTGGCTTAAGAAGTAGCGGGATTACAGAATCTTATAAATACAATTGGATTGAATTAGATTTACGCAAGCGAACGGATGATTTCAGACCTGAAAGTCATTCCCCTGTAAATTACGATTTTCGGGATTTACAAATTGGTGGTAAGATAAATACGCAGCATTCTTGGCAGGAAAGAAGAAGACTATGCCTGGGTCAGGTATTCACAAACTTGGAAGAATTGATAGCGCTATCAAAAGACCCCATTAACAAATCTCTTGCCACTTTCAAACCTACCAGATTTTTAAGTTTTGAGTATGAAGCAGCTGATCGAGAATGGAAAAAGGAGTGGCAAGAACAACTAAAACAGCTAAATTTATTCCAAAATCCTTCAGATAAAGAGTCCTCCAAAACGCTCATTGCAAAATTACCATATACTTTTTACTATAGATTTGAGGATGACCAAGGACGTAAAAGTCGCCTAATGATAGAGGATTGGGAAATTGGAGCACTTTATTGGAAATGTTTGCACAAGGCAAAAGGAGATGAGCATGAAGCATTGAAAAAAGTTAAACAAAAATATTGGGACGAATTTATGAAAAGGGATGTGTATCTGTTTTTAGGTACAACAAAACAGTGGCATGCAAGACGCGCAAACAATCCATTTGTTATAATTGGTGTGTTTTACCCGCCACAGATTCCACAATTATCACTTTTCTAATATTTTTTTTCTACTTCAATAGAAGCCACCAAGCACTGCACCCTTGGGCAGATTACGCACGCGCTGTATGAGGTGGGCGGACAGTATAGAAGGAATATGTAAAAATAGCTGCAGACAGCTAGTATCGCACCGCTGATGCATTCGCGCTGGTGGAAATTTCGAAAAACAGTATCGAGTTCGTAACGAAGGGTGGATGATTGGGTAAGACCATCAATGCCTACGTATAGCAGGATGGCTATTAAAAACGATGCTCTCATGGCATTGATTTTTCTTCCAAGAAAAGCTGTTAAGGTGTTTCCGGCGAATAAAATTCAGACAAAAATTTATTCGCCTGCGATTTCGAGCAGTTCGCTCAGCATCATTGCCGTAGCACCCCATACGACCTTGCCGAAAACGTCGAAGTACGGTACACCGCGCAGCACAAGATTTTGGGCTATGCGCAGATCGGTTGTCTTGCGATTGTTTTGATCGCGCAGCAGATTGAATGGCACTTCCAGAATGGCGCTCACTTCTTTCGCTTGTGGGCTGAATTTTGGCTCGTCGTCAATGAACCCCACGAAAGGATTCACCTGAAAATTGCTGACAGGGATGTACAATTCGGTCAGATTGCCCAGTACGCTTACTTTGGAAGCATCCACACCCACTTCTTCGTGGGCTTCACGGAGAGCGGTATGCTGCAAGGTTTGGTCATTTTCCTCATATTTGCCGCCGGGAAAGCTGATCTGCCCGCCATGGCGGTCTTTTGGATTGGAGTTATCTCGTTCGATAAACACGATGTGCCAGGTAGCTTTTTTGGGAAAAAACAAAGCCAGCACGGCAGCCTGTCGGGCGTGAGGCGGAGGGGTGGGCGTATTCCGCCGGGCAACGTGCGCCATGCGGTACTGCGCTTCCGATCCGGGAAGTGGCTGTTGCAAGCGATCTGCCAGTGTTCGGATGAAGTCATTCATACGATGGAGGAACACCTATCAGCTGCAATAAGTTTCAAAAACGCGACACCGCAGTGCGCCCGTTTTGGTGCGTTTTAATTGTCTTTGTTCGATAATTGCAGATATTTTTCGAGCGCCATCGTCATACTCGGTGCTTCGGGAACGGGTGCCTGAATGTTGGGAAACAAACCGCGCTCCTGCACTGCCTGTAGGGTGCTGTTGCCAAAGACTGCAATCCGGGTCTCATTTTGCTTGAAATCCGGGAAATTCTCGTACAAAGAGGTAATATCCAGCGGGCTGAAGAATACCAGCACATCGTAAGTCACATCGCTCAGGTCACTCAGATCGGAAGCAACAGTCTGGTACATCATAGCATCCTGGAAGCTGTAGCCATTTTCTTCGAGGTAAGAAGTGACTTCCTTGGCGCCCAGATTGGAACAAGGTAGCAGGAACTTCTCGTTTTTGTGTTTTTTCAGATATGGCGCCAGATCTTCGATTTTTTTCTTACCGGCGAATACTTTGCGTTTGCGGTAGATAATAAACTTTTGCAGATAATTGGCGATGTTTTCCGTTAAGCAGAAATACTTCGTTTCTGGCGACATTTTTAGGCGCATCTCTTCGCAGAGGCGGAAAAAATGATCCACTGCATTGCGGCTGGTAAAAATCACCGCCGAATATTGGTCAGGATACACGCGCTGTTTGCGAAAATCCTTTGCCAACACCGGTTCTACATGAATGAATGGGCGCCAATCTATTTGCAAGCTGTATTTTTCTTCCAGATCGTAGTAGGGAGACCGTTCCGGTTTGGGTTGTGTAACGAGGATGGTCTTCACCTTTTTGTAGGTTTCTACCTGCGCTTTACCGTTAACTGCCATCAAATAAAGTTTTATTTTTAAATACCGGTCAGGATTATATTTGGTCTAAGATGAGTTTTACCAAAACCATGACAGGTGCGATTTCGACACTGCAAATATACAATAAAAAGTGAAATTTATGAAATAACAAAAATCGGTTGGCAATGAGTAAACTTCGCAGGTAGCGAAAAATATAGATCAGTGCCAACAAAACCAGGGAAAGGTAGATCAGGTTGTTCGATAGCGGTTCAGGTCCGTACGCCAGCAAAATATTGACAGGCGTAAGGATTAAACCGATGACGATAGCAAAAACGACGATTTGAAAATTGTACAGTTTTACCTCCTTTTCCACCGGAAAAATGAAGCCGATACTGCGGAGCAGTAAGTGCTTCAGCGAAAACAACGCGATTAATCCGCCGGTGTAATACAGCCATTGTAGGAAATGCCCGCCGGGTAATCTGGTATTATAATGTTTGGCAAGAAAATATGCGAACAATCCGGCATTGATAAAAAAATAGGCATACAACAACAAAAACGGCAACGGACCGACGCTTTCGCGCTCGCGGTACACTTGGTTCATCATGTTATCGTTCAGAAAGGCATAGTACGCCTTTTGGAAAAAGCTGCGCAAAATTGTCATTAAAATAGTGAGAATCAGTAAAATACTGACGACCATGACGAAGTAAAAGCGATTTTGGGCGTCGTTCTCACTCAGAGGTGGGCGCTCAGATGCTGTTTTGTTGATTTTCTTTTGGGCGGTAGCGACGCTGGATGGCGCAAGCAGGTCGAAAGGATTGCCTGTGCGTCCGGAAGCGGTATCGCCCTCTCCAATAGCAGTGGCATCCAGGCGAGGCGAGAGTTCAAAGGGGTTGGCGTTATTTTGGGCAACAGAAGAGACATTTGCCCATAATAATACCAAAAGCGTTGCAACCGATCGGGAAGTTCTATTCAAACGTAAACGATTAAATTGCCACAAAAATAAGGAATTGATTTGTCATTTCAGGATAAAAGCACGATTTTACAATAAGAAAAATCATTGTTAATAAGCTGTTAAGCATTTGTTTAGTGGGGAAAAAGGAGTAAAATTTGTAAGCTATTAGTGTTTCCGGATTCAGGCGGTTTGTATTTTATCAAAATACGCTGACGCGTGCACAACAAAAGACTTTCGCTCATCAGCGCAGTATGAAAAACAGTATCATCACACGGGTTGTCATTCTGGGTACGATCGCTATTATTGGCATCACTACCATGCAAACCTACTGGGTACTGAGCACCTGGAACATCAACGAAGCAGAGTTCAACCAAAAGGTGCATCTGGCGCTGTACAACGTTGCCCGTTCTCTGGCAGACCTCAGCGGCACCACCTTGCCGACGCGCAATATTATTCGGCAGCGGACAACTAATTACTACGTCGTCAATATCGCCGATGAAATTGATACACAAAACCTTGAATATTTTTTACAACGGGAATTTGAAGCTTTGGCGCTGAATATTGACTTTGAATATGCGGTTTTCGACTGTCATACGGATGAGATGGTGTACGGCAATTATTTTAGCTATGCCCCGGATAAAAAAAACGACATTGTGGTGAGTAAATTTCCTAAATATCAGGAGTTTACGTATTATTTCGGAGTAAAATTTCCTACGCGCTCCGGCTATTTGTTCAGCAAAATACAATTGTCGCTGATTTTTTCGGTTATCCTGTTGGTCACGGTTATTTTCTTTGCCTATTCGATATTTGTCATTTTGCGGCAAAAGCGCCTTTCGGAAATGCAGAAGGATTTTATCGACAACATGACCCACGAGTTCAAAACGCCGATCTCAACCATTAAAATTTCTGCAGATGTGTTCCTGAATAATCCGGTCATTCGGCAGGATCAAAGGTTGCTGCAGTACGCCGGTATCATCAGCGAACAGAACCAGCGGCTCAACAATCAGGTGGAAAATGTACTGCAACTTGCCCGAATCGAGCGAGGCAATTTTGAATTGAAACCAGAACGGATCGTTTTGCACGACATTTTGCACGATATTGCCGCCAGCGTGAGCGTTCAGGTTGATAAAATGGGCGGACAACTGCGCACCCATTTTGCCGAAAAGCACATTTGCATTAAGGCGGATCGGCTGCATTTTTCCAACGTGGTGCACAATCTGCTGGATAACGCCATAAAATATTGCTGTAAAAAGCCCGATGTCAGTATCCGGACGGCTTGCGAAGGAGGTCTGGTGCATGTTTCCATTGCCGATAAAGGTATTGGCATCTCCAAAGAGCAGCAGGGCAGGGTGTTTGAGAAATTCTACCGCGTACCTACGGGCAATGTACACAACGTGAAAGGCTTCGGCTTGGGCTTGTTTTATGTAAAAACGATCTGCCAAAAGCACGGCTGGAAAATCAGGCTGGAAAGCGAAGAAGGAAAAGGAACTACCATTCATATTTATATTCCGGTTGAAAAATAGAAGAAAATTTGGAAATACCCGAAAACGATACCATGAACAAAAAAGCCCATATTCTTTATGTTGAAGATGATGAAAGCCTGAGCTTCGTTACCCGCGACAACCTGGAGTTGCAGGGTTATCAGATCACGCATTGCCTTAATGGACAGGAAGCTTTGGATACCGTGCGGCAAAAGCAATTTGATCTTTGCATTCTCGATGTGATGCTGCCGGAAGTAGATGGTTTCACCGTTGCAAGGGAGATCAGGAAGCGAGATTCGCATGTCCCCATTTTGTTTCTTTCTGCCAAATCGCTCAAAGAAGATAAAATACACGGGTTAAAACTTGGCGCCGACGATTATATCACCAAACCTTTCAGCATTGAGGAACTCATCCTGAAAATCGAGGTTTTTCTGCGTCGCGGTAAAGTTAGCCAGCCAAAGGCTCCAGCCGATTACCTTCAGCTTGGGAGGTACCAGTTGCACTATTCTAATCTCACGCTCCTGAACGACGGTCGCTCCAAAAGACTTACCCAGCGGGAAGCTGATCTGCTGCGTTTTTTCGTCCAGCATCGCGATCAGGTCATCAAGCGATCTACGATTCTCGAAGAACTTTGGGGCAACGACGACTATTTTTTGGGGCGCAGTTTAGATGTGTTTATCTCCCGCTTGCGCAAATATTTGAGCGAAGATGAGCGCATTCGCATCGAAAATATTCACGGAGTAGGATTTTGTTTTCATATAAAAAATGAAGATACGCAGCGCTAAGCATTGTTCATTGTATTCCTGATAAGACTGAAAATCAATGTCAAAGTGTTGATAAAATTTTGAATTTACGCGGTAAAGCATTTACCTTTGCAAGGCTTTTTAAAAAAGAGAAGACAGAGAAGAGAAGTATGATGCCAATCCATTGAAAATCAATTAAATAAAAATGGATTTTGAAGCAACCTCTCTCTGAAAACATCTGATATCACACAGAAAAACAGTTGTAGAATGGCTTTAATAGGAAAAATTCGGAAGAGCATGTGGATCGTGGTGGTGCTGATCGCGCTCGGCGTGGGAGGATTCATTCTCCAGGACATGACGTCGGGGCAACAGAGCATGTTCGGTGGCGCGCAAACCACGGTCGGCAAAGTGAATGGCGAGAAAATCGAATGGAATCATTTTGCCAGAACGGATGATGTGATCGAATCGGTTTTGTTTCAGGGAGCCAGCCGCGAGGCGTACAGCCGCCGCCAGTTGTTGTGGGATTATTTTGTGGAAGAAATCCTGGTGAGAAAGGAGGCGGAAAAACTTGGCTTGGGCGTGAGCAAAACGGAATTGCTGGACCTTGAGTTTGGCGTAAATCCAAGCCCGGTCATTCGGCAGCGTTTTCAGGATCCCAACACCGGGCAGATAGATCGTCAGCGCCTCAATCAGTTCAAAACAGCGATCGAAAATAACCAGCTCACCGACCCCGTCGTTCGGGCTTATTGGGCACACCAGGAAGACGAAATTATCAAAGACCGTCTCCAAAGCAAGCTGGCGGCTATGATTTCCAAAGCCATTTACACGCCTACCTGGATGGCGGAGATGGGCTACGAAGAACAAAATGCACGCGTTGACTTCGAGTACGTGCGGGTGCCGTTCGATGAGATTGACAACTCGGAAGTGACTTTGGAAGATAAAGATTACGAAGCTTATCTGAAAGAGAATGCAGAGCGTTTTCGTCAAACTGAGGAAACCCGACGTATCAAGTATATTGTCTTCAATGTTTTTCCTTCTGCACAAGACTCAGCAAACATCCGTGAACAAATTGATACCCTGATTCCGCAGTTCGCAGCCGCTGGAGATGACTCTCTTTTTGTGGATAGAAACTATGGCATTTATGATCCGGCGTATCTGAAAAAAGCGGAGTTAAGCCCTGTTATTGCCGACACGGTGTTCCGTTTAGCGGTGGGAACAGTCTATGGACCTTACATTGACAGAGGCGCTTATCAGGCTGTAAAAATCATAGATCGCAAAATCATCCCAGATTCTGTGCGGTCGCGTCATATTCTTATTCCAGCAAACGATCAGCTTTCAGCACTTACCGCGCAGAGCAAAGTGGATAGTTTAAAAGGACTGATCGAAGCAGGTACGCACACTTTCGATTCGTTGGCTCGCGTATTCGGCACGGATGCCACTGCGACCAAAGGAGGTGATCTGGGTTTTGCTTTCCCGGGTCAGATGGTAAAACCTTTTAATGACCTGATTTTTTATCAGGCGGAACCGGGCAAGCTTTATACCGTTCTGACACAGTTTGGCTGGCACCTCGTAGAAGTCACCGATCGCAAATTTATTAACAATGAGCAGGGAGTGAAGCTGGCATATCTGACGCAGCCGATTGTGCCCAGTGAAGAAACGCAAAATGCCGTGTACGAACGCGCACTCGGAATTGCCAGCAGCAACCGGACACTGGATAAACTGCAGGAGGCGGTCAAAGGCGATCCAAATATTTCCATCGAAACATCTCCGCTGCTGAAGCGAAATGATTTTGCTTTGAGCACCACGCTGGCTGCCGGTCAGACGTCGCGCGATATCATCCGTTGGGCATTTGAAGCGAAAAAAGGCACGGTATCGGCAGATGTTTATGCGTACCAGGATCCGGTCGAGTTGTTCAACAGTATGTACGTAGTGGCAGGGCTGCAAGCTATTCAAAAAGCGGGCATTCCTTCTGTAGAAAATATCAAAGCGGATATTGAACAACTGGTGATTAATAAGAAAAAAGGAGAACTGCTGACTGCCCGCATGAAAGACAAAGCATTGTCGGCACTTGCCGGGGAGTTTTCCACAACGATAGATACCGCTTTAAATATCAGTTTTGCTGCGCCAGTTGTGCCCAATGTCGGCAGCGAGCCTAGGGTGGTCGCAGAAGCGATGTTGCTTGCAGACGGTCAGATGTCTCAAGTGATTGTTGGCAATACAGGTGCGTTCAAACTGAAAGTAATCAGAAAAGTACCGCCTACAACAGTGGCAGACATAAGCCTGACCAAAAATACGATGGCGATGCCATTCGTGACGCAAGTGCCATCTCGCCTCATGCAATCCTTAAAGAAAAACGCGAAAATCAAAGATAACCGCTTTACCTTCTATTAAGCGGCGGCAAAACACAAAATAAAAAGTGTAAATAGGCAGGCTGTGCGAAAAAGCACAGCCTGTTTGTTCATTAAAATGGCACGTTTGTTATCTTTGCACCGGCTTTGGAGATTCTTTTCTGCCGCCAGTCGGTAAAAAACTCCCGGTGCCCTGAACAATTAACAATCAAGAATCAGCAATTTTAATCATTGAGACATGTCAGAAATCGAAAACGTAGGTAGGAAAGGTTACTGCTTGATGTATTTCCTTATTTTTCTGTTCCTGTTCATTATGCTTTTAGTGTGGATTTATCAGCGCAATTTTGCCGATGTGCCAGTAGTTAATTAACAGCGAACCAATCGAAGTACCGTTTCATTCGTACATGTGTTCTATATCCTTGCGGTATTTCTCAAGGATGAACGGTCGTTTTGCTTTCAGCGTTGGCGTCAGTTCACCGGATTCTTCTGTCCAGTTCTGGTGCAATAGCGTAAAGCGTTTTACTCGTTGGTGTCGTGTTAAGTTTTCGTTGACTCGCGCTATTTCCTGCTCCATTTTTGTTACAACTCTGGGATTCAAAATCATATATTGTGGCGCTGTCCAATGTACCTTGTTTTCTTCACACCAGCGCTGAAGGCGGGTAAAATTGGGCAGAATAAGCGCCGATACGTAGGGACGATTGTACCCAATGATCAAACACTGTTCAATAAAAGGATTGGCGTGGAGTTCCTGTTCTATCAACTGTGGCGCCACATACACACCGGACGAGGTTTTGAAAATGTCTTTCTGGCGATCGGTAATCCGTAGGAAGCGTTTATGCACGAATTGCCCGATATCTCCGGTGTGCAACCATCCGTCTTTGTCTAATACTGCTTCAGTTTCCGCCGATTTTTTGAAATACCCCATCATTACATTCGGACCTTTTACCAAAATTTCACCTTCGCCGTTTTCATTTGGTTGGTCAATTTTTACTTCTACCCCCGGTATCGGAATCCCTACCGTACCAAAACGCACGCCACCTGGCTCAAAACGATTGAAAGATACAACCGGCGATGTTTCCGTCAACCCATACCCTTCCCGAATGCGAATGCCCGCTGCCGAAAACAGACGCCCCAACCGAGGTTGCAGCGCCGCCGCGCCCACTACAATGCCCTGCACTGAACCACCCAGCCTGCGCCGCCATTGGCGATACACCAGCAAATCGGCAAACAAGTGCCACAACCAGTAAGTGGGTAATGGAATTCGATTGGCTTCGTTGAATTTTTCGCCTTGGCGGATTGCCCAGCGTACAAATCGCTTTACCAGCCAGGAACGCTTTTCAGTCTCTTCCAGAATGACCTGATAAACCCGCTCCAGCACTTTGGGTACTGCCGTGAAATAATGCGGACGCGCTTCCCGCAGATCATCCATGGCTTTATCGTGATAAGTCGGATAATAAACTGCTGCCCCAGTGGCCATGTATGTGTACACCACCATTCGCTCGAATACATGACTCAATGGCAAAAAACTGAATACTCGGCATTCATAGTTTACTGGAATCAGCGAAATGACCGATTTAATATTGCTCACAATGTTGCGATGGCTGAGCATGACGCCTTTAGGATCGCCGGTGGTACCGGAGGTGTAGATGAGTGTGGCCAAATCTTCAGGATCAATGCTGTCTTTAAGGTTTTGTATATTTTGTAAATCATTGGCATCCGGCTCTTTGACCAGTTCTTCCCAGGCACGGGCACCCGGCATTTTCTCCATACAAAAAAGATATTGCAAGGTAGAAACGTTGCTTTGAATAGAAGCGATGCGTTCGTACAATTCCGGATTTGCCGAAAGACAAAGCTTTGCCGCTGTTTCGGAGAGGATGTACTCCAGTTCCCGAAGAGTGGAAGAAGCATGTAAAGGTACCACGATCGCCCCGATTTGCTGAGCGCCGAGATCGAAGAAATTCCACTGTGGACTACCGCTGGGAGCAATAATGGCAACTTTATCTTCTTTTTGAATGCCCAAACGCAATAATCCCGCACTGATCCGGTCAATTTCAGACAGACACTCCTGGGTAGAATAACTTTTCCAGGTGCTTGCCTGGCGAATGGAGAATGCAGCCTTGTTGGGAAACCTGGCTTGCTGGTAAGACAGAAGGTCGAATAAACGATGAAAATCCATGTTGCCAATTGCTTAATGGCGTTGAAATTAAACAATTTAGCAATTAAGTGAAATGATGAGGCGATGGAATTTTAGAGCGCCGGGTTTTGGCATAAAAAATTTTGCTGTGCCGACGCTCCAATATTCTCGGTCAATACGCTCTGGCGAAAAGCACCCGCTGCTTCGAGGGCTTGCCGGAAAGAATGCATTTGCCAGGCTCCAACTCGTTGTTCAGTGGGATACAACGAATGGTCGCTTTGGTCAGTTCCTTGATTTTTTCTTCGGTTTCGCCAGTGCCGTCCCAATGAGCCAGTACGAAGCCGCCTTTATCATCGAGCACTTCCTGAAATTCTTCAAAAGTATCCACTTTAGTCGTGTGTGATTCGCGATAAGCCAGCGCCCGGTTGTACAGATTTTGCTGAATATCGGTCAGCAGATTTTCCACATAATCGGCGATGCCGTCTAAGGAAACCGAAGTTTTTTCTTTGGTATCGCGGCGTGCCACTTCTATCTGATTGTTCGCCAAATCGCGTTCGCCAATTGCCAGTCGCACCGGAATGCCCAGCATTTCGTACTGCGCAAATTTAAAGCCCGGACGGTTTTTCATATCGGTGTCGTATTTCACAGTGATGCCTTTGGCACGCAGGGCACGCATAATGTTGTCAGCAACTTCACCAATTACTTCGTTGGGCTTGGGGATTGGTACAATGACGACCTGGGTAGGTGCGAGTTTGGGTGGCAGCACCAGCCCTTCATCGTCCGAATGGGTCATGATCAGACCGCCGATCAGACGCGTGGAAACACCCCAGGATGTTGCCCAGACGTACTCCTGCTGGTTGTTTTCATTCAAAAACTTCACGTCGAAGGCCTTCGCGAAATTTTGTCCCAGAAAATGGGAAGTGCCTGCCTGCAGGGCTTTGCCATCCTGCATCAGCGCTTCGATGCAGTAGGTGTCTTCCGCGCCAGCGAATCGCTCGTTAATTGTTTTTACGCCTTTAATGACCGGCATTGCCATCCATTCTTCGGCAAATCTGGCATAAATGTCAAGAATGCGAAGCGTCTCTTCTACAGCTTCTTCGGAGGTGGCGTGAGCCGTATGCCCTTCCTGCCAGAGAAATTCCGCCGTGCGCAAAAACAAACGCGTGCGCATTTCCCAGCGTACTACATTTGCCCACTGGTTGATCAGGATGGGTAAATCGCGATAGGAACTGATCCAGTCGCGGTACGTATTCCAGATCACTGTTTCCGAAGTCGGGCGGATGATGAGTTCTTCTTCGAGTTTGGCTTCAGGATCCACGATTACACCGCTACCGTCGGGTGCGTTCTTGAGGCGATAGTGCGTCAC
>CAZQTF010000103.1:0-12984 GCA_964596135.1 uncultured Saprospiraceae bacterium | reverse complement strand
ATCTCGAATATCAACTGTTTTTTCGTTACTCGTTCGTGCAAAGCGGGTTAAATCGCTAATTTTACGATTCCCATATTCTACACACGTAGTTACCAACGCAATATTCAAATGAAAAAGTTCCTCAAGCATTTCGCTATTATTCTGGTAGCCTTTATCGGCGTTATCGCACTGACGTGGATCGCGATCGCCTTTATGTTTGAAGAGCAGGTCGGACGAACCTTGGTCAAAGCAATCAACAAGCAGTTGAAAACAGAACTAACAGTACAGGAATTTGATCTTTCGGCGATTCGCACGCTGCCCAATGTAGCCGCCAACCTCAAAGGTGTAGTGCTCAAAGACAATCGCGGCGGCGCTCTGCTGGAAGCTGACGAAGTGTCCTTTCGCTTTGGCTTGCTGAGTTTGTTTAGTTCCAGCCTGGACGTAAAATCGGTGGTGATTAGCGATGGTGCATTAGCGATACAGATTGGCAAAAACGGAAAAGTCAACTACGATATTTTTAAAGAATCCCAAACGACCAGCCGCAATGCGGAAGCCGACACGAAGGACGTCCAAATTAATCTCGAGCAGGCGCAACTGCGCGACATGGAACTGATTTATGAAGATCAAAGTACCGAACAGACCATTTTCGCTGATATTAAAAAAGCGACTTTTGCCGGAGCATTTTCCAGCAAAAAATTTACACTCAAAAGTAAAGCCGATATCAGATTCAACTTTGTGGAAATGGACGCCATTCGCTATCTGGCAGGGCAAACCGTAAGCTATAATGCCGATCTGCTGGTTGATCTCACCGAGGGGTTGTACGATTTACAAAAGGTAGAAGTGACGCTGGGTGAAAATGTATTTGAAGTAGATGGCACGGTGGAAACCTGGGAAGATGGTCCTTATTTCGATCTGTTTTTTACTTGCAAAAAAGGCAATTTGTCTTCGTTCATTGCATTGCTACCTGAGCAGTACCTCAAGCTGTTGAGTGATTTCACCAGCCGCGGCGATTTTGTGTTCAAAGCAGCGATCAAAGGGCAATCCACGCCTCGTTTGATGCCAGAAATCCGTGCCGAAGTGAGCCTTCAGAATGGGCGCATCGAAAGCCCGCGCATGGCGGATCCGCTTAAGGATGTATCTTTTACAGCCCGGTTTACCAATGGAAAATACCGCGCCGACGACTCCTCCATTTTTGAAATCGAAAATCTGAAAGGCTATTTCAACCGCGAATTGTTTGAGATGCGCCTGCGCGTGGAGAACATAGACGATCCTTGGGTTGATTTTCAGGCGGATGGCGTGGTGCCAATGGAGTCGTTGTACGGATTGCTCAACAATCCTAAAATTACCGACGGACAGGGTGAAATTGAAGTCAAAGACTTCGTGCTCAAAGGGCGGTACAACGACATGGTCACCCCGCAGGGTATGAACCAGGTGCAAGCCAGCGGAGAGCTCGAATTCGATGATGCCGCGCTGACCATCAACGAGGAAAAAATGGTCATTGACCGGGGAAGATTGCTGCTCAGCGGCGATACCCTCTCGGTGCCGGAGTTTGAACTAAACGGCGCCGGCAGCGACATCAGTTTCAAAGGCTTGGCATTAGATATAATTCCGGTATTGTTTGCCGATTCTACCAATGCCAATAAGGTGGAACTCAAATTTCAGGCGGAGTTGTTATCTAAAAATCTGGACATTGACCGATTGATGAAACTCTCGGCGCTGACCGATAAAGAACAACAAGCAGATACATTGACTGTGGATTCGTTGAAATCGGAGAATATTGCTGAGCGTCAGCAGTTTACGCAATTTCTGAGAGGCACTTTCAACGCCCGGATTGACCGCTTTAATTATAATCTGGTGGAAGGCAGCGACTTTGTAGGGCGATTAGAGTTTAACAACAACGAACTGACCATCAACGGCGATACCAAAGCGATGCGTGGCAATTTCGATCTTGACGGCAAGGTCTATTTTGAAAAAGCGCCCCGCTTGATCGCTAAACTCGTTTGCAATAAGATTGACGCCACCGAATTTTTCCGTCAGGGTGAAAACTTTGGGCAGAACCTCCTCACCGACAAAAATGTGTCGGGCACGCTCAGTGCAAAAATCGCCATTTATGTCTATTGGGATACCACCGGTACTTTTCTGACCAACAAGTTGCGCGTCTTAGCCGGGCTGGACATTCGCGACGGGCGGCTCCAGGATTTTAAAATGCTGGAACAATTTTCCACTTACGTGAAAATGCGCGACCTGATGGATATCCGCTTCGCCAATCTGGAAAACTACCTGGAAATCGCCGATGGCAAATTGTATCTGCCGGTGATGTTTATTCAGAGCAATGCGATGAACCTGACTGTCAGCGGAGAACATTCGTTTGAAAACGTAATGGATTATAGCTTGAAAATCAACGCTGGACAAGTGGTGGCGAATCGTTTCAAAGCGTCAAGCACCAAGCCGCAGCCCGCCCGTAAAAACGGCTGGTTCAACCTGTACTTCAATATTTCGGGCAATGTGAATGATTATCAGGTAAAAACGGCCAAAAGAGAAGTGCAGAAGTACTTTGTATTCAGTGAACGCCGCAAAGACATTGTTCGTAAAGCGCTGGAGCGCGAATTTGGCAGTATCCAAGTGATTGAAGAGCCTGAAGAAACAAAGGATTTGGAATACTTGGACCCCATCATCGGTGGTGAAGGCAATCAGCAATAAAATCTTGATACCTACTATAGTGCTGCTCACCAGATGGGGTGAGGAATTGGTATGTCAGTAACCTACTGAAGAAATACCTAATTTTTACATCAGGCGTGCGGATGGGCGCACGTGGCCCATATCGGTAGGAGCGAGGTTTTAAAAAAGACTGGTACGTGTGGCGCAACTTATGGCTGCGTCACACGTAATTTTGATATTTGACGGTCACATTTTTCGCCTCGGTAAAAAAACGCAGCGCTTCAAAGCCCCCCTCGCGCCCGACGCCGGAATTTTTCACGCCGCCAAAGGGGGTGCGCAAATCGCGCAGCATCCAGCAGTTAATCCAAACGATGCCGGCTTGCAATTGTTCGGCGACACGATTCGCTCTGGAAATATCCTGCGTCCAGACCGTGCTGGAAAGCCCGTAACCCGTGTCATTCGCGAGTTGGATGGCTTCCTCTTCGGTGTCAAATGGTGCAATGCTGATGACCGGACCAAAAATTTCTTCTTGGTTGGTACGACAATCATTCGATAAGCCTTCAATAATGGCCGGACTTAGAAAATACCCGCCTGCGTTTTCACCACCGATGTTCAGTGGCTTGCCGCCACAAAGGATCCTGCCGCCCTCTTCTTGTGCCTGTTTCAAATAGCCGGTCACTTTTTCCAAATGTCCTTTTGAAACCAGAGCCCCAAGATCATTCTTTTTATTCAAAGGATCGCCGGTTTTCAAAGCGTTGGTTCGTTGGATCAATTCATCCCGAAAGCGCTGATAAATAGGGCGTTGCACATACACTCGCGAGCCGCAAAGGCAGATTTGACCGTTATTCGCAAAAGAAGAGCGCACCGTTGTGGCTACTGCTTCTTCAAAATCGCAATCGGCGAAGACGAGGTTTGGATTTTTACCACCCAATTCTAAAGATAATTTTTTGAACATCGGCGCTGCCGCCTGTGCAATTTTCCTGCCCGTCGCCGTTCCCCCAGTAAATGAAATCGCTTTGATGTGGGGGTGTTCCACCAGTGCCTGGCCAGCTTTGCCACCCAAGCCATGCACGATATTCAACACACCTGCCGGTAATTCTGCTTCGATACAAATTTGCGAAAGCAGAAAAGCTGTCATGGGGGTGAGTTCGGAGGGTTTTGCCACCACGCAATTTCCTGCTGCCAATGCCGGCGCGATTTTCCAGGTGAAAAGATAGAGTGGTAAATTCCAGGGCGAGATACAGCCCACAACGCCAAGCGGTTGACGGAGGGTATAATTCACTGCCTGATGTTCCATGTGGAACGCTTCTGAGCCAAATTGCGTGATTGCATTTGCGAAAAAACGGAAATTAGCTTGTGCGCGCGGGATGTCCACCGTGCGAGAAGTGATGATGGCTTTGCCGGAATCAATGGTTTCAGCTTGTGCCAAATCTTCGAGTTTTGCCTCAATCAAATCGGCAATACGCATCAAAATTCGGGAGCGCTGTTCGATACCGCAGCTTGACCATTGCTGAAATGCTCGTTTTGCCGCATCCGTAGCCAGTTGCACATCTCGATGGTCGGAATCAGGAATGTAGGAATAGACCTTGCCCGTAGCCGGATTGATATTGTCCAAATATTCGCCGGAGTAAGGTGGCACAAGTACGCCGTCAATGAAGTTTTTTATGAACATACGTTGAGTACGTTTGGAAAGTGGAGAAAATTGGGGTACGCTAAACCTGTCCAATCTCTTTGAAGATTATAGCGTTCCGTTATTCTCACGATAAATTACTGCCGTAATTACCTGCCCAACTGCTTTGAGCGTACGTTTGTCAATTACATCCATGTTATCGTTGTGCGTGTGCCAATATGCGCCAAACCCGGTCTCCGTCTCTGTTGAGCGGTTGATGATGTCAATCATCGGGATACCCGTGATGGTATTTACAAAATAATGATCATCGGTGATGCCGCCGCCCTGTGTACGCAGGAAATAATTGCCATAACCCATGCTTTCCGCAAGTTGCCAGACTTTCAGTACTACTCCCGGCGCAAATTGTTGCGAGTATTGTTCCACCGGGAACTGTGCGCCTTTGGAACCCACCATATCGAGCAGGATACCGTATTGCGGACGATAGTTGCCGGTATGAATATTGCGTGACCAGTGCTGCGAGCCCAGGCACCAGGTATTGACTGAAGCCGGATCGTCCGTGCCGCTTTCGCCGAGGTCTTCGGCATCAAAAAGGATAATATCCACGCCCATTTCAATCGGATATTGCTGCAATTGGCGGGCAACTTCCAACAGAATAGCGACACCGCTACCGCCGTCGTCGGCGCCGAGAATGGGCTCATTCTTGCGTTCGGTGCTCAGGGGTGAATCAGCTGCATGACGGGAATCCCAGTGCGCTGCCAGTAGAATACGTTTGCCAACTTGTGGATTAAATTGTGCGATGATGTTCGTAGCTGGAAGTGTAGTGCCGTAGTAGGTTTTCGCCTGGAAATTCTGCTCGATCACTACCGCGCCGTAGGATTTGAATTTGTTTACCAACCATTTTTTACAAGCCTGATGCGCCTCCGAGCCGGGCACGCGTGGGCCAAATGCAACCTGTTGAGCCACAAAAGCATACGCCGAATCGCGGTCAAACCCAGGCACCGCAACGGTTCTGACGGCATTTGCCTCCCCTGTTGCGTCATTTTTAGGTTCGCTTTTGCAAGCGTTGATGAGGAATGTGATGCCGAAAATAAAAAATATGCCGAATTTTTTCATTGGATCAATTTTGCTGACAAAGATAGAATTTCAAAGTAATTTTAGGGTTCATTCGTCTGCGTGAGTGTAACAATGTAAAATGTAAAACCGCAAAATGTAAAATATAAAAGTGGTTTTAATTTTAAAGTTGCAATGGAGAAGTTTTTCTCTTTGTTATCAACTGGCGAATTGAATAAATATTTTAATGGCAGAACAGAATGTCATACAGGCGGTCAGAACCTACGGTCGGCAATTGTTTGGCTTCATACGCGGGCGCGTGCCAACGGACGAAGACGCAGAGGACATTTTGCAGGATGTGTGGTATCAACTGAGCAATCAGCCGGAGGTGGAGGCCATCGAAAGCGTGAGCGGTTGGCTGTACCGCGTGGCGCGCAACCGCATCACCGACTGGTTCAGGAAAAAGAAGCCCGAATCGCTCGAAGATTTTGGCTATGAAGACGAAGATGGCGATTGGAATATTTCGGAAGTATTGCTGATGGATGGCTTCACGCCAGAGGATGAGCATTTGCGGGAATTGTTTTGGGAAACCCTCTTTGTGGCGCTCGACGAATTGCCCGAAAAACAGCGTGAAGCCTTTGTTTTAAATGAACTCGAAGATGTGACCTTGCAGGAAATTGCTGATCGAAACGGGGAAAACCTAAAGACCATTATTTCCCGGAAGGGCTACGCAGTGAAGCATTTGCGCAAGCGTCTGGAGGACATGTATAAAGATTTGATTGAATATTGAAAATGCTAAATTTCAACATAAAATGAGCGCAAAGAAAAAAATATTTTTCCTTCCTTTCGCCTTGGCAGCCCTACTGATAGGGGGATTAGCAGTGATGTTGTTGTGGAATGCCATCTTGCCTGAGGTCACGTCCGTTGAAGTGCTAAGTTATTGGGAAGCAGTAGGATTATTGCTGCTTGCCAGAATTTTATTTGGCAACTGGCGTAGCAGTTACCCAGGCAGCTATTCCAACAAGCAGTACACACGGCACAAAGCCTGGCGCGAGAAGTGGGCAAATATGAGCGAGGCAGAACGCGCGCAATTCCGAGAGCAATGGCGCAAGCGCTGTGGGAAAGGACGGAGACCAGAGGATCATAAAACAGAGAGAGACAGCTAAACTGAAAAGGAGATCCCTTGACCACTTGCCTTAGGTTAAGGGATTTGAAATTCACTCTGGAGGTCGGGAGCGGATTCGAACCGCCGTACGAGGTTTTGCAGACCTCTGCCTAGCCACTCGGCCACCCGACCGCTATGTTAAGGGGCTTCATGAAGCCCTTCTTGCATTGGAATCGCAAAGGTAACTCGTTTTTCTGAATAATGCCAGTTTTAATTTTTAGAAATAAGATTTTTTTAACACCTATCGAATGAGTGTCACCATTCCGGCGTATTCGGCGGTCGTACCTTCTGCTGTGGTTAGCCGAATGTAGTACAAATAGCCGCCCTGGGGCATATTGTTATTTGCTATTTTGCCGTTCCAACCATCATTAATGTTCTGCGTTTCAAACACTTTCTCGCCCCAGCGATTGTAAATGACCATGCTGTACTCGGTAGGTTGCCCGAAGGGCATGATCGGCTTGAATTCCTGATTGACGCCGTTGGGCGCAAAAGCATTGGGAATATACAGCTTCAATTCCTGAGTCACGCAGGCAACGTTGGAGCGGGATTCGACCGTCAGCGTTTTTCCGTCCGGCAAGGTCAGATCTGCTTTTGCGAGCGCAAAATAACAGGCGCCGCGTTCATCCGGGCTATTTATATCAACATTATCCGTGTGCTCGAAAGTTCCATCGGTGTAAGTAGCGATTAACAGTGGAGAGCCATTGGAAGGCTGCCGGTACAATTCATACACAATATCAGTAATGTATTCATTGCGGTATTCGGTCCAGCGCAGCAGGTTTTCAGCAGGAGTGCCCTGGCTGGTCGCTTCCAGAAAAATGGTTGAAACGACATTGGATTGAACCCGCACGTTGCAGGCATCTGTCGTCTGAATCTGATAGGAAACCGGCTGTCCTGAAGGATTGACATCCTCGTCCAGAAAACTGTTATTGCGACTCAGTGGTTGTGTTGGCACCCCTGAGGAAATCGCTGTAAAATTGGCACTGCCCTGCGCCCGCAGGACTTCTGAATTGTCAATAGCTGCATTATCGTTCCAAAGCCAGGTCAGGCTGACGTTGTTGTCGGGCGTAATGGTGGCATTGGTCAGAATGAGTTCAGTAACCGCAGGTATGACATCCAGGGTTAGGCAAACTTCATTGGAACTGGCAATATTGCCAGATTCGGACTCAATGGCTCGTACCGTAAAACAGTAATTAATTCCAGCGTTGGCATCCTGAAAAGTAAAAGATGTGGCGTTATTGGCAGCTTCGCCTGCCACGCGTGGAGCGCCGCCGTTTTCACTAACCCATATTTCGTGTTTCTGGATAGGTTTTGACCAGTTTCGGTAAAGATTCCATTCCAGGCTTACAGTACGATCGCAGGCGCTGGCGCCCATCCCTTCCAGCAGCATCGTGGTATGCGGTGGCGGAATAAGGCTGTTGTTGCCACAGCGATCAATTGCTACGACAAAATACGTTTCCGGGCGTTCGCCAGGAGTGGCGGTCGTGTCTAAATAGGTCGTTCCGCCAAAAACCGTATCAATAATTGCCGTGCCCGCTGGCGTGCTTTTAGAAATAATATAGGCAAAAACCTCCGGTGAAACGCTGACTTCCCAACCTATTTCCACATCATCACCCCTGACGGTGACGTAGCGAATCAGGCCGGCTTCCGGGATGCGATTATCCAGTGTATCGGAAGTGAGCGCCGTTTGTCCGGGACAATCAAAATCGCTTTGCAGGTAATAAAACCATTGACCGGCGCCGGCATTAGCGTGGAAAAAGCTGGTTTGATTCGGATTGGTAATGGTAGAGAGGAGGCTGTAAGGGCCATTTTCATTCTGGCTGGCAAACACCAAATATCCCCGGAACGCGCCACAGTTATTGGCAGGTGCATTCCAGAACAGCGTGTCATTTTTTACACAGATCAGATCGGGCGCCTGTATTTGGGCATTGGCTTTGTCGAAACCAATAAAAATAATATTTGAAAGAATAATGAATATTTTAGTAAAAGAGCGTATTCCACTAAATCGCACTCTCATCATTTCCATTTTCCACAATTTCATTATTCCAATAAAAAGTTGTTTCATTGTTCCTGTTTTTGCCGGAGGATTTTCTCCAGTTCTTCCATTGGATAACGCTTAGCCAATTGATATTCCAGCACAAAATCATCGGTGATGTTTTTGCGGTAATACACCAATCCCAATCCTTTGGCGTACCATTCTACCGTAGAAAATTCGCGTTCGAAAAAGCCTTCCTGTTCCTGCTCGAGCAATTCGCGCACTTCAAAAACGGCACACGCATAGCGCTTGTTTTGAAACACAAAGGTTGTATCCCCGGCATAGCGGCGATTTTTGATCAGCGTAATTCTGGTATCGGGCGCAGATATTGGTTTCCAGCTTATTTTGTACAGAAAAATACCGCCGGAATCTCTTACTTCAAACGGGAAAACACTTCCGGCTATTATTTGGGCTTCCACACGCTGTTGTTTGCCGGTAGCATCGGCTTCGTACAGGTACAAATCGGTGAGCAGCATGCCATTTTTCACCATTTCTTCGCGGGTGAACTGCAAGGGTGTCAGGTCGGGGCTATAATAAGTGCCGGTAAAATAGACGCCGGTATCCTGTACAAACGAGCGGAAATACCAACGATTCGGCGCCAGCGAATCATTATTGACTGCCTGATATTCATACACTAAGCCGTCCTTCAGTTGCTTCAGTGGGAAGTAATATTCGCGAATATCTTTTGCATCATTTTTGCCGCAGCCCACGAGCAGCAGCACTGCCCCGGAAAATGTCAGGATTCCTAAAAAAAATCGCATCAGCACTTGATTATATCTCATTCAACCGTATAAGTTTGCAGGGTGTTTAAAGAACGTGTCATTTTGGCATAAAAGTATCTATTTTACGCTTTGGTACACAGATTGTTCACAGAAAAGAATGATTGAACGATTCATTAAGAAACTCTTTCCAACGCATTTTACGTTATCCGGTGGGTTTCTCATTTAATCCGATACACATTCAAATTAATTGTACCTTTGTAGGCTTCATTTGAAAACTATAGAAAGTCCCAAATATGTTAGGATTTATCAAAAAAATGTTTGGTACCAAGTACGAACGGGATGTAAACACCTACATGCCGTTCGTGCACCAAATAAACGAATTTGTCGAAGCGCTTCAATTACTAAACAATGACGCATTGCGCAACAAAACCCTGGAGTTCAGGCAGCGCATTGCCGAGCATCTTGCCGGCATTGATAATGACATCAACGTTCTTCAGGAAGAAGCAATCAATGAAGAAGACATCCACCGCAAGGAAGAGCTTTTTGCCGAGATTGATAAACTACGCGATGAGCGCGACAAAGAGTTAGAAATCATCCTGAAAGATATTCTCCCCGAAGCTTTTGCTGTGGTGAAGGAAACGGCGCGCCGCTTTAGCGCCAATGAAACGCTCACCGTAACGGCTACTGACCATGACCGCGAGCTGGCAGCAAAATCGAACAAAAGCTACATCAAGATGGAAGGCGATAAAGCCATCTGGCACAATAAATGGGTGGCTGCCGGCGGCGATATCACCTGGAATATGGTGCATTACGATGTGCAACTCATTGGCGGGATGGTGCTTCACGATGGCAAAATCGCCGAGATGGCTACCGGTGAAGGAAAGACCCTTGTAGCCACACTACCTGCTTACCTCAACGGCTTGAGCGGACAGGGTGTCCACGTGGTAACAGTAAACGACTACCTTGCCCGCCGGGACGCCGAGTGGGTAGGTCCTATCTTCGAATTCCTACTTCTCACAGTGGATTGCATTGACAAATACCGCCCGCATTCGCAGGAGCGCCGCAATGCCTACCTCTGCGATATTACCTACGGTACGAATAACGAATTCGGATTTGATTATCTGCGCGACAATATGGTGCGCTCCCAGGATGAAATGGTGCAGCGTAAACTCCACTATGCTATGGTGGATGAAGTAGACTCCATCTTGATTGACGATGCTCGTACACCCCTGATCATTTCCGGTCCGGTGGAGCACGATAGTGAAGACGAAGAATATGTGATCCTGAAACCTTTCGTAGAAAGGCTCATCACAGCCCAACAACGACTGGCAACCCAATTCCTGGCAGAAGCCAAAACCCTTTTCAAACAAGCAAAATTGGGCTACCAGGAAGGTGAAGCCGGCCTGGCACTGCTACGAGCTTATCGCGCATTGCCAAAGTCTCGTCCACTCATCAAATTCTTAAGTGAGGAAGGCGTAAAAGTAACACTTCAAAAAGCGGAAAACTTCTACATGCAGGAGCAATCGAAGAATATGCATCTTGTAGATGAGCCGCTGTATTTCACCATTGATGAAAAAAACCGCCAGGTGGAGCTTACCGACCTGGGGGCAGAGTATCTGGCAAAAGGTCAGGAAGACTCCGATATGTTTATCATGCCGGACATTACTTCCCGTATAGTTGAAATTGATAGTAACCCAGATTTAAATAAGGAAGAAAAGGAAGACGCCAAAAATCGCCTGGCGCAGGAATTTGCAGTGAAATCACGCCGTCTGCACGCCATGAACCAGTTGCTGAAAGCTTATTCGCTGTTTGAACGCGACGAAGAATACGTAGTGATCAACGGCGAGGTAAAAATCGTGGACGAGCAGACCGGTCGCCTGATGGAAGGTCGTCGTTATTCGGATGGCTTGCACCAGGCACTGGAAGCCAAGGAAAATGTGAAAGTAGGCGAGATTACACAGACTTACGCAACGGTGACGCTACAGAATTATTTCCGCATGTATCATAAGCTGGCAGGTATGACCGGTACAGCAGAGACCGAAGCCAGCGAATTCTGGGAAATTTACAAACTTGATATTTCGGTCATTCCTACCAACAAACCCGTTGTTCGGGACGATAAGGAAGACCTCGTTTTCAAAACGGCGCGTGAAAAATTCAACGCGGTCATTGAAGAGATCGTCCAACTGAGCCAGTCTGGTCGCCCAGTGCTGGTAGGTACTACCTCTGTGGACATCTCCGAAAAACTGAGCCGGATGCTCAAACTACGCGGCATTGATCACAACGTGTTAAATGCCAAGCAACACCAGCGCGAAGCCGAAATCGTAGCCGAAGCCGGTAAGCCGGGCAAAGTGACCATTGCTACCAACATGGCAGGGCGCGGTACGGACATCAAAATTTCGGAAGAGGTGAAAAAAGCCGGTGGTTTGGCGATCATCGGTACGGAACGCCACGATTCACGGCGGGTAGACCGGCAGTTGCGCGGTCGTGCCGGTCGTCAGGGCGACCCGGGTACATCGCAGTTTTATGTTTCGCTGGAAGACAACCTTATGCGTCTGTTCCAGTCGGAGCGTATTGCCAAACTGATGGACCGCATGGGGCACAAGGAAGGCGACGTAATCCAGCATTCGATGGTGACCAAATCCATCGAGCGGGCGCAGAAGAAAGTAGAGGAAAACAACTTCGGTATTCGGAAGCGATTGCTGGAATACGACGATGTGATGAATATTCAGCGGGAAGCCATCTATAAAAAGCGGCGCAATGCTTTATCAGGGGATCGCCTGGCGGTAGATTTGAACACGATGTTCGGCTCGCAAATCGAAAACCTGGTTGAAAAGCACAAAGCAGCAAGTGACTTTGAAGCCTTCCGCCGGGAAGCATTGGGCACCATCGGTTTCGACCCGGAAATGGACGCAGCCGATTTCAAAGAAGCACGGATTGACGACCTTGTAGCACGGGTAGAAGAGCAATTTTACGAATTTTACCATCGCAAATCCGACCATATCACCAGCTTGTTGTTGCCGCAAATCAAGCAGGTGTACGAAACGAAGGGTAATCATTACAAACGCATTCTGGTGCCTTTCAGCGATGGTCGCTCCAATCCACTGGTCATCACCGCCGACATTGAAAAAGCGATTAAAACCAATGGAAAATCCATCGTTCGGGATATTGAAAAAGCAGTGACGCTGGCAATTATTGACGAGAAATGGAAAGAACATCTCCGTTCGATGGACGAACTGAAAGAATCCGTGCAAGCGGCTTCCTTCGAGCAGAAAGACCCGCTGGTGATTTACAAAATGGAAGCGTACAATTTGTTTGAGCAATTGATTTTCGATATCAACGAATCGGTGACGTCTTACCTGTCGAAAGGGACACTGGTACTGCCCGATGGTCGCCCACTGGAGCAGGCGCGGGAGCAAAAAACCGATCTGAGCAAGGTAAAAACAAGCCGCACTGACACCGACGAAGCAGCCCGGCAGGCAGCAGAGGCAGTCAGTGGAAAAACAAAGGTAGAAACCATCAAGCGCACAGAGGAGAAAATAGGTCGCAACGACCCTTGTCCTTGCGGGAGTGGTAAGAAATACAAGCATTGTCATGGGCGAGCGTAAGTGAAGACCAAGTGACGAGGTGATTTTGAGACTTTGAGCCCGGGGGAGGCGCATTTATTTCTGAGTGAATAGATGCGCCTTTCTTAAATTATTATAGGACTTACGCACTAAATAATAAGTGACTAAAAATCAGTTCATTGAAA
>CAZQTF010000102.1:0-13259 GCA_964596135.1 uncultured Saprospiraceae bacterium | reverse complement strand
CGTAAACTGAATTCTGCTGAATTTTGAATCTACGGCGTTTGACAAGGTCTTGATTACCAAGGTTTTAGCTAAGCCAGGCAAGCCTTCGAGCAGCACGTGCCCCCGCGTGAGCAGCCCGATCATGAGGCGTTCGATCATGTGGTGCTGCCCCACGATTACCTTCGCCGTTTCTCCGTTCAGTTTTTCTACAAAGGCGCTATCAATGTATATTTGGTGGTTGAGCGCTTCGATATCAACTTGTTGCATGTTTCTTATGGTGAAGTTTGAAATTGATTCGGGATATTAACAGTCAGATGCCAACTATTCTTATAAAATCAGCCCACAAATTTGAAAAAAATTTTCTGTAAAACGGAATTTCGATGAGAAGTGACAGGTTTTTCCAAATAAAAAACTTCCAAAGCTGCCATCAGCCCTGGAAGTCTTCTGCGAATGTCATTCCAATACATTATTTCGCTTGCAAAATCTGTTTGTAGCGCGTCTGATCTTTCAGCACACTGATCGCCTCCCGTACTTCCTGGTCATTACGCAAGCCAATTTTAATTTTGCCAGTTTGATAAAAATAGCGCCCTGCGATTTCTTTTTCGATCAAATCGGTAATAACGGTTTTGTACTGCATCAGGTCGCGCTGCTTGGTCGCTTTGATTCGCTCTTCCAATGCTTTGATCTCCGTATCCAGCGCAAAGCCGTCTTTGGCAGATTTTTCCCTAAACTGTGCCAGCAATTTTTCGCTATCGGTTTCGTAGCTAAAATCGCGGGTATCCACATATTGCAGAAAATCGTTAAAATCAATGAATTTAAAATCAGTTGCTTCGGCTATTTGGATTGGATTTTTTAGGTTATATTGGGTAGCATAGTCGAAGATGATATTTTGATCTATCAAACTGCGCACGATGGCATCATCTGCCGGTTGGTCAAGCAAAATGTCGGGCTTCACGCCACCGCCATCGAGTACCGTGCGTCCGTTGCGGGTTTTGAATGGCGTACGCCGGCTGTCAGGAATGTGTACCGGCTCTCCATTTTTGTATTCTACTGCCTGAATGCAGCGCCCGCTGGGGATGTAATACTTTGCCGTAGTCAGTTTTAGTTTGGCATTGTATCCCACATCGCGGGTATTTTGTACCAAGCCCTTGCCATAAGAAAGCTGCCCCAGCAATACGCCCCGGTCATAATCCTGGATAACACCACAAACGATCTCGGAAGCGGAAGCCGATCCCTTGTCAATCAATACAGCCAGCGGAATGTCGAGATCAACGGGGCTACCCATTGTTTTGAACGCCTGATCCCATTCTTTTACCTTCCCTTTGGTGATGACCACCAGTTCGTTGCGGGGTATAAAAATATTGCAAATGTTGACCGCTTCGTTGAGCAAACCGCCACCGTTGCCGCGCAGGTCGAGAATGATCCCCCGAAGATTCGGGTTTTTATTTTTGAGGTCTTTGACTGCATCCGCCACGTTTTTGCCGGCATCGCGGGTGAATGTCGTCAATGCCACATACCCCACATCTTCCGATACCATGCCATGATACGGTACATTGGGCACATCCACTTCATTGCGCATGAGCGCAATGTCCGTTTCACCCGGCATGCCGGGGCGACGTATTTTCAGTTTTACGACGGTGCCCGGGAAACCTCGCAGTACATCATTCAGCTCTTCCACCGTTTTGCCACGAGCGTCTTTGCCATCCACCGCGAGGATTTGATCGCCGACTTTCAAACCTGCCTGGTCGGCGGGTTGCCCTTCGTACAATTCAGTGATGGTAACGTAATCGCCCATCTGCTTGCTCAAAGCGCCAATGCCATTGTATTTGCCTTCCGTCAGAAAGCGGTAGCCTTCGATGTCGGATTCGGAAATATAATTGGTGAACGGGTCGAGCGAATTGACCATTGCCTCGATACCGGTGCGCATCAATTTGCCCGGGTCAAGATCGTCCACGTAATAAGTGTTTAGTTCTTTGTAGAGATTCGCAAAAATTTCAATGTTTTTGGTAATCTCAAAGTACTTGTTGTCTTCGGGCTGAAAGGTAGTAGCCACGCTCAAAGCCACAACAACCGCGAGAATGGAGAATTTGACAAATCGCTTCATGTTGTTAATTTATTTTTTTGGTACGTCGGGAAATAATGCAATAACACTTTTTTCTGCCGTTTCAGATAATAGCCGCACCATTTTTTTGGAAAAACAGTCTTTTTAGGAGAATTATTGCCAAATTTCCCTGAATTTAAACAAAGATGCAACTCTTATACAACAATTATCGCGCCAGAAATTGTTGCACAAGGTGTAGCAGCGCTTCTGGTTCGTCGGCATGCACCCAGTGACCGGCGTTTCGGATGGTTTTCAGATGGGCGTTTGGAAAAAAACGCAGCACTGTATCCCAATCGGAATCAAGTATGTAATCGGATTTCTCGCCCCTGATAAATAATGCTTCGCCTTCGTAAGCGTGCGCGCTTTGTATCTCGCTCAGAATTTCGGGGTAATGTTTATAAATGATCGGAAAGTTCATTTTCCACTGAAAGACTCCTTCCTTGCTGCGGGTCAGGTTTTTCATTAGAAACAGCACTACGCTCTCGTCATATTTGGGTAATCGGCTTCTCAGGAAGTCTTCGGCTTGCTGGCGGCTTTCTAATTTGCTCAGATCCAATGCCATGATTGCCTGCAGAATTTGCTCGTGCCCACCGGCGTAGCGTTTGGGCGCAATGTCCACCACAATTAACTTTTCGACCATATCGGGATGATCGAGTGCAAACTGCATAGCGGTTTTGCCACCCATCGAATGCCCCATGATGTGCGCTTTAAACATCCAGTGCGATTCCATGAATTGTTGCAGGTCTTCAGCCATAGCCGGATAGTTCATAACATCAAGGTGCGGTGAACGCCCGTGGTTGCGTTGGTCAACGATGTAAACGGTATAATTTTCGGCTAGCTGCTTACCGACGGTCTGCCAGTTGTCGAGCGTACCAAACAGCCCGTGCAGAATGATGATCGGATCGCCCTGACCGAAGGTTTTGTAGTTCAAATTCATGTTTTGCTTGTCCAATTGAGTCTGTGATTAAACGAATAGTAAAGAAAGAAAGTTTGGGTGGCAGATCAGATAAAGTGGTGTAGCGGATTCGATCCCTGCCAACTCCCTTCCGTTGCATATGGCAAAAAACGCGCGAACAATTCTTCGCTGTACCAGCCCAACTCGCGGGTGCGCTTCACGACTTCTTGGTGGTAGCGGCTCTGATAAGCGTAGGCTTTCATCAATTTACTGTTTGCCCACAAGCTGAAGGTCGCTTGTTGTACAATCGGCAATTCGCCGATGCCGACCGAAAAGAGCAGCCCTTCGCGTTTTTCCACTGAGCGGCTGACACGCGGCACAAACCGCCAGAAGCGCCAGAGTTGTCGGGTACGAATGGTTGCGCGTGTAATCACGCCTACCAATTGATTTTCATCGAATTCCGCAGAAACCTGGAAAGGCTCCACGCCATCCCATTGCCCATGCGCCATCGTTGTGCGCATGAAAACCGTCCAATGTTCGGCGGTTTTTTCCAGATAGCTGGCAAACAGCGGGTGTTGTTCAAAAAAATGCCGCGCTGCACTTTCGTTGTTCCAAACGCCGAGCAGCCCATACACACTCAGATTGGGGAGTACGCTGAAGCCATTGCCACCGCCGCTGCCCAGCATTTTACCGAATTGCAAGCCGGAGATATTCTGCAGCAATTTTGGCGCCAGTCCCATTTGCCCGAAAGCCCACCAGCGATTTTGCCAGCTTCGGTATCGGAAAAAAGTAATGGTAACAATTTGATCATTTTGCATTACGAGGAAACCATTATTTTGATTATAATGTTTTTGCCAGGCGATTTTGAATAAACCTAATTTCAAAGGGGTCTTTCCGGCAAATATTTATATTTTTGTCAAATTGAAGCTAATCCAAAATGTAACTATTCGGCTATCTTATCGTTCATACAATAACTGCATTACGAAAAAATGAAGTTTTCTGTTATGAAAAACCTGCTGATTTTGTTGTTTTTAGTCGTTGGAATTGTCACCTATGGTCAATCGGTGGATGCTTTAGAAAAGCAGTTGAAGGAAACCAGTGATAATAAAGAGCGTGTCATCCTCCTTTACGAACTGGCATCGCAATACTCGAGTTCCAACGCCGACAATACGATCAAGTATGCCAAACAAGCCTATGATCTTGCCCTCAGCCTGAAAAACTATGGTATGGCGGCACAATCTGCCTTCCTGGTGGCGAATGCCTACGAACGGCAGCGCGACAAGCGCAATGTGGAAGTGTGGCTGAAAACAACCTACAACTATGCCAAACAAGCCGGCGATTCTGACCTGATCATCAAAAGTGTGGACAAGCGGGGGCGTTTGTGGTCGAGAGAAAATCCACGGCAAGCTGCCAATATCTACGAAGAAGCTTTTGAATATTTTAGTAGCAAGGGTACCAGTATCAGTGACCTAGAACGAAAGTACGATATACAAAAGGCTCAGATTGAGCGGGAAAAACGTGAACTGGAAATCCAAAAAAATCAACTGGAGTCCGATATCAAGGCCTTAGTTGTCGAACGCGACCAATTGAGTACCGACAAAACCGCGCTGGAAGCTCGTCAGGAACAATTGGTAAAAGCCAAACAACAGGTAGAAGCAGAAATTTCGGAAAAAGAGCAGGCGCTTACCACTATTTCTGAAGAAAAAGAGAAAGTGTCGGCGCTGGCTGCCGAAAAAGAAGCACAAGTGAAGCAACTTTCGCGGGAAGCTTTGGAACAACAAGCCGCGCTGGACGCTGCCCGTGCCGATGTGGCAGAGGCAAATCTTGCTGCCGAACGCAACCAAAACCTGCGAAACCTGGCGATTCTTGGTGCTGCGTTTTTGCTGTTGATTTCGCTGCTTACTTACGGGCGCTATCGGGCAAGCCGCCGCGCCAAAAAAACGCTAGAAGAAAAGAACAAGATCATCGAGCAGGAACGTCAGAATTCAGAAAATTTGCTGCTGAACATCCTTCCCAAACCGATTGCCGATGAATTGAAACAATTTGGCAAGGCTCGTGCCCAGAAATTTGAGCAGGTAACGGTGCTACTGGCGGATTTCAAAAATTTCACCAAAATTGCTGAAAAGCTAGGCCCCGAAGAATTGGTTAACGAACTGGATAGATGTTTCAAAGCATTTGACTTTATCATTCAGCAATACGACGATATTGAAAAAATCAAAACCATCGGCGATGCATACATGTGTGCCAGCGGGTTGACCCATCGCTCCGCTTTCCCCGACAATATCGTACGCGCTGCAATGGAAATGCAACAATTCTTGGACGAGCACAAGCAGGAAAACATCCGCATGGGCAAGCCCTACTTTGAAGCGCGCATCGGCATTCACACCGGTCCGGTGGTAGCCGGCGTGGTGGGTGTGAAAAAATTTGCTTATGACATTTGGGGCGATACCGTGAACATTGCCGCCCGTATGGAAGCCAACTGCGAAGAAGGTCAAATCAATATTTCCCAAACAACTTATCAGTGGGTTGCCAATCGCTTCGAGTGCCAGTATCGCGGCAAAGTAGAAGCCAAAAACAAGGGCGCCATTGACATGTACTACGTCAAGCGGGAACTGGTGGCGGTGCCAGCTTGATGATTTCTCATAGTAGTCTTTTATAAAGTTGATAAAAGCCCCGTTGCCTTGGTAATGACGAGGTTTTCGATTCAAAATTTGATTGCAGACTATTTTTGTCCAAGCTTTTTGATTTCGCCGTCTGTGCCCGTCAGCTGCCAGGTGCCCAGTGAAATTGGAATATTTCCAATCGAATTTAAAGTGTCAAAAAATTCTTTTACCTGAAATGGCTCGCCTTTAGTTTCTTTCATTCTGGCGTATGCCGCCATTGCATTTTCCAGCAGGTATTTTCCGGTGATATAGCTGGTGCCGTAGCCCGGCTGGCGCAGATAGAGGTGTTGCTCAAAAACTCGAAGTTCCTTTTCTGTTTTCATCCAGCCGCGTGGCGTGTATTCTGAATGAATTCCACCCGCCTCTTCCATTGTCATTTCGTTGGCATGCGCATAAAGCGATCCAAGTCCACGAGCAGCACGTTGTGCGATCATGATGTAGACGATCTCCCGAGAACGCGGGCTATCATCGTAAAAACCGGCATGCATGAACATTTCTTCGACCGCCGTCGCCATGCCCTCATTACGCGAGTCAAAAATATTGTACAACAGTGGTCCGCGACGAATGTCACTCTGATGGGGTTCATTGTCCATTCTTGCCAATTCAAACCAATGGTAAAAGTGCGAAAACAATGGTCTGGGATCGTAATGCGATGTGATCGCGAAGAAATTGCGTGTTTCTTCGGGTACAAATTCTCCGAGATGTTCCCGCAGCGCTGGTTCAAAGTATTCTTTTACAGTGACCATTTCGTCCTTTTCCAGGAAATTCAGGAGGCTCTGTGCTGCTTTTTCTGCCATTGCATTGTAAGCTTCCGGCGAATCAACAGGCTCAAGCCGGGGCAAATCGCGATTGCGATGTTCTTCCAGCTTCAAGGTTGACCAGGCGCGGGCAAGTTCTCGTTTCAATAGCATTACCTCATCTTCCCAGGTAAGTGGCACCAAATGTACATGCTGCTGATACCAGGTGTAATTTTCTTTGCCAATGCCGGAAGGTCCGTTTTTGGATGGCGCTTCTGTTTCCAGCCAGGCTACGAAATCATTTGTGGAAGTGACTGCCGCTTCGATAGCGGCGACCAATTCCGGGTCTTCTTTTACAACTGATTCTTCCAGTATCGCTTTGAGGTCTTCACTTTGGGAACGAATGTCCCGAATGCCAGTTATCCAAAGATCTTTAGCATTACCGGTCAGGTTGAGTTTTGCTTGTTCATTTAGAGGTGGAATCACGCTAAGGTCACTTAGCAGTCTTTTCTTTTCGGTAGCGCTAAGCGGAAAAGCATACGTCCAGAGCTCCGTTGTCATGTGATGCGTGGGTCCTTCGTGCGCAGGCACGTCGCTGCGTGCGGTCCAAAGCGATTTATAAAATGCCGGATCGCGTACCCAGGGCTGAAGGATGCGATGATTGAAATCATAGCCATTCATTTCGGCCCAAACGATATACCAATCTACCTGCTGTGGAACGGGCCACCCGGTAGTGTCAATCGTCAACAGTTTTGACTGCAATTTTTTAAACTCCGGGTAGCGTTTTTCAAAAGTAGCCGCCGTGTAATCGGGTGCGCCATTGCGCAGGGGGGGCTTCTCAAAAACTCGCCATTCTTTGAACAGTGCAACCAAATCCTGATAATCTCGCGAAGATGTTGGTGTCTGTTTGCCTTTCGGTTGGCAGTTTAAAAACATTAATAGCAAACTCAAAACTGGAATAAGTCTGGATAGTTTTTTCATACCAATTCAATTATTGCGATTAGTGCATGCGAAAATTTCCGTGTATCGCTTGTAAAATAAAACATCTTTAGGAATCTACCATCATTCGGAAGGGTGGAAGTAACAGCTTGAAGGCAAACAAAAAAAGCCCCGCTGCATGTTTTGCAACGAGGCTTATTTTTGCGCCCCCTCTTGGGCTCGAACCAAGGACCTACGGATTAACAGTCCGCCGCTCTAACCGACTGAGCTAAGGAGGCTTTAATTTTTTTATAACAATAAGCTCTTTTTTTTCGTTCCCACGTTTAAAACAACCCCTTCTCCAAAAGAGCGGTGCAAAGTTATGGTATGCGCGATAAAAATGCAATATTTGCGAAATTTTTTTTAAAACTTATCCACATGAGCTTATTAGCAGTAGGTACTGTTGCTTTCGACAACATTGAAACCCCCTTCGGACGAGCGGAGCGCGTGGTCGGCGGCGCCGCTACGTACATCACTCTTGCAGCGTCTTATTTTACCGATGATCTAAAAATCGTTTCGGTAATTGGTGATGATTTTCCAAAAGAAGAACTGGACTACATGCGTTCGCGTGGGATTGATCTGAGCGGGCTGCAAGTGAGAGAAGGTGAAAAATCTTTTTTTTGGGCGGGGCGTTACCATCGGAACATGAACGACCGCGATACGCTGGATACCCAACTCAACGTGCTGTCAACTTTCGATCCAGTACTGCCGGAAAGTTATAAAAATACAGAATATCTGATGCTGGGCAACCTGCTGCCCTCCGTGCAGATGCGCGTACTGGAACAATTGCCGACCCGCCCCAAACTGGTAGCCCTGGATACCATGAACTTCTGGATGGACACAGCGCTGGATGAATTGCTGGCGGTATTGAAAAAAATTGACATCCTTACGATCAATGACGAAGAAGCCCGCCAGCTCACCGGCGAACATTCACTTGTAAAAGCGGCTGCTAAAATTCACGATTTGGGTCCGAAAACGCTCGTGATCAAGAAAGGCGAGCATGGCGCGCTGCTTTTTTCCGACGAAGATATTTTCTTTGCTCCGGCCCTGCCCCTGGCAGAAGTAGTGGATCCTACTGGCGCCGGTGATACCTTTGCCGGAGGGTTTATGGGGTATCTGGCCAGTACCGGCGATCTTTCGTTCGACAACATGAAGCGAGCTGTCATTTTCGGCTCTGCAATGGCATCCTTCTGCGTGGAAAAATTCAGCATCGAACGGCTGAAAGGGCTGACCAACAAAGAGATCAACGATCGGGTGATCCGATTTGCCCGCCTGGTCAATTTCGATTATGAAATGGTTGTATAAAACGTTTACAAAACGTTAAATCGCCACAGGATCGGTGTATTCTTAGTAAATTGCAGGTCAAAAAATTGACGATCCATGAGAATATTTGCAGCAATCTTTTTCCTCCTTGTTGGTGTGCTGAATACACGCGCCGGAGGCATCCAGTTTTTTGAGGGTACTTGGAGCGAAGCATTGGAAGAAGCCAAAAAACAGGACAAAATTATCTTCGTGGATGCTTATGCTGTGTGGTGTGGTCCTTGCAAAAAAATGGCAAAAGAAGTATTCCCGGATGACAAGGTGGGCGAATTTTACAACCGGCACTTCATCAGCATGCAAATTGACATGGAACGCGGGATGGGGCTGGAGTTTGGCAAGCAGTACCCGGTATCAGCGTTTCCTACCTTGTTCTATATTGATGCCAGCGGGAAAGTGGTGCACCAGGTGAGAGGGGCACAATCCATTGACGCATTTATCAGTCTGGGCAAAAAAGTGCTCAGTATGAATGATAAAAGTGAAGATTACGCCGCCGAGTACGAAAATGGCAACCGGGAGCCGGAGTTGATTTTTAACTATGTGCGCGCCCTGAACAAAGCAGGCAAACCCAGCCTCAAAATTGCCAATGATTATCTGCGTTCACAAAAAGATCTAACCACGGCTTTTAATCTGAATTTTATTCTGGAGGCAGCAACGGAAGCCGATTCCAAAATTTTTGAATGGCTAATCAAATATCGTGACCAAATTGCCAAAGTTGCGTCAGAAGATGAAGTCAATCAGCGCATTCTTGACGCCTGCCGGGCGACTGCGCAAAAAGCAATCGAATTTCGGAGTGAAGACCTGGTCAAGGAAGCGATTGAAAAAGTGAAAAAGCATTATCCCGAGCGCTTGGTGGACTTTGAACTCCAGACCTGGCTGGCATTTTACTTAGAAGCAAAGGATGCCGCCAACTACGTAAAAACGGCAAAATCTTATGCCAAAAGAGTTGCCTACGACGATGCCCGCGAGTTGCAATCGCTGGTGACTTTTTTGGTCAAAGGCTTCGGGGAAGATAAAAATGCCATGAATCTGGCGGAAGACCTGGCCAAACGCGCCTCGGAAGTAGGGCAGGCTTCGGTTTACTACCTCATCTACGCTGATGTTTTGTACAAAAACGGACAGCGGGAAAATGCGCTGGATGTAGCCCGCAAAGCATTAGATTTGGCAAAAAAAGAAGGGGACACTGCCATTCGTACCGCCGAGATGTTTATTCAAAAACTTCAGAATAAATAACATTATATGAAAAAACTGATGATATTGACAGCTTTACTGCTGATGAAACTAACTGTTGTTGCGCAGGAAAAAGGTATTCAATTTAACCAAAATGGCAAGTGGGCGGATATCCTGGCGCAAGCCAAAGCCGAAAACAAGCTCATTTTTATGGATGCCTACGCCGTTTGGTGCGGTCCCTGCAAAATGATGGACAAAAATGTGTTTAGCCAGTCGGAAATCGGCCATTTTTTCAACCAGAATTTTATCAACGTCAAAATGGACATGGAAAAAGGTGAAGGCATTAGCTTGTCTCAAAGCTATTCCGTATTGGCGTACCCGACTTTCCTGTTTATTGACAGCAATGGCAAGGTCATGCACCGCGTGGTAGGATATTTTGAACCCGATGCGTTTCTTGAAGTAGGACAGACCGCCATTAACCCCGAAACAAGGCTGGCTGCGCTGGAAGCGCGCTATGATGCCGGCGAACGCAGTGCGGAATTCGTCACCCTGCTCATGCAGGCTTTCGAAAATGCCATGCACCCCCGCGCCGCTGAGGTGGTGGATGCTTACCTCGATTCCCAATCCGATTGGAGCACCCCCGAAAATATGCAACTCATTGTTAGCAATTTGAAAAGTACCGATTCCAGATTTTTCAATTACGTAGTAAAAAATTATGCAGCGTTCGAACAATCGTTTGGGCAATATGAGATGTTGGGAACGCTGCAGAGTGCCATTTTAAACGAAGCCTTTGCCAGCGCCACAACGATGCCCAGCCTCGACGATATTCATACCGCCTATAAAGCCAAAACGCCCGCCGATCTGGCGGAAAAGCTTTTTGCCGTTACAAAAATGAATTATTACCGGGCACAGCAGGACATGGAAAAATTTGCCGCCGCTACCATTGATTATTATCAAAAATATCCCAGCACCGATTTTCAGGAACTCAACGAGCAGGCCTGGTCTTTCTACCTCTCAGTGGACAATAAAGAACACTTGAAAGAAGCTTTGAAATGGGCACAGAAATCAGTGGAAATCAGCAGTCAATATTTTAACAACGATACGCTGGCTGCCTTGTATTTCAAGCTGGGGGATAAAAAAAATGCCAAAAAAGCTGCTGAAAAAGCGATCGAAATTGCCAAAACAAATGGTGAAGATTACACCGAAACAGAGAAGCTACTGGAAGAAATCAAAAAAATGTAAATGGCTGAACAAGAGCAGGTAAAGCGGACAGAAATTAATGAATTGGGCGAGTTTGGGCTGATTGACCGGCTTACCGAGAACATCGTGTTGCAAAACAAGTCCTCTCTCAAGGGCGTAGGCGATGATGCCGCCGTAATTGATAACAATGGCTTCCTAACTATCGTCACGACCGACATGCTGGTGGAAGGTATCCACTTCGATCTCATGTACACGCCGCTCAAGCATTTGGGCTATAAGTCGGTCGTTGTCAATTTATCCGATGTGTATGCCATGAACGCCATTCCCAAGCAAATTACGATCATGATCGCCATATCCAATCGTTTTTCGGTGGAAGCGATTGAGGAGTTTTACGCGGGCGTGTATGCGGCCTGCAAAAATTATGGTGTGGATCTGGTGGGCGGCGATACTTCCGCATCGAATAAAGGATTGGTTATCAGCATAACCGCAATCGGGCAGGGCGAGCCGGATAAAATCGTGTATCGCAATGGTGCTAAAGTCGGTGATCTGATCTGCATCACCGGCGATGTCGGCGCGGCTTATCTCGGGTTGCAAATTTTGGAGCGCGAGAAGCAGCTATTCCTGAACAATCCAAACATTCAGCCCAATCTGGACGAGCAGGCTTACTTGGTAGGGCGACAACTCAAGCCAGAAGCCAGGAAAGACATCATCGAGCTGTTCGCCAAAAATAATTTGGTACCAACAGCAATGATTGACGTATCGGATGGCATCGCTTCCGATCTGATGCATGTTTGCAAGCAATCTGGCGTAGGTGCATTCCTCGAAGAAAGTGGCGTGCCGATTCATCCCGATGCCCAGATGCAGGCGATCAACTTCAAACTTGATCCCATCACCTGTGCACTCAGCGGCGGCGAAGATTATGAATTGCTGTTTACCATTGATCCGAAGGACGTGGATAAAATCAAATTTTTGCCGGATATCTACATCGCCGGCGAAATCGTGCCCGCGACAGATGGTGTCAAATTGCACACCAAAGGCGGCAACATTTACCCAATCACAGCTCAGGGCTGGCAACATTTTAATCAACAAAGCTGAGAAATGAGAAGATAGAAGCGAGATAACCTCTATTCTGTCTTCTGGCTTCGTTGTTATCTACGCAATCTGCACCTCCTGAGAAGGCACGATACTGCCGGGTTTGATAGGCAGCGTCACCTGCAGCACGCCATCTTCGTACTTCGCGGAGATACTCGCCGGGTCCACCGTGTCGTCCATCAGGAACGTCCGTTCAAACGAAACCAGGCGATACTCGTAGCGTACCCAGTTTTGATTTTTCTCTTCCTCTTGCTTAGGCTTTTTGTACGAAATCGTCAGTTCGTTGCCCTGCACCGAAATTTTGAAATCCTCTTTTTTCCTACCCGGCGCTGCCAAGAAAATCTCATAGCTATCGTCGGTTTTCAGCACATTCACCGGTACGCGGAAAAATCCACCATATCGCTGTTGCCATCTGTGCTCGCCTCTGCCGCGCCCCCAGCCTTTGGAGCCGCAAGAATGATAATGCATCATAATTTTTAGAATTTAGATTGATAAACGCCGATTTTATTTATTGATTTTTAATAATCAGCATTTTAAATGATAATTTTCATTAATAAAAAATCAAGTCATCAGTAGCAAATAACATCATTACACTAAATCCTTTTCGCTGTATCTTGGAGCCGTCGGTTCATAGTCGTATTCGCGTTCAAATCTTCGTCTGTAGAATCGGTAATTGCCAGCCTCCAGTGGCTCGGGTTCATTATCTAAGTAATGTTGGTGCGCATAGCCAAATTGGTGGTGAAAACGGTGTCGCGCCACCATACCCACGACCAGCCGCACGATGAAGAAAAACACCACCAGCCGGATCAGGAAAAAAGGCATCACTGCCAGTGCCAGAAGGCCCAATAGCCCCAGCACTGCAAATTTTGGAACGTACATAATCGTATGTTTTTAAATTTGGAATAGCAGGCTTACTCCTGCGTTATAATTTAGAAGACGAGCGAGCCGATTTTTTACTTTAAAATTTTTGATAAGTAAAAAGGCAATTTATTTTTTTGAGTAAAATGTTGATTATCAGTTTTTAATGCTGAATACTCCGAAAATTCCCTTTAGGATTAAACGGTTCGGCTACTTAGTAAGAAATATTTTTATATGATTTTTACAATCAATTTATTGAGTTTTTTAAA
>CAZQTF010000101.1:0-13660 GCA_964596135.1 uncultured Saprospiraceae bacterium | reverse complement strand
TTTTTGCGAAGATGAATTGGATTGGATATATTCAGAAAAGATTGATATTCAATCTGTTGATCAAACGGCGCTATTGATTGATTTTCTGTCGGATGTGCTGACGGTAAGCCAGACGCGTGGTATCATTTTTTGTAAAGTAGAGATTAAAAAACTCGATGAATGTAATATCGTTGCGGTCGTCTGGGGAGGAAAAGTAAATGAATTTGCCGAAGATATTAAAGCTATTACGTATCACGAAGCAGAAATTACACAAAACGAACGAGGAAGATGGCAAACGCTGGTCATTTGTGATATATAAAATTAAAACCGGAGGCAATGAGACAAGTAGAAAAAAGCGATTTGATCAAACGGACGGATTATTTATGGGAGATACCGAAGGATTTTCATCCGAATATGCTCGTACCCGCGCATGTGTACGCCTTGGAGGAAGTGCTGGATGATATCATCGGCGACCGGTCGTTGAATCAATTGGTAAATGTGGCATCGCTTCCCGGCATCGTCAAGGCTTCGATTGTCATGCCTGATGCGCATGAGGGCTATGGTTTTCCGATTGGCGGGGTGGCGGCAACGAAATACCCCGACGGCGTGATCTCTCCCGGTGGTATTGGTTATGACATCAATTGCGGCGTGCGTTTGCTGCTTTCTGATCTTTCCCGCGAAGAAATTTTGGATCAACTCGAAGCCCTTTCCAAAGAATTGTATGCCCAGATTCCTTCCGGCATGGGCAAAGGCGGCAATATCCATCTGAAAATGAATGAAATAGATGAGGTGCTGAGCCAGGGCGCTGAGTGGGTAGTTGCACACGGCTACGGACAAAAAGAAGACCTGCCTCACATCGAAAGTCATGGACGACTCGCATTAGCCGATCCGACCCAGGTATCCGAAAAAGCCAAGCAACGCGGACACGACCAGTTGGGCACCCTCGGCGCCGGCAACCACTTTGTAGAAGTAGATTATGTAGAAGAAATCTTCAACGAACGCGCGGCGGCAGCATTTGGATTGAAGCCTGAACAGGTGGTGATTCTCATTCACACCGGATCGCGGGGGCTGGGGCATCAGGTTGCCACCGATCACCTCCGCATCATGATGGCAGCGATGCCAACCTACGGTTACAAGCCGCCCGATCGAGAGCTTGCCTGCGTGCCATTCAATTCGCCGGAAGGTCAAAATTATTTTAAGGCCATGTGCGCAGCCGCCAATTTTGCCTGGTGCAATCGCGAAGTGATCACCTGGGAAGCCCGCCAGGCCTGGAAAAATATCTTTGGCGAGCAGGGCAGAACGCTCCGATTGCTGTATGATGTGGCGCATAATATCGCCAAAGTTGAAGAACATGATATTGACGGGCAGCGCATGAAGGTCATTGTGCATCGCAAGGGCGCAACGCGCGCTTTTGGGCCGGGATTTGAAGAATTGCCGGAAACGTTCCGCGATGTTGGTCAGCCTGTGCTCATTCCGGGCAGCATGGGCACTTGCTCCTACGTGCTCGCAGGTACGCGCAACAGCATGGATTCGGCGTTTGGGTCGTCTTGTCATGGGGCGGGGCGGCGACTTTCGCGACGGGCTGCCAAGTGCGAAGTAAACGCGCCGCAACTTAAGGCACAATTGTTGGAGCAGGGCATCTACGTGGAAGCTTCTTACAAAGGCATCGCCGAAGAGGCGCCGATTGCTTACAAAGACGTTGATCTGGTCGTAGAAACCGTCCATCGGGCGGATATCGCCAAAAGAGTAGCAAAACTTCGACCGATGGCGGTCATGAAAGGTTGATTGGTCCGGTTTCATAAAACGTGAAGTTTGATTTCCTGGGCGTGCCCATTCGGCTCAAAGCCTAATGGTCGCTGCGTTTCGGGGCTCACTGATCGTTCGACCACTCCCTGACAGTCGTGGTTGGCTGATCAGCCACCCCTGCACATCGCTCACGCATTGACAACCAGATGGTTGGACTCAATACTCCCCTTTCGTAAGCAAAATTTCACTTTTGCAATGAACTATTTTTACATTTGAGGGTAGTTTTTTATACAAAATATGATAACGCATTAATATTCTAAAAATGGCTTCCATCCTCGATCTCGTCGGTAATACCCCTTTGGTTGAAATAACAAAAGTAATCTCCAAACCTGGCATTACGGTGTACGGCAAGCTGGAAGGCACCAATCCCGGCGGCTCGGTGAAAGATCGTGCGGCTTACGGCATGATCAAAAGTGCTCTGGATCGAGGCGACATCCAGCCCGGCATGCGTTTGATCGAGGCAACGAGCGGCAACACGGGCATCGCTCTGGCTATGATCGCCCGCGTTTTTGGACTGGATATCACGCTACTGATGCCCGATAATTCTACCCTCGAACGGGTACAAACCATGCGTGCTTATGGCGCAGAAGTCATTTTAACGCCCGCCGAAAAAGGCGGTATCGAATATTCCCGCGAGTTGGCAGATGAAATGGTGGCACAGGGCGGCTATTTCATGCTCAATCAATTTGCCAACCCCGACAACTGGGGCATGCATTACCGCACCACCGGGCCCGAAATCTGGCGCGATACACAGGGCAAAGTCACGCATTTTATTTCTTCGATGGGCACGACGGGCACCATCATGGGTGTTTCCCGCTACCTGAAAGAGCAAAATCCGAATGTGCAAATTGTGGGCGTACAGCCTACCGATGGCTCCAGCATCCCCGGTATTCGCCGTTGGTCGCCAGAGTTTTTACCGAAAATCTTTGAGCGCGAACGGGTAGATCAGATCATTGATGTATCGCAGGAGGAAGCCACTGGTATGATGCGTCGCCTGGCAAAAGAAGACGCAATTTTTGCCGGTATGAGCAGCGGGGGAGCAGTGATGGCTGCCAGGAAACTTGCAGAAACCATTGACGAAGGTGTGATCGTGTGCATCATTTGCGACCGGGGCGACCGCTACCTGTCTTCGGGAATTTTTGAATAACCGACGGAGGTATTTCCTAATTTATTCCACTTTTAAAATCTGCGCAGTGGTCAGAACGCCGTTCACCAGAATTTTCAAGAAATACATCCCAGCCGGGTAAGCTTGCAGGCTGAGCGATGTATGATGCCTGCCTGCAGGTACGGTTGGCTGTTGCAAAGATTCCAGGCGCTTGCCATAAGCATCATAAAGCTCGATACGAATGGCTGCCGCATTTTCAGATTCTATTTGAACATGGACAATATCCGTTGCCGGATTTGGAAAAGTGCGAATAAAAATCCGTTCCCTGGCAGTTTGAATGTCCTCTATTCCGGTGACATTGCTTCGAATAATCCACGATACGGCAAAACGATGAAAATTTCCGTGCCCATTTACCCGCAGTAGGCGGGTTGTATCTTCTACTGTGACCGTCAGCGTATTTGTCCCGATCAGAAAATCGTCCGGCGAGAGCGTCATGCTGGGGGCATTATTATTGGGAATAGTGTCGCCGTTGAGATCCCATATCACTTTCAAGGTGTTGGGCGTGGGCGCAATCAGGTCTAGTTTGAATTGAATGGGGGCACCACTCAGTATTGGATTGGATGTAGCGGGCGTAAAATTTTCAATCGGATTGACTAAGCTGTGAATTTTTTCAACAATCGCCTCTTTGCACACCGCGCAGAACGGCGGTCCCAGAAGTTTCATTTTACAACTTTCGTGTGGATGATACCACTGCGATGCATTGCCGCCACAGCAATACTGATAAGTGCCAATACCCTCCGTGTTTAGCCAGTTTTTCCATTTGAGCAGATTAGGCGCAATGAATTGCGTCATATTAGCAGCTTCCTGAGCATAAATATCGCCAGCCCAGTATTCGTCTCTTAAGTTGGCGAATGAATGTCCCAATTCATGGATGGCAATTTCGGCAGAGGAAGCCTCGGTGGAAGCCACTGGATACAGCCCCCCGCTGCCGCCGTAGTAGGGGCTGTTGGTGAGAATAAAAACCTGATCGTAAAGCGGAAAATGCTGCGCCAGTACGTTGGTTACCGCGGATGTTCGGGTGGCTACCAGCAAACGATGAATGCCGCCATAATCAAAAGTGGAGCCAAAATAATTATCTACGCTTGCTACCGGATGCGCCGGTTCTGGCACGTCGCCTGCTGTGCCCGGATGGCTGGCGCCGCTGGCATTGGACGGCACATTTATGATAAAAATATTAAAATAATTTTGATAACGGTCAAATGGAACTTCCCGGAAAAGTGCATCAATAAATTTCTGGGCGTCTGCCCGAAATTTTCCCATTTCCTGTGTCTGGTAGCCATCCCCCAAAATCACCAGATTGATACGTCGGTTAATATCTCCATTATAAAGAAGTGTGTCTGTATTAAAAAATTGCGCATTTGCATGAAAAATGCATAACATTGCAGATAGGGTGATCAGGTATTTCATGACTGCGGGAGGTTGTATTTCAATAATGTAATAGTTTTATTTTGTTCTGGATTAATAATTTTTTCCAGGACGATAAAAACGCTCCCCGGTTCCAATTGGGTACGAAGAGAAAATTCCGCTTCGCTCAGGCGAATGATGCGGGTCGTAAGTTGCCCATTTTGTTCTGCAAATTCTACGCTCCGCCGAAGCGGATCTTCAAGGATGATCTGCCGGAGCGGTCGCATGGCGGCATCGCGAAACGAGCAAACGAGGCTGTTGGGCGCCATTGTTGGTGCCTCCGCAGCAATATGTTGTTTGAGTTTACCAGGCGTAATGATATGATTGATCACCCACGCCGATTCAGTATTGGCAACGCTGTCGCTTTGTATTTTAAAATTAAGGAAAATGATCTGGGGAAATATTGTGGCTGCTGCTGCCGGCGGTGCGCTTTGTCGGGCACTTTTGCACGAACTCAGGTAAAGTGCACTTAATACTATCATCAGTAAATATTTAATCATAAAATGGTATGCCCGCAAGCGTACCCGCTGGGCGCCGGCTTGTAATGGATGATTGATGTCAATATAGAGATTTTTCAGTAATATCAAATGCCATCCTTTCATTGCAATGTTTTTTGCGGTACGGAAGTCAAATCCTTTTGTGGAGAATCATTTTCAGGTTGATCCGCAAATATCAGACAGCCTTTTAATACCTGATGGTTGGCAAAAAATAGTATTTGAGTTTATTTTGTTACTCAACATTACCATTTTACATCGTTGGACAATATAACCTTACTGTTTGCGGTCTAAATATTCTTTTACCGGTAAGTCATTGATATACAATTCTTCCACGACAGCCTCGCCGTTCAGTATGCGTACAGCCACTGAGGCTTGCACCATTTCGAGGCTATCGGTTATTTGTGGACGCATGACAAGTTTTTCTACCTCCGGCGCGGATTGTTCATTCATATAATAATATCCCATGCTTTGGGGCAACTCGAAAGTAGCCAGGCTATCATGAACGTATAATATGGTAGTCTTAACATAAGGCAACTCCGAAGGCGCCTCGGCATAAGCCGCCGAAAAGTAGGCAAAGCCCAAAGAATCCTTTTGCAAAGTAATAAAACCGGTTTGACCTGGGAATAAAGAATCGCGTTTAAGTACCTGCTGGTTTCCATAAAATAAATGTACATATCTACCTCGAAACGCATCATAGGGATCAATCGGCTCTAAAGCAAAATGATACACTTCGCCTTTTTGCAAAATGTGTTCTGTTTGCCGGATCATATTGTATGGAAACCAGAGGTACAGCAGCATCACCATTGCAAAAATACCAATTCGGAGCATCATGTTTTTATTTTAAAAAGAAAATTGCTATTTAGCCGGGCATAAACTCGAGTTTCTGCCGATTTTTGATGGTGATGGCGCCGTCGGTGATGTCAATGTAACCATCTTCTTTGAATTCGGTCAACATACGAATGACACTTTCCTTGGCGGTGCCCACGATCCGCGCCAGGTCGTCGCGCAGGATGTTGAATTCATTTTTGCCCTCTTTGTCGTGCAGCAGTAGCAGGGCATTTGCCACACGCTTGCGCACGGAATTGTAAGCCAGTTGCAGCAATTGTTCCTCTTTTTCCGAGATATTATTGGCAAGCATTTTAATGAGTTGGGAAGCCACATCGCGGTTGGCGTGCAGCAATTGCTGAAAATCTTCCTTCGGGATCAGGCTTACTTCGGTGTCTTCAAGAGCGGCGCATGATTCCTGATATTTGGTGTCCTTGATCAAATCCACGTAGCCAAGAAAGTCGCCATCGGTACATAGGGAGATAATGTATTCTTTGCCATCGTCGTTGGTCTTGAAAACCTTTACCTTGCCGCTTTTGATAAAATAGAGGTAGCGCGGATAGTCCCCTTCTTCGAAGAGAACTTCCCGTTTTTTGAACAGTTTGGTTTTTCTTTCATTCGACAGTTTTTTCAGTTCTTCAAAGCCTTTTGCCTCATTGATAAAGGCGTGAAGCCCCTGTTCGGTTTTGTCGAAGCGCCGACGCAGTTGTTCACTTTTGCGTAAGCGCACTTCCACGACTGCCAGCAGTTCGTCTTTGTAAAATGGTTTGGTGATGTAATCATCGGCGCCCAGATTCATGCCTCGGCGAAAGTCACTTTTTTCGGCTTTTGCGGTCAGGAAAATAAAAGGAATATCGGCGGTTTCGCTGCGTTTGCTCAAGATGTTGAGCACGCCAAATCCATCCAGTTTGGGCATCATGACATCGCAGATAATAAGATCAGGGCGCTGGCTGAGCGCCAAATCCACGCCTTCGGTGCCATCTTCGGCAGCAGCCACTTTGTATCCTGAAAGCTCCAGAATTTCGGCAAGATTTTCTCTTACTTCGAGGTTATCCTCAATGACTAATATTTTTTTCATAATCCTCTATGGTGATTTTAGAATCCTCCCGGGCTCTCCAATCCCGGCAAAAACTCAAAAATAAAGATAACTTTTCAGATTTTCTGTGGCGTGTGTTTTATCCCTCCGGTTGTTCCAGCGGAATCGTAATAAAAAATGTAGTACCTTCGCCAAGTTTACTTTCAAAGCGGATGTCGCCATGCATCAAATCCAAATAACGTTTGACAATGTTTAGCCCCAAGCCGGTACCCTGGATGTTTTCTACATTGTGTGCCCGGAAAAACGGCGAGAATAAGTGCTGTTGCTCTTCTTCCGGTATGCCGATGCCCCTGTCTTTGATGGAGACATTCAGTTGCTGGTCGCTGACGGCGATAAAACAATCAATTTGTTTGCCTGGCTCAGAATATTTGATGGCGTTTGATAATAAATTAAACAGAATGTTTTTCAGTATTTTTTTGTCCAAAAAAATAGGGGCACCTTCGAGGTTGTTTTGAAGCTGAATATGTTGCCCTGATTTTAATAACACTTTGATTTCGTCGAGCGTTTCGTGACAAAATTCAGAAATATCAAATTCAATCGGACTAAGTTGCACTTTCCCTTCCTCGAAGCGGCTGAGCGACAGAAAATCATTGAGAATGTTTGTCAGGTTGACAACGGCAGATTTAATGCGGCTGGTGTGGCGCTCCCGTTTTTCCTGTTGTTCGGCAAGCTTATAGGCTTCAATCAGATCGGCGGACGACAGAATCGTGCTCAGCGGAGTGCGAAATTCGTGCGAAGCCATTGACACAAAGCGGGATTTTAGCTCGCTTAGTTCTTTCTCGCGCTCCAGCGCCTTGCGGATTTCCTGTTCTCTTTCGCGGAGTGCTTTTTCGGCGGCTTCGCGCTCCAGGATTTCTTTTTTCAGTTGGTTGTTGGTGTTCAGAAGTTGATTCACGGCGGCAGCCAGCTCTTCGGTGCGCTGTTCCACACGCTGTTCCAGTTCTGCATTCAGCTTGATGATTCGCTCTTCGGCAGCGCGGTGTTCTGTAATATCTACGCCGGAACTAACTGTAGCGATGTTTTTCCCCTTTTCGTCCCGGATGAGCGCATTGTGCCAGGCGATCAGCCGTTTTTCTCCCTGCCGGTTGATAATTTCGTTTTCAAAATAGTCGAGATTCTCCACTTCGTTGTGCATCATCTGTTTGAAAGCATTTCGGATAGATTCCTGTTTTTCAGGGGTAATTGCCAGTTCAAACCAATTTTTGCCCAAAACGTCAGTCTCATTATAGCCCAGAACTTCACAGCCTTTACGGTTGAGCATGGTCACTTTTTCATCTTTGTCAATAACCACAAAAATGGTATTGGCGACGTCCAGATACTGTTGCGTTCGCTCTTTTTCTTTGCGAAGGGCATCTTCGACTGATTTTTGCTCGGTGAGATTGTGCACGATGCCGGTAAAAATGCGCCGATCGTGCAGATTTACTTCACTGATGCTCAGCCGCAGCGGAAAGACGGATCCGTCTTTCCGTTTGCCGCGTACTTCCCGCCCGATGCCGATGATTTTTTTTTCGCCCGTGTGCAGGTAATTGGCGATGTAGGAATCGTGCTGATGTGCGTCGGGTTCTGGCATCAGTGTACTGATATTGCGCCCCAGCAATTCAGAAATATCATAGCCAAATAGCCTCGCAGCAGCAGGGTTAACCAATTCCATAATTCCCCGCTCGTCAATAGAAATAATGCCATCCGTTGCTGTTTCAATGATGGCATTGAGTTTCAGTACAATATCCGAATACTGGTGTTTCAAGGATTTTTCCGGTTTCACATTCAACTGATTTGCAAATCAAAGATGTCTGAAATTATAAAAAAATGACAAAAGTCATCCCCCCCATCAACAAAAATCATTCAATTTATTTTAAATGCGGCATACCTTGCGTATCAGGTGAAAAATTTTTCCATTCGAAAAAATGGAAGAAACCACAAAAAGCCTTTTGTAAAACATAAATGTAGAAAAGACTCAGTTTAATGACAATGAATAATATTCATCATGATATACCCCGACTAAAATTATTGGGAATTGGGTATTCGGAAACACGTGCTTTAAAAACCAACCTCTTGCTGGCGCTTCAGGAATTGGGTTTAAATGTAATTTTGGAAGAAGTAGAAGATATTGATAAATTGATGCAATACGACATCAGTGGTATTCCCGCCTTAATATTTGATGGGCAGGTTATTTTGCAAAAGCAGGTGCCCAATGTAGAAACGCTGAAAGGAATGATAAAAAAAGCGATAGGAAATGCCAATCACGCAGGAGACTAATAAAACAGAGCGTTTACTAGTGAAACCGCTTCCATTTTTTGAATTTTGAAGCCATGAAAAAACTACTCGTTCCGACCGATTTCTCAGCGACTGCGAATAATGCATTAGAATATGCCATTGCTTTAGCCAATATTTTTGGAAGTGAAATTACTCTTTTACATACCTACCGCGTATATAGCAGCACTGGCAGCTTTATTTCCGTTGAATCTTTTATTCAGGAAGACGCCGCCAATGAGTTATTAAAAATTGTCAGATGGGCGGAGCCTCAGCTAAAAAACAACGCAACTATCGTCAGAAAAATCATTAAAGGGGACACGGTAGATATCGTAATGGATTTAACGGCACATGCTGATTATGATTTGATTATTATGGGAACAAAGGGCACATCGGGGCTGGCGGAAATTTTTATAGGCAGCACCACCAATAGTGTGATCAAAAACGTTGCCCTGCCAGTGTTGGCTGTACCTTCTGGCTTTGCATTTCACTCCATTCAGAACATTGTTCTGGCGGTAGATGAAAAAGAAGTATTCAACGCAGAGTTACTATCTCCCGTGATTCAAATTGCCCAAAATTATAATGCCATGCTGCGCGTATATCATAAAGATGTTGCCAACGACGGGTTGAATGCTGCCGTAGATCAGTACCTCGAAGGGTTGGAGCGCACTTATCATTATGAACTCGACACCGATAATATCAACGAAAGTATTAACCATTTTGTAGCTGAATATCATGCTGATCTGCTTTGTATGATTCGCCGCCAGCGCAGCTTTCTGGAAGAAATTTTCCATGATAGCGTCACGACACGGGAAGTATTTTCCAGCCCGGTGCCATTGTTGGTGCTGCAAGGCGCTTGAAGCTTGGCGGTCGGCAAATGCAAATTTCTAAATTTCCGGAAAAAAGTTTTGTGCACTTATGTAATAATGCTCTCGCCGTTGCATTCTATCCCAAAAATCATTTAACCAAAATGCTAACCCACATGAAACGTATCTTCCTTTTATGGGCAATTGTGACGCTAACCAGCGGATTGCAGGCTGCGGTAGCCGAAAAAGAGGTTGCCTCCACGATTCAATCTGTGAAAGTCTTCCGGCAGGGAGCGCAAGTGATGCGCACAGGCAAAACCACTATTCCAGGCGGAGAAACCGTGCTGAAATTTACCAGCCTCTCACCCGATCTCGATCCGCAAAGCTTGCAATTCAAGGCAGAAGGCAGTTTTACGATCCTTTCGGTGAGCCATCAGATCAATTATCTTCGGGAAATTGAAAAATCAGAAGCTTATCAGAAATTAGTCGCCGAGCGTGATGCCTTACAGGGCAAAATTGAACGCGAGCAAATTGCTTTGCAGGTGCTGATCGAGGAAGAAAATCTCATCCTGGCAAACAAAGATGTCGGCGGCGACGCCGGCGCGTCGGTCGAAAAACTCAAAGCGGTTGCCGATTACTACCGCACCCGGCTCAGCGAAATCAAGCTTAAAAAGCTGGAAATCAACGCTGTTGTAAAAAAGTTACAGGAAGACCTTGCCAAAGTGCAACGCCAGATCAACGACATGAGCGCCCGCATCAATCAACCTACCAGCGAAGTACTGGTAAAGGTGCTGGCGAAAGCCGCGACTTCCGGCGATTTTGAACTTGGCTACCTCGTGCGCAGTGCGGGCTGGTACCCAGCGTACGACGTGCGCGTGCAGGACATCAGCAGCCCGGTCGTGCTGGACTATAAAGCCAATGTGTTTCAAAACACCGGCGAAGACTGGAATAAAGTACAACTCAGCCTTTCTACAGGCAATCCCGCACGCCCCGGTATGATGCCTGATTTACAAACCTGGTGGCTGAGTTATTATGAACCCATCGTGGTATTTCGCAAACAAAAACAAGACGTCAACGTCGTACAAAAATCGGCGCCTCAGGTTTATGCCCAGGAAGAACGCGCTGTTGCCGATGCGGAAAAACCGGCGGTAGAATTTGTAGAAGGCACCACTTCCTTCGAGTTTAAAATCGAATTGCCATATGATATTCCTGCCGATGGCAAGCAATATACAGTAAATGTGGATGAATACAGCATTCCGGCGTATTATGAATATTACGCTGCACCCAAGCTCGACCCAACGGCTTACCTCACCGCGCAGCTAACCAACTGGGAGCAATACAATCTGCTCAACGGCGAAGCGAATTTGTACTTTGAAGGCACGTATCTTGGCAAGTCCTACCTCGATGTGCAAAGTACTGAAGATACGCTTACGCTTTCGCTCGGGCGCGACGAGGGCGTGGTCATCACACGGGCCAAAGAAGCGCAAACCGCTGTCAATCAATTTATTGGCAATAAGAAGACCGAAGTGCGCGGTTGGAATATTGAATTGCGCAACAAGAAAAAGCAGGCGATTCATATCGTGGTGGAAGATCAATATCCAATTTCGACAAATGAAGAAATCGAAGTGACGCTCGAATCTGCCAAAGGCGCCGAAGTGGACAAGGAAACCGGCAAACTCAGATGGGCATTGGCGATCGCGCCCAACCAGTCCGAAAAACTGAGTTTTCGCTACTCGGTGCGATTCCCCAAGAAAAAGCGTGTAATTCTGGAATAAGTATCTTGTTAAATAAAATAGAATACGAAGGGCGTCGGCAAAGGATGTCCTTCGTATCTCCAAGATTGCCAATGGCATGGGGCGCTTTTTTGCAAAGTGATGTTATTTCATTTTTCTTTGCATATCTTTTGGAAAAAGACTGGATTTGCCGCGTTTGGTAGAAAGTTCACCTTTGCGGTTGGTCTGTGCTTTAGCACTATCATACGCCGGACAGCCCGATTTTCGGCTGCAAGAGGACAATGTAGTACCGGCAGTAGCGAAAATTGTGATAAATAACAGGAAAACAAGCCTTTTCATGTGATGCTTTTTTATTTTATAAACGAATGGATGATGCATTTTAATGTTAATTTCGACGAAAAATATCCAAAACGCCCGTAAATACTGACATTTTTCTGCATTTTTGAGTATAAAAAAATTGCATTATTCAAACAATCCTTTAATTTTGAGGCATGTTTCAATTTTTTCATCAAAAACCATTGAAATGAATAAAGGAGATTTGATCAACAAAATTGCTGAAAGTGCAAAATTGACAAAAGCACAGGCAGGCGACGCTCTGAATGCAGTTCTGGATAGCATTGGCGACGCGCTGAAAACGGGCGATAAGGTTACGTTGATTGGCTTCGGCACATTCTCTGTATCCACCCGTGAAGCTCGTACCGGTCGTAACCCACAAACGGGTGCTACCATCAAAATCAAGGCGAAAAAAGTGGTTAAATTTAAGCCTGGCAAAGAATTGTCAGATTCTGTTAACTAAGAAAGGGCTTTAAAAAGAGATAAAAAGGGCAATTTGGGGTAACTCAAATTGCCCTTTTTCGTTACCTTTGCGCTTTCTTTTTCGAGGACTGATGAAAGGATGTTTTACCTCAATATTCCAGAAACACTAAACAAGTAAAACCATGAAATTTGGCACCAAAGCGATCCACGCGGGCGTTGACCCCGATCCTTCCACCGGCGCAGTGATGACGCCTATTTACCAGACTTCCACCTATGCGCAGGAAGCCCCCGGTAAGCACAAAGGCTACGAATATGCCCGTACGCAGAATCCGACCCGCGATGCTTTGCAGAAAAATCTTGCTGCGCTCGAAAACGGCAACTATGGCATCTCTTTCAGCAGTGGTCTGGCGGCAATGGATGCGATTATGCGCTTGCTCAACCCAGGTAACGAGGTCGTCAGCACCAACGATCTTTATGGCGGCACTTACCGCCAAATGGTGCGCGTGCATGAGCGCTACGGTATCAAGGCGCATTTTGTGGATATGACCGATTTGAAAAAGGTTGAAAAAGCGATTAATAAAAATACAAAACTAATTTGGATCGAAACGCCTACCAATCCGATGCTCAATGTCATTGATATTCAGGCAGTTTGCGAGATTGCTAAAGCGCACAAAATCACGACCTGCGTGGACAATACCTTTGCCTCGCCTTATCTGCAGAATCCCCTTGATCTGGGCGCCGATATTGTGACACACTCGGCAACTAAATATCTTGGTGGTCATTCCGATGTAGTGCACGGCGCAGTGATTGTCAGAGATAAAGAGCTGGCAGATCAGCTTTATTTTCTGCAAAATGCAATCGGCGCGGTACCGGGGCCGCAGGATTGCTTTCTGGTGTTGCGCGGTATCAAAACCTTGCACCTGCGGGTGGAGCGCGCCTGCAAAAATGCAAAAAAAATCGCCAAGTATCTGAAAGGGCATCCCAAGGTGAAAAATGTGTACTATCCAGGTTTGAAGGATAATCCGTTCTACGAACTGGCTTCCCGCCAGATGAATCATGGCTTGTACGGCGCGATGGTTTCTTTCGATCTGCATAAAGATACGCTGGAGTATGCTACCAAAGTGCTGAGCAATACCAAACTTTTTCTTTTGGCAGAATCGCTGGGAGGAGTGGAATCGCTGATCGGTCATCCGGCTACCATGACGCACGCTTCCATTCCGCGCGAAGAGCGCCTGAAAGTAGGCTTAACCGATTCTCTCATTCGCCTCAGCGTGGGCATCGAAGATGTGGAAGATTTGATCGAAGATTTGGAGCAAGCGTTTGTGAATTTGTAAAAGATTATC
>CAZQTF010000100.1:0-13742 GCA_964596135.1 uncultured Saprospiraceae bacterium | reverse complement strand
TTTTGTCCTGTACTTAGGATTAAAGCACGAAAAGAAAATTTAACATGGTATGGCTAAACGGATTTTGTGTCAATAAAAATTCTGTTTGCACACCCCCCTCCAAAAACCTATCTTTGCACCCCGATAGTCCTCTAAAGTCTATCGTCTAATATCTAAAGTCTTTTTCAGGATAACCTGCAATTGTCTTTGAAAAAACAAAATTATGAGACTGTACAATCTTGTCAACAATGACGAGCTGAAGCGCCGTCTGTTGGAAAGCGAGGAAGCGCGCGTGACGCTTTCATTTTACAAATATCACCAGTTGGAAGACCCCGATCGCTTTCGCAATGAGCTGTTTGTGCGGCTGAGCGAAGTGGGCGTGTTCGGGCGTATCTACGTGGCGCACGAGGGCATCAACGGGCAAATTTCGGTGCCGGAAGCCAATTTTGAAGCGTTCAAAACCACGCTCTTCGCCATTCCTTTCCTCAACGGTATCCGCCTGAACATTGCGGTGGACGATGATGGGAAGTCGTTTTACAAATTGAAAATCAAGGTGCGCGAGAAAATCGTGGCGGATGGTCTGGATGACAAATCCTTTGACGTAACCAAGCGCGGCAGACACTTGAGTGCCAAAGAGTTCAATGAACTCACAAATGATCCTGAAACCATCATTGTGGACATGCGCAACCACTACGAGAGCGAAGTCGGGCATTTTCAAAACGCCATCTGTCCGGATGTGGAGACGTTTCGCGAGGCGCTGCCGCTGGTAGAGGATATGCTTGCCGACAAAAAGGACCAAAACATCGTGATGTACTGCACAGGCGGTATCCGCTGCGAAAAGGCGAGTGCTTATTACTTGCACCGGGGCTTTAAGAATGTGTTTATGGTGGATGGCGGCATCATCGAATACACGCGTCAGTGTGAGCGCGAAGGCTTGCCGAATAAGTTTGTCGGTAAGAATTTTGTCTTCGACGAGCGCATGGGCGAACGCATCAGCGAAGATGTGATCGCCCATTGTCATCAGTGCGGCCAGCCGTGTGATACGCACATCAACTGCGCGAACGATGCCTGCCATATTTTGTTTATCCAATGCGACGAATGTGCTGAAAAGTATCACAATTGCTGCTCGGAAAAATGCGCCGATTTTATCCAGTTGCCCGAAGCGGAGCGCGAAGCCCTGAAAGGCGAGGTGGAATTTAATGGCACCCGCTTTAGCAAGGGGCATTATAAGGCCTTTCGGAGCAAAGGAAAAGAATTTTTATTGGGTTAAAAGTTTCCGGCAGGATTTACCAAATGTACCGGATTTTTAAATGTCCTGCTAATCCTGTGCGTTCTGTCGAACTAAAAAATTACATGTCCGCTATTTCACCGAAAGACATCCGCATCGAGGAGTACGACTACGCATTGCCAGAGGATCGTATTGCCAAATTGCCTTTGGAGGAGCGCGACCAGTCGAAATTATTATTATATCAAAATAGTAATATCAGCCACGCTATTTTTAAAAACTTACCTGAATATTTACCTGAAAGCGCTTTATTAGTTTTTAATGATACGAAAGTGATCCACGCGCGGCTGCATTTTACATTGGAAAGTGGCGTGCAAATCGAAGTCCTATGCCTGGAACCCTTGTCGCCGCACGATTATCAGCAGAATTTTTCGAGTACGCAAGCCGTGCGCTGGAAGTGCCTGATCGGGAATAATCGCAAATGGAAGAAAGGTGACCTGGTAAAAAGGGTAGCATCGGTGCGATTGACGGCAAAGCGTATTCAGCGATTGGAGGATGCGTTTGAGGTAGAATTTAGTTGGGACGACCCGAATTTGGCTTTTGGCGAATTGTTGGCGCAAGCCGGAATCATTCCGTTGCCGCCTTATTTGAATCGGGCGAATGTGGCGTCGGATGAAGAACGGTATCAGACCATCTATGCCCGCGAGCAAGGCTCGGTGGCAGCGCCGACGGCGGGTTTGCACTTCACGGATGCCGTTTTTGAGGATTTGGATAAAAAAGGTATCGAGCGATTGTTTGTCACCCTGCACGTGGGCGCGGGCACCTTCAAGCCAGTGAAATCCGAGACAATGGCGGAGCACCACATGCACGAAGAAAGCGTTTTTGTACAAAAATCCTTGATAGAAAAATTACTCGCCGCCAGGCAAGCCGGTCGTCCGGTCATTGCAGTAGGCACTACGAGTATGCGTACGCTGGAAAGTTTGTACTGGTTTGGTGCCCTTTTAGCTCAAAATGCGGATGCTTCATTTGATATTCCACAGTGGGTGCCTTACGAATCTCACACTGAAGTTGATACTATTACCGCGCTTCACTTTATCCTCAATTATTTGAAAATCAAGCAAAAAGAAACCCTGGAGGGCGTCACCCAACTCATCATTGCGCCGGGTTATGATTTTAAAATCGTGGATGGCTTGATTACCAATTTTCACCAGCCCAAAAGCACGCTGCTGTTGCTGGTGTCGGCGCTGGTGGGTGAAGATTGGCGCTGGATTTATGATTACGCTCTGGCAAATGATTTTCGCTTTTTGAGTTATGGCGATAGCAGCCTGCTGTTGCCATAAGTGTTAAAATTTTTTCGTTCCTTGCATAAATTTTAAAATTGAGTAATTTTGCTACTCAATGATAGAAACTTTAATATCATCGAAAACGCGCATCAAGTTGCTGTTAAAATTTTTCCTGAACAGCAACACCACCGCCTATCTTCGCAGCCTGGAAAGCGAATTTGGAGAATCTTCCAATGCCATTCGCTTGGAACTCAATCGTTTCGAAGAAGCTGGCATGCTGGAGTCTCGACTCGATGGCAATAAAAAAATATTTCAAGCCAATACTCGTCATCCGCTGTTCAAAGAAGTACACAATATTTTACTCAAATACGTGGGATTAGATTGCATCATAGAAGAGGTGATCGAGCGGTTGGGCGAAGTGCAGCGCGTCTTTCTGGTGGGCGATTTCTCCAGAGGTCTGGATAGCCGGATCATTGATCTGATCTTCATCGGCAATATTGATAAAACGTATTTATTACACCTCGTGGATAAAGCCGAAGGGCTGATCAACCGCAAGATTCGTTATCTCATCTATTCTGAGGAGGAAGCAAATACGATTGATTGGGAAATATACAACCCTCAACCACTGTTGCTTTGGTCGAAGGACTGAAGTTTTGATTTTGATATCTCTATTTCTGTTTGAAGGTTCAACGTCAAACAATGACATACGACGTAACGATCATCGGCGCGGGCATTGTTGGTTTGGCAACGGCTTACCAACTGCTGGAACAGCACCCGGATTTGAAAATTTGCATCATCGAGAAAGAAAACAGCGTGGCGCAGCACCAAACGGGGCACAACAGTGGGGTGATCCATTCCGGTATTTATTACAAACCCGGCGGAACCCGTGCCGTGCATTGCCGGCGAGGCTATCGGCTATTGCTTGAATTTGCGCAGCAGCATGAAATTCCGCATGAAATATGCGGTAAAGTGATCGTTGCGACCAACGCAACCGAGCAAGCCAAACTTGAGGAAATCCTGCAACGAGGCATCGCTAACGGGCTGGATGGCATTCGCAAAGTCAGCCGGGCGGAACTACTGGAAATCGAACCCCATGCCGAAGGCGGCGTCGAGGCGATCTGGGTGCCACAAGCAGGCATCATCAATTATCGGGAGGTGGCGAAGAAATACTTTGAAATCATCGTGGAAAGAGGTGTTGAAGCAATTTTTAATGCAAAAGTGCAACAAATATATTCATCTGACGTAGAAGGCGTTGTAGTGAGTGAAAAAGCAGAAATCCACTCAAAACAGGTGGTCAATTGCGCTGGTTTGTACTCGGATAAAGTGGCGGCATTGACGGCTCCGCATCACCATATTCAGATTTTGCCTTTTCGGGGTGAATATTATGAAATCAAGCCTGAAAAGCAGTATTTGGTGCGGAATCTGATTTATCCGACACCGAATCCAAATTTCCCGTTTCTGGGGGTACATTTCACCCGCATGATACACGGCGGAATCGAGGCGGGACCCAACGCAGTGCTGGCTTTCAAACGAGAAGGCTACCATCGCTGGGATTTCGATGCGAAAGAATTTTTTGAAACACTGGGCTTTTCGGGCTTCCGCAAAATAGCAGCCAAATACTGGCGAGACGGATGGGAAGAAATAAAACGCTCTTACTCCAAAAGTGCTTTTGTGCGATCGCTGCAAAAACTGGTGCCCGAAATTCAGGCGGATGATCTGCAGCCCGGTGGCGCCGGTGTGCGCGCAATGGCTTGTAATACAGAAGGTAATATGATAGACGATTTTCTTATATTTGAAGATGGAAAGGTGGTCAACGTGTGCAATGCACCCTCTCCGGCGGCAACTGCTTCGCTGGCGATTGGAGAAACGATAGCGAATAAAGTGACCAGGAAACTTGGGGAAGGCATGTGACGAAATGAAATAAAGATAAAAAGGTTGATAACGTTGAGAAGGTTTAGCTGGTTGAGTTTTCTAAACTTTCTCCACCGCCCAAACTTTCTTAAACGATTAAATATGGAAAAGACGCTGCAAATTCAAATGGTAGATCTGCACACGCAGTATCGGAAACTCAAGGATGAAATTGATGCCGGTATCCAGGAAGTACTCAACACTACTGCGTTTATCAATGGTCCGAAAGTACAGGAATTCCAGCAAAATCTGGAAAAATATCTCGACGTGAAGTACGTGATTCCTTGTGCCAATGGCACCGATGCCCTGCAGATTGCCATGATGGCTGTAGATTTGCAGCCTGGCGACGAGGTGATCGTACCTGCTTTTACTTATGTAGCGACGGCAGAAGTAATTGCTTTGCTGCGCCTGCGCCCGGTAATGGTGGACGTAGATCCCGATACTTTCAATGTTACCGCCGATATCATCGAGGCAGCGATCACACCCAAAACAAAGGCGATCGTGCCGGTGAATCTTTTCGGGCAAAGCTGCGACCTGGAACCTATCGTGGAGATAGCCCGAAAGCACCACCTCTGGGTTATTGAAGATAATGCCCAGGCGATTGGCGCAGATTATACCTTCAGCGATGGACATCGGGCAAAGACCGGCACGATCGGGCATATCGGCTGCACCTCGTTTTATCCATCCAAAAACCTGGGCGCTTACGGCGATGGCGGCGCTATGTACACCAACAACGAAGAGCTTGCCCGCAAGTGCCGCATGATCGCTAATCATGGTCAAGTAAAGCGATACTATCACGATCTGGTTGGCGTAAATTCCCGACTGGACTCGATTCAGGCGGTAATTCTAAATGCAAAACTAAAACATCTGGACGAATACGCGGCGGCACGCCAGGCGGCGGCAGCTTATTATGATAAAGCTTTTGAGCAAATTGCTCAGTTACAAATACCCAAACGACAACACAATTCGACGCACGTTTTCCATCAGTACACGTTGGTCGTAAAAGACGGCCGGCGCGACGAATTGCAGACATACCTGCAAAACAAAGGCATCCCGACAATGATCTACTATCCGGTGCCTTTGTATAAGCAGGAAGCTTACAAAACCGCAATGGCAAATGCCGTTGACGCCCTACCCGCTACAGAAATGCTTTGTGCATCGGTGATCTCGTTGCCCATGCATACTGAAATGGATCACGACATGCTGGATTACATCAGCGAAGCTGTGACCACATTTTTTAAGTGATGTAAAAGGTGCTCCCCCTTAGTCTGAAGAACTACTTTTAGGCTAATTTTCAAACTAAACGACTTAACAATGCACCAGGATTTACTCGAAAAAAAGAAAAAAATTTCCGTGATCGGGCTCGGTTATGTAGGCTTGCCGCTGGCGCTGGTTTTTGCCAAGAAATTCAGCGTGATCGGCTTTGATATCAATGAGCAGCGCGTGGAAATGATGAAGCAAAAAATTGACCCTTCGCGCGAGTTGGAAAGTGAGGTTTTTGAAGGCACAGACATTGAATTTACCGCCAACCCGGATGATCTGAAAAAGGCGCATTTTCATGTGATCGCTGTACCCACGCCAATTGACGAGCACAAAAATCCCGACCTGAAACCAGTGCTAAGCGCCAGCCATACCGTAGGCAAAGCCCTGAAAAAAGGCGATTACGTCATCTTTGAATCCACCGTTTACCCCGGATGCACCGAAGAAGACTGCCTGCCAATTTTGGAAGAATTATCAGGATTAAAACTGGGAAAGGATTTTAAGCTGGGCTATTCGCCGGAGCGCATCAATCCGGGGGATAAAGAGCATACGGTTGAAAAAATACTGAAAGTGGTATCCGGCAACGACAATGAAGCGCTTGAAGAAATCGCCAAAACCTACGGCGAAGTGATCCAGGCGGGCGTCTATAAAGCATCCACCATCAAAGTGGCGGAGGCGGCAAAAGTGATTGAAAATACCCAGCGCGACCTCAACATCGCATTTATGAACGAGTTGTCGCTCATTTTTGATAAAATGGGCATTGACACCAAAGCAGTGCTGGAAGCTGCGGGCACCAAATGGAATTTCCTGAAATTTCAGCCGGGGCTGGTCGGCGGGCACTGCATCGGCGTGGATCCTTATTACCTCTTACACAAAGCGAAGGAATTGGGTTTCAATCCACAATTGATCACCAGTGGTCGCCGTGTGAATGACGATATGCCGGCATTTATTGCCAAACGCCTGGTACAAATGCTGATTCAGCGCGGAAAAAATCCCAGCCAAACAAAAGTTTTGGTGATGGGTATTACTTTTAAAGAGAATGTTGCCGATATTCGCAACTCGAAAGTGGCGGATTTGGTACGCGAGTTGATGGATTATTCTATCCATGTTCATGTCACCGATCCCCATGCATCGCCCAATGAAGTGGCGCATGAATACAGGCTTACTCTGGTGGACAACATTTCAAACGATTATGATGCGATCATCGTAGCGGTCAATCACACAAACTACAAGGCTTTAACCCTGGATTATTTCAAATCTATTATGAATGGCACGCCCATTCTGGTAGATCTAAAAGGTATCTATGATCAACCCCAGGATGGTGAAGTGACTTACTGGAGGCTTTGAAGCAGAAAAGGCTGGAATAGTGGAAGTACCATCATGCAAATATTCGGGTAATGGCAGAAAACCAAAAAAAGGAACCGGTAAATCAGTTAGACGAGCAAGAAGCTCGTTGGTTTGCGGTTTATACTAAGTTCAAGCGTGAAAAACTGGTAATCAAGCGATTAACAGAACGTGGCATTCATGCCTATTTACCTTTACAATCGCGTACGCGGCGTTATCAGCGGAAAATAAAACATGTGGAACTTCCTTTGATCAATTGCTATATTTTTACCAGAATTACAAAACAGGAATATGTGCCCGTATTGGAAACACCCGATGTGGTAGGTTTTGTAAAATTCGCACAAGACCTCATCGCTATCCCGGCAGGAGAGATCGAGATTATGAAGCGGGTAGTCGGCGAAGGGATTGAAATAGAGGTGCAGCCTGGCAGCTATCAAATCGGAGACGAAGTGGAAATTATGAGTGGCAACCTGACTGGCTTAAAAGGCTGGCTGGTAGAAACAGAAAATGAAAAAAACTTCGTCATCGAGTTGGAAAACTTGGGATATTCCTTGCGAATATCCGTCAATCCCAAATGGTTGCATAAAACCGGAAGACGCGGCAGTAGAGGTGGCGAAAACGGCAGTGCATTGAATTATAGCTGGTCGCTGTAAATGCGCCACAAACACGAAAGGCTTTTGAGAAACAACGGTCTGTTTTCCAAAGGATTGCAGATGGTTGCCAGTATATGTTGAGCGCTATTACTACTAAAATTGACGATGCTTTTTTACGAAAAGTACCTGCGACTTTTTAAAGGCGAAGCCTTTATCAAATCAAAAGGCTCGATGCATGGCTTGCTTCTCAAGGCAACAGAAATAAAGAGCCAAGCGTATTTTACCAATTCTTAAACCCATCAATTTATGACTGCCTCAACACCATATTTTGCGCACGAAACCGCCATCGTTGACCAGGGCGCTCAAATCGGTGATAATACCAAAATCTGGCACTTTTGTCATATCATGTCGCAGGCGGTAATTGGCAATAATTGCAGTTTGGGACAAAACGTATTTGTCGCCAATGGGGTCGTGCTGGGCAATAACGTAAAAGTGCAAAATAATGTTTCGATTTATGAAGGTGTGACCTGCGATGACGATGTGTTCTTGGGACCTTCGATGGTCTTTACAAATGTGTACAACCCGCGCAGCGCAGTCAACCGCAAAAACGAGTATATGAAAACGCATGTGGGCAAGGGCGCTACCATTGGCGCAAATGCCACGATTGTGTGTGGCAACGACATTGGTCCGTTTGCCTTCATCGGGGCAGGTGCGGTTGTCACCAAGGAGGTACCGGCGTATGCGCTGATCGTGGGTAGCCCGGCACGTCAGATCGGCTGGATGAGTGAGTACGGCGAACGCCTGCATTTCGATGACAAGGGCGAGGCGGTGTGTCCGGGAAGCGGAGAAAAATACCAGATCAGCAATAACAAGGTTGAAAAGCTGGGATAATTGGAATACTGCAACCCTTTGTCAGTAGTATGCGCTCAGCCAATAATCAAAAAACAACAAGGTGTCGGAAGAGAAATATGCCAAAGAATCGCATGTGCGAAGCGTCATCAAAGGTATTACCTGGCGGATCGTAGGTACGCTCGACACAATGATTCTGTCTTATATTTTTACCGGAAATGTAAAAATTGCAGCAGCCATCGGTGGCACAGAGGTATTAACCAAAATCATACTATATTATTTTCACGAACGCGCCTGGCAACTGATACCGCGCGGTACGGTACGAAACTGGTTTAAAAGCATAAATAATTGAGACAGCATCAGGATCATATTTTCCCAATTTTTGGAGAAATCTTGCAGCGGGAAGATCGGGAGCGTTTTCTCCAGCAGCGCAGTAAAGTGCTGTGGTTCACGGGATTATCGGGTTCGGGCAAAACAACCATTGCGAAGTGTCTGGAGCGGAAACTCTTCGAAAATGGCTTCTTTGCCCAGGTGCTCGATGGCGACAACATTCGCAGCGGCATCAATAAAAACCTTGCATTCAGTTTGGAGGATCGAAGGGAAAACATTCGCCGCATCGCCGAAATTGCCAGGCTTTATCTGAACAGCGGTGTAATTGTCATTGTCAGTTTTATCAGTCCGACTACAGAAATGCGGGAGATGGCAAAACAAATCGTTGGCGCCGAAGATTTTATCGAAATTTTTATCAATACGCCACTTGAGATTTGCGAACAACGCGACACCAAAGGGCTGTATGCAAAAGCGAGGAGCGGCGAAATCCAGGATTTTTCGGGCATCAATTCACCTTACGAAGCACCCGTACATCCGGCAATTGAGATTCGCACACAAGAAATGTTGGTCGAAGAAGCGGTGAGTCGTATTTATTCCTACGTACAGGATTTGGTGCGTTTGTAAGCAATAAAATACCAAAAGCGAATTCGAACCCTGAGCTATGAATTACCACCTCAGCCATCTGCGTGAACTCGAAGCCGAATCTATTTTTGTGATTCGCGAAGTGGCAGCGCAATTTGAGAATCCGGTCATGCTGTTTTCCGGTGGGAAAGATTCCATTTTATTGACCTATTTGGCAAAAAAAGCCTTCTATCCGGCACGGATTCCCTTTCCCGTCATGCATGTGGATACGGGGCACAATTTTCCGGAAACAATCGAATACCGCGACTGGTGGGTGCAGCAATTGGGCATCAAACTGGTGATCGCTTCCGTGCAGGAAGCCATTGACCAGGGTTTGGTGCATGAAGAAAAAGGCTACAACGCCAGCCGCAATGCCCTCCAAACGGCAGTGTTGCTGGAAGCCATTGAAAAACATAAATTCGACGCAGCGCTGGGCGGCGGTCGCCGCGACGAAGAGAAAGCGCGCGCTAAAGAGCGCTTCTTTTCGCATCGGGATGAATTTGGGCAATGGGATCCCAAAAATCAACGCCCGGAATTGTGGAATCTCTTTAATGGCAAAAAGCATATAGGTGAGCATTTTCGAATCTTTCCTATCAGCAATTGGACGGAACTGGACGTCTGGCAATACCTGTCGGCGGAAGCAGTGCCGCTGCCCAATCTCTATTTTTCGCACAAGCGGCTTTGTTTTCAACGCGACGGTGTGATTATGGCGGTGTCCGATTTCATGCGGCTCAAACCCGACGAGCAACCCCAAGAAATGGTGGTGCGTTTCCGTACTATCGGCGATATGACCTGTACAGGGGCAGTTGTATCCGGTGCCGCTGATATTGAAGACGTAATCACCGAAATTTCCATTTCCCGGACGACCGAGCGCGGTACAAGGGCCGACGACAAACGTTCGGAAACGGCCATGGAAGACCGGAAAAAGCAGGGGTATTTTTAATGGTTCTGATAATCGATTTTTTGAGATTTTCTGTTTGATTTTCAATGAACAACATTTTAAATAAATTTACGAAACAACGCAGCGATGCCGACTTACTCCGCTTCACCACTGCGGGTAGCGTGGATGATGGCAAAAGCACATTGATCGGGCGACTGCTGTTCGATAGCAAGGCGATTTTCGAGGATCAGCTGGAAGCTGTCAGGACTGCCACTGAACGCCGGGGCGAAGAAGGTATCAACCTGGCGTTACTCACCGATGGCTTGCGCTCGGAGCGCGAGCAAGGTATCACGATTGATGTGGCATATCGCTATTTTGCTACGCCCAAACGTAAGTTTATCATCGCTGATACTCCAGGGCACATCCAGTACACCCGCAACATGGTCACCGGCGCTTCCACCGCCAACGTGGCACTTATCCTTGTGGATGCCCGAAACGGCGTAGTGGAACAGACCCGTCGGCACGCAATCATCGCTTCTTTACTGCAAATTCCACACTTGGTAGTGTGTATCAATAAAATGGATCTGGTGAACTACAGCGAGGCAGCTTACGAGTCCATCAAAGATGAATTTTACCATTTTTGTTCAAAACTTGATGTTAAGGACATTCACTTTATCCCGATTTCCGCGCTTAAGGGTGACAATGTGGTGGAAAAATCAGAACACATGCCCTGGTACGGTGGCACTACGCTGATGTATTACCTGGAAAATGTGCACATTGGCAGTGATCACAATCTTATTGACTGTCGTTTTCCGGTGCAATTTGTCATTCGCCCGAATACCGATGAATTCCACGATTATCGGGGCTACGCCGGGCGCATCGCCGGGGGTATTTTCAAAAAAGGCGACACCGTGATGGTGATGCCATCGGGGTTTACCTCCAAAATCAGCCAGATCAACACCTACGAAGGCGAGATCACCGAAGCCTTTCCGCCTATGTCGGTAACCATTTTGCTCGAAGACGATATAGACGTGAGCCGGGGCGATATGCTGGTGCGCGAAAACAATACACCGGAAGCCATTCAGGATGTAGATGTAATGCTTTGCTGGTTCAATGAAAAACCGCTCCTCCCCTCCAAAAAGTATATAGTGATGCACACCTCGCGCGAGGCGCGCTGCATGATCAAGGAAATTCGCTACAAGCTCGATATCAACACGTTGCACCGCAATCTGGAAGACAAGGAAATCCGCATGAACGACATTGCCAGGGTGAGTATTCGCACGACGCAACCCCTGTTTTGTGATCCTTATCGCCGCAATCGTACGACGGGCAGCCTGATTCTGATTGATGAAGGGACATACGAAACCGTAGCTGCAGGAATGATCATTTGAGCAGCAGGAGAAAGTATGGGTTAAAGTTATTGTAATCAGAATGAAACATTTAAACAAAATACTCGTATTAAAAATTTTAGGTGGATTTTTTAGGCAGGAAACATCTTATTTTCAAATACGATAACACGCTTACACCCCAACACAATTTTAAATGAAAAAAATACTTGTTACCGGTACCGCAGGATTTATCGGCTTTCATTTGGCAAACCGCCTCATCGAACGCGGTGATGAAGTGGTCGGTATTGACATGATCAACGACTATTACGACCCGAAGCTCAAATACGACCGGCTGGAGTACGCTGGTATCCCACAAGAAAAAATTGACTATAATACCCTCATTACCAGTGAGAAACATCCTAATTACCGCTTTGCCAAAATAGCCCTGGAAGATGCTGAAGCCTTGAATGCACTTTTTGCACAAGAGCAATTTGATGCCGTGTGCAATCTTGCCGCTCAGGCAGGCGTGCGCTACAGCTTGGTGAATCCGCGTGCTTACATGGACAGCAACATCATTGGCTTTATCAATATTTTGGAAGCTTGCCGGCACAATAAAGTTGGGCATCTGGCGTACGCCAGCAGTTCCAGCGTATATGGCTTGAATGAAAAAATGCCGTTTTCTACTTCTGATAATGTGGATCACCCTATTTCGCTGTATGCTGCCAGCAAAAAGAGCAACGAGTTGATGGCGCATACCTACAGCCACTTATTTGGCATACCGACTACCGGCTTGCGTTTTTTCACGGTATATGGTCCCTGGGGGCGCCCCGACATGGCGTTGTTTTTGTTTACTAAAGCTATTTTGGCGGGCGAGCCAATTCAGGTGTTCAATTACGGTAATATGATTCGGGATTTCACCTTCGTGGATGATATTGTGGAGGGCGTCATCCGCGTAATTGATAATCCGCCTGCCGGCAACCCCGACTGGACGGGCGTTCATCCCGATCCTTCTACCTCCAGAGCACCTTACAAAATTTACAACATCGGCAACCAAAATCCCGTGAAGTTGTTAGATTTCATCGAAGCGATTGAGCAAACCCTCGGCAGAACCGCCAAAAAAGAAATGTTGCCAATTCAGCCGGGCGATGTATCCGCGACTTATGCCGATGTGAGCGACCTGGTGGAAAACCTGGGCTACAAGCCCGAAACCTCGGTTCAGTTTGGTATCGGAAAGTTTATTGAATGGTATCGGGACTATTACAAGGTATGATGGTTGAAAGAAGTATCGGAGGAGACGAATTGCATAACAACAAACAAAGTATCAAACATTTTTTATAACAAAAGAAGCAGTTGCAGAACGAATGACAGACATGACAATTGCTCTTCAGAAATCGGATATTTGCCTAAAAAAAAGCAACAAAGTGGGTAGATCACGGCGACCATATCTCGAGTATGCTCTATGGTTTGATCCACTCCAGAAAAAATAAAGAATCAACCCAATCCAATATATCGTTAAATCATAAACCGTTATACCGCTACGCCGAAAATAACTATGTTCTCAATCTTTAAAAAGAACAATATCAAGCTCATTTCAGACTTTTCCCAATTGGGAACAGACATACATTCCCACTTGCTTCCAGGAATTGATGATGGCGCGGATACTATGGAGACTTCGCTGCAACTTGTCCGCCGTTTGCACGCATTGGGCTATCGGCGGCTGATCACGACGCCGCACGTGATGTCAGATTTGTATCCGAATACCAAAGAGGTCATTTTGAGTGGTTTGGCACAGTTGCAACAGGCGGTGCGCGAAGCCGGCATCGGAATGGAAATTGGCGCTGCTGCGGAATATTACATGGACGAACATTTCGAGGCGATCATCCGGAATGATGAAATTCTGGCGTTGCCGGGCAACCGAGTGCTGGTGGAAATGTCGTTCGTGACAGCGCCCCCCAATTTGTACCACAACATTTTTCGGCTTCAAACCAAAGGCTACAAGCCGATTCTGGCGCATCCGGAGCGATACTTGTTTTTGAAAAAAGATTTTAAGGAATACAATCGCCTGAAAGACTACGGCTGCGAGTTCCAGCTCAATCTGCTGTCGCTGATCGGGCACTACGGCAAGCCGGTACAGGAAGTCGC
>CAZQTF010000099.1:0-13899 GCA_964596135.1 uncultured Saprospiraceae bacterium | reverse complement strand
ACAAAAGTTAGGAAGTTTTAATCAATTCTTCTAAAAATTCTGTCAATAATCTCACACCGTAGGCAGTAGCGCTCTTTTGAGAGGCAAATTCCGAGTCGTTGAAGGCAACGCCGGCGATGTCAAGATGCGCCCACGCCGGATGGTTGTCAATAAAAAATTCCAGGAATTTGGCAGCGCTGATACCGCCAGCAACCGGTTTGCCGCTTAGGTTGCGCACATCCGCGATGTCTGATTTGATATCCTCTTTGTAAACCTCCCAGATCGGAAGACGCCAGAGTCGCTCGCCGGTACGCTCACCTACCCTGAACAATTGCTCGGACAACTCGTCGTTGTTAGAAAACAAGCCTGCCGCATGATAACCGAAAGTGCGTACCGTGCTGCCAGTGAGCGTAGCCAGGTCAATCAAAATATCGGGTTGAAAATTTTTGACCATGTAGGACAAGCCATCTGCCAGAATAAGCCTGCCTTCGGCATCAGTGTCAATAACTTCAATGGTTTTGCCGCTGTAGGAGCCAATTACGTCGCTCGGTTTGATAGATTTTGCATCCACGCTGTTTTCCGTTGCCGGCACAATTCCTATGACATGCACAGGGAGCTTCAGTTTTGCGATCAGCTCCATTGCCCCCAGCACGGCAGCAGCACCGCCCATGTCGCTTTTCATCAGGTGCATATTGGCAGCCGGTTTGATGGAGAGTCCACCTGTATCAAACGTAACACCTTTGCCTACAAAACCTACTTTCTTCAATGGTTTTTCTTGGGGTTGGTACTCCATGATGATGAAAGCGGGGGGAAGGTCGCTGCCCTGATTGACCGCAAGTAAAGCGTGAAGCCCATTGGCAGTAATCTGTTCTTTCGACCAGGCTTCTACCCGATAGCCATATTTTTTGCCGGATTCCAATGCCCAGGCAGCCAGATCGGCGGGTACTTTTTTGTTGCTTGGCGCATTCACCAGATCGTAAATACGCATCTGGGTTTCGGCGGTTATCTGCGCCCGATACACTGCTTGTCGGACAGAATCGGTGTACGCTTCGTCAACGAAAACCTGTATCGTTGCATCGGCTGACTCAAAAGGATGCCTTTCCTGGTGGTTGGTTTTAAAACGCCCTAACTGATAGGTGCCCAGCAAAAAACCGTTGATAGCGGCTTCTGCCCAGCGTGCCTGATCTCCGAGGACATTGTGATGTAAAAAACTGACGCCGATCCTGGCAGGAAGTTTTAGGCGCATTTTGTGGGAAAAACCTCGAAAAGCCTTTTGAACATCGGCAAAAAGCGGTTTCGGTCCCAAGCCGAGCAAATACACCTTTTGATTTGGCAGGTAGAGGGGGTACGTTTCGCCCGGTTCGCCTTTAAAATCCTGCTTTAGCAGAGATGCCGGTATGCCGGTCATTGCCTCTACTGCCGCCAGGGTGGGTTCGTGAGAACCATTGCCCGCCACAGGTATAACCAGGGGGGTCTGTTGCAGCGTTTCAAGTGTATGGTGAACTGCAATGTTCATATTAGCCTACGTTTTTTGGGATCCGTTTTTGAAAAACAACCACTCCACTGCCTTAGGAAATTCTTCGCCCCAGCGAGCTTCGTTATGCTTCCCTTTTGGATCAATCGAAAGATGAAAATCTATATTATTCGAAATGCCCTGTTGTTCTACTGCTTTGATAAATCGCTGCATGTTGGGCACCATATATGTTCCTTCATCATGGCCACCATATAAATACATTCTCAGATTGGCCGTTTCGTCAAAGTTCATGAGTTGGAAATGAATGCCCGGCGCAACCCATAGCGAAGGCGAAAACACCATCAGTTTGCTGTAAACTTCCGGGTACATAAAACCAGCGTAAATAGAAATCAGCCCGCCCATGGAACTTCCGCCAATGCCGGTGAACTCGCGGTCGGGCAACGTGCGGAAATGTTTGTCAATGTATGGTTTGAGGGTATCCGCCAGAAAACGGACGTATTTCTTGCCATTGCCTTTGCCCAATTTGGTATTCATGGATGGCGTAAATTCTGCAATGCGTTCTTCCTCCGCATGATCAATCGCAACGACGATGATGTCGCCCAGCCCGCGCTCTGCCAGCACCGCCAGTTTTTTATCAATTGCCCAATTGCCAAAAGGTGCATAGTCATCAAACAGATTTTGCCCATCCTGCAAATAGAGCACAGGGTACCGACGATCGCTTTGATGATAATTGTAGGGCAACAGCGCCGCGATGCGGCGGGTTTTTATGAGTTGGGGTATCTCAAAATCTTTAGAGATGACAAAAATTTCCGGTAATAGGTCAGCGTTATAGTTCAATCCCTTTTGCTTCCAGCGAGGCACATAATCCTTGGCTACTCCCCAATTGGAATGTGCTACGCGGTTATTGGCTTCGTTGCCAAATTCATCCAGTTCAACGCTTGCCCAATCTCCCCGGCTGTATTTATACTCAAGTTGCACCGGCAATCCTTGAATATTTCGCATCTCCAAACGATATTTTCCTGCTTCTGTTTTTTCCAGTTGAAATGCAGGGTCATTCACGGTCCAGTTATTAAAATTGCCTGTTACAAAAACAGGCATCTCCCGCTGATCCGAGGTGGTCAGCTCAAATACGAAGGTATCCTTTTTTATATCGTTTTCTATAGATGCGGTCTTCTCTGCCATTGTAACATAACTTCCTTGCTGAGATATAAGACGTCGTCCGGAGACGAAGTCACACCCACTACATTCGGTGGTCGGTGTTTCATTTTGTTATCCAACAATCAATTGCTAAAGTCTGATTTTTTAGCAACAATTTAGCAGGTAAAGTTACAAAAATCAGTTTGTTCTAATATGAAAGCGACCAGATTTAGTTTTGTTTGCCAGGAATGAAACCATTTTCTTTTCGGAGAATACGTTCAACTTTGTTTATTTTTATGCGCTGATAGGCTTTGATTTTTGCGTGGCGATTGCTTTTTGAAGGAATAATCAACGATTTAAATCATCATCATATGAATCCACTTTGGGGTATTGATCTTGGCGGAACCAAAATAGAAGGGGTGGTTATAGAAAGCAAAACCAACCCGAAAGTACTGGCGAGGCTACGATTGCCGACCGAACAGGAAGGCGGCTATGATCACATTATTGAACAAATTGGCAAAGTTGTGGAGTTACTGGGTAAAGAAACCGGCTTAAAACCTGATAAAGTAGGGATGGGTACGCCGGGTACGCTCGATCCTTCCTCCCGCCGCATGAAAAACTGCAATACCACCAGTTTGAATAGTATGCCCCTCAAGGATGACCTCGAAGCAAAGCTGAAAATTCCTTTTACTCTGGCGAATGACGCCAATTGCTTCGCAGTGGCCGAAGCAAAGTTTGGGGCAGCCCACGAAGTGGCACCCGATGCTCCGGTTGTTTTTGGCGTGATCATGGGTACCGGCGTGGGTGGCGGCGTAGTGCTGAACGGCAAAGCCATCAACGGCAAGCAAGGGCTGGCCGGCGAATGGGGGCACAACTTTCTCGATGAAACGGGCGGAAAATGCTACTGCGGTAAAACCGGCTGTGTAGAAACTATTATCTCTGGTCCGGCATTGGAGCGTTATTATCAAAGCCTTACCGGCAGCAAGCTCAAACTGCGCGATATTGCAGCAAATGCTGATCAGGATGAAGCTGCGCTTCAAACCATACAGCGCCTGACACATTTTTTTGGCAAAGCCATTGCCGTTGTTATCAATATTCTAGACCCCGATGTGATCGTATTGGGCGGCGGCGTCGGCAATATCCGCGAGCTTTACACCGAAGGCGTGATGGAAACCAAAAAGTATGTGTTCAACACCGGCATAGATCACCTCGATACGATCTTTCTGAAGCCCAAGTTGGGCGACAGTGCCGGCGTATTTGGCGCAGCGCTGCTGGTTGCCGATTGACAGCTGTTTTATTTGCCAAACGTTTTGATCAACGTGCCTTTCGACACCTGACCTTTCAGTTCCATGCCATTGAGAATCGCCAGTTCTTCGAGGCGTTTTTCCGGTATTCCAAAGCCGCGAAGTGTCGCTTCCAGCGTGCCGTTCTGGGCTACAGTTTTAATGCGGATGCGTTCTGGCTGCACATTGATTTTGGAAGCATCATTCAGTTGCCGGAAATTGCGCATTGTATTTTCAAAAGTAGGGCGATAGGTATTAAAATCCTGCGCATACGACATGCCAACAAATTTGTAAATCCAATTGTCGTATTGCACAAGATACATCAAGGAACGGACGATATTGCCATCCTGTGCGCGCTGGTCACCAACAAGCGTAACTGCCGAAAAGCCGTTCACGGTTGTACTCTGGCGATCCTGCAACCGGAACGAAGTATCCTTCGTGATCGCAGCAGCGGCTTCTGCCAGCGATTTTTCCTGTGCCAGCGTAAAAATCATGAGGGCTTTTCCGTCGTGGGGCGCCATTTGCACCTGTGCGGGCATGTTCTGATATTGCCAGTTTTGTGGCACCGGAAACTGAAATTTCAATTCCGGGTGGTAGAAAGTATTGTTTTCCAAATAGCCCTGGCGCGGATCTTCACCGTACACCAGCCCATCAATCATACGCAGATACTGATCTCGGTTGACTTGCAGCGGAGCGTTGGGTAACGTGCGCTGTACTTCGGTGGCTAATTGATTCACCTTGTTGTAGCGATCCAGCGGATTGGGATGGGTGGACAGAAAAGTCGGGATACCGCCGTTGTTGCCGCCACTCAGGCGATCTATGGTTTTGAAAAAATGTGCCATTTCGTGGGCGTCGTAGCCGATTTTGGTAGAATATTGTACACCCAATTGATCCGATTGGCTTTCGTCGTCGCGTCCAAATTTTAACATCAGCAAACCCAGCCCCTGCGATGCCAGCCCTGCGTACTGCGCAAAATCTTCTGATACAGCTACGCCCACCAGCAGTGCGCCTTGCAGCAGTATTTGCTGGGTGTATTGCTGCGCGCCGTGCCGTGCCGTAATATGCCCAATCTCGTGACCGAGTACACCGGCGAATTCTGCTTCATTATTGAAATGCGCCATGATGCCCCGCGTGAAATAGACAAAACCACCCGGCAGCGCAAATGCATTTACTACCGGCGAGTCTAGGATCTGAAATTTGTAGGTCAGTTCTGGACGATGCGAAATACGTGCCATTTGCTGACCCTTCTGGTCAATGAAGTTTTGCAGCGTCGCGTCCTGATAAGCGCCGAAAGTAGCCAGAATTTCTGGGTTGGACTGGATGCCCAGCGCGATTTCCTGGTCTTTGGTCATCAACATGATCTCTTTTTTGCCGGTCACCGGATTCACCGAGCAGGAAAATACGGAAAAGATCAGAATGGTCGTAAGCACAGATTTCAACAACAAGGATAAACGTAGCATTGGTAAGTCATTTGGTTAAATGCTGAAAATTACGAAAAGAAAAGAAATTTTTCTATGCAAATAAAGCGCAAAACAACAGCTCTGTGTCGGCGCCGGGATATTCCACTTTTGGAAATAGCAACAACCTTAGGGCGTCTTTTGCGTTGTAATGTTAATTTTCTCATTAAAACCTACGAACAATGAAATTACTGTTATCTATCGCCTTTATCATGACGATTGGTTTCACAACTATGAACGCGCAGGAGTTTCCGGCATTGGACAAAAGTCCGATGGACATGGCGTACTATCCGCCACGCGTAGCTTTCCGTGCTTTTGGCAAAACAGAGGAAGAAAAAAATGCAAAACCGATTATCCGCGTGATTTATTCCCGCCCGATGAAAAATGGCCGGGCAGTGTTTGGAGAACTCGTCAAGTACGGCGAAATCTGGCGCGTGGGCGCGAATGAATCCACCGAGATTATGTTTTACCAGGATGTGACCATCAACGGAACGATGCTGAAAGCGGGTCGCTACACAATCTACGCTGTGCCGAGCAAAGATTCCTGGGAAGTACATTTTAGTACCGACACCGATGGCTGGGGGCAATATTCCTTCAAACCCGAGGTGAGTACTGTAGCAAAAGTCACCGTACCGACCCAAAAAACCAGCAAAATGGTAGAAGCGATGGCGATCATGTTTGAAAAAGCTGACAAAGGCGCCAACATGCTTATTGCCTGGGACGACACGATGGTAAGCGTACCGATTGAGTTTTAAATCTCACAGGATTTTGAATCAAGGAAGCGCATTACACAATATGATGTAATGCGCTTTTTTATGATGTAATTTGAGGTCTTGATTTTATAATAAAAACCAATCTGTTAACTCCTGCTGTAAAATATTTTCAAACCGCGTTTTGCTGATGTAATGATCTTCCTGTAGCTTACCATCGTGGATCAGACTGAATACGCCAAAGCCCAAAGGGGTGAGCTGAGCTTCCTGCGGCGCGTGGAGTGTCGGGTCACTTTGAGTTCAAAACCATGTTCGGCGGCGGTTTCCCACAGCGCCTCGACTGCCTTTTCGTGCCAGGGGCACTGGTCGGCGTACAGAAGATGCCAGCCTTGGCAATGAGCTTGCCGTACTCGCCAGTCACTCAATTGTGGGTCGAGAGCCGTCGGCTTTCGTTTTTTTTATCAGCAGATCAAAACGTCCCAGTGAAGCTATTTTTATAAAACCTTCTTTTTCAGATAATTTGTCATCCGCCATTCAGGCGCCTTCGCTGGTCATCACCGCTACGTCATTTTTATCCAGTTCTTCCGCCTCTCTTTTACAAGCGTACAGCAAGGCAGTAGCTGCGTCCTGGTCGCGAAATTGCTTGGGATACACCACATGATACAATAAACAAACAAATAGCCCACAGCTTGAAGGGGGCGCCAGGCAAACTCCGCTGGCGTGCATTCAATAAAGCCCATTCGCTCGCCTTCCGCATTTTGGGCGATTTTCAGCCGCAAGCCCCACTGGTATTGCTCTTTGTACCAATGTGCCTTTTGGGCAAAACCTTTGGCGGTTTTATTCTTGATACAAAACAGTCCCACTTCGCCTATGTTGTCGGGCATTACGGTGATTATTTGGACAGTTTTCATAATTTAACTTTTGGTATCCAACATTTTAGAAAATGCATAATTTCCTGTAAATACTCGTTGATAAAAATCATCGGCGATTCTGATTAAAGTCATAAAGTTTTCTTCATCCAGCGATGTAACTTCGGGGTTCACCAAATCCCTTTGCACTATGTTTCTCATCAATTGGTTTCAGGCTAATGCCCTGATGATTTTTACAACACTGATCTTGCTGGGTATTCCGGTCGTTATCGCTATCATGGTTTTCAGTAAAAAAAGTAAATCCGACACAGAAAAAAGCGCCGAATAAAGCAACATTGCATGTTCGGGATTGAATACCCTTTTGTTTTCCTGCTTGATCATGTAAAGTGACGTTTTTGACGATGGAGTGATGAAAATCATTCACATATGTGATAAATATCACAAAAAGAGAGGGAGGGATGATTTTACTTTGTAAGCATAAAGCCAAATTTCATTCTGAAAATCTTTCATCAAATAGTTTTTAAATTCAGAGTTATGAGCCAAACACATCACCAAATCGTTATTGTGGGCGCTGGAACAGCCGGTATTACAGTAGCCGCCCAGTTATTCCGAAAAGATAAATCTTTGGATATTGCGATTATTGATCCTGCTACGAAGCATTACTATCAACCCGCGTGGACATTGGTGGGCGCTGGTACCTATGATTATGATGCGACTGTACGTGATATGAGTAGTGTGATGCCGCGCCGCGCTAAGTGGATCAAAAATTACGTAGAAACGATTGACCCCGATAATAATAAGGTCATTACCCGTGATGGCAGCGAGATTACATACGATTACCTGATCGCATGCCCTGGTATTCAGTTGGATGTAGATGCAATGCCGGGTTTGGCGGAAGCACTCCAAACGGACAGCGTCTGCAGCAATTACACCGACCCGGAGCATACCTGGAAGGTATTGCAAAACTTCAAAGGTGGGAATGCCATCTTTACGCAGCCGGCTACGCCAATCAAGTGTGGTGGTGCCCCACAAAAAATCATGTACCTCGCAGAAGAATATTTTGTAAAAAGCGGCGTCCGCAACAAAACCAAAATTGCTTTTATCACGCCAGGTTCGGTTATTTTTGGAACGGAGCCATTCAAACAGGTATTGATGGAAGTTGTGGATCGCAAAAAAATTCAATTGCGTTTTTTCCACAAGATCACCAAAATTGATCCGGCAAACAAAATGGCTTATTTCACGATCATGGCGCATGCCAATGAACCGGAGCAATTGTATTATCACAAAGAAGACCTGGGCGAGCGGATCCTGTCGGAAACCGAAGTGGCTATCCCTTACGATATGTTACACTTGGCGCCGCCACAATCGGCTCCTGATTTTATCAAGCGCTCAAAGCTGGCGCACCAGGAAGGACCGGATAAAGGCTGGATCAACGTAGATATCAATACCTTGCAGCATAAGCATTATCCGAATGTATTTGCCCTGGGCGATGCTGCTGCGTTGCCAACTGCCAAAACAGGCGCGGCAATTCGAAAACAAGCGCCAGTGGTGGTTGAAAATCTTTTATACGTGATGAATCAACAAAAAGAACTGACGCCAGGCTACACAGGCTACTCCTCGTGTCCACTGGTGACGGGCTACGGCAAAATGTTGCTGGCGGAATTTAAGTATGGGAATGAACGCGACAGCGATCCGGTTATATCTCAGTTCGTGGATACCGGGAAAGAGCAGTACAGTATGTGGTTGCTGAAGAAATATGGTTTACCATTTATGTATTGGAACCTCATGCTGAAGGGCAGAGCGTAATTTTTTAACGGTATTTGACTAAGCGTTGGAAGAAGAAGGGTGAAATAATGGATAATGCTTTTTTATTTGTTTCATGCTTTCTGACTTGGCAAGCAGCGTAAAGCAAGATGGATATTCATAAGTTTTATTGGTGAATAACTCGAACGGCGGAATTGCCCTTGTGGTGGTTCCGCTTTCTATTGATCTGATATTTGATAATATTTACGACGACTGCGCAGCATGCAATCCGCTCCGCGCCCAGAAGTACTTGGCTACACTGAGCGGGCGAAGATTTCCCTTGCGCTTGAACTGGTGCTTTTCCATTCGGCGGGTGATATCGTCGAGGGTCGCTACTGCATGAACGATGTACGGACCTTTGTTAAGCATTACACACTCGGCGCGGGCTGCCATAGCTGCATCGGTGATCTCGGCGCGGGAAGCTGTACCTTTTTTTGCTAATTTATCCAAAACCTGGGTTGCCCAAATGCCTGGGGCGTGCGCGGCTTCACAAATCCAAAGAATTTCTTCCTGCACTTCGGCAATTCGCTCAAAGCCAATCTCTACGGCAAGGTCGCCGCGTGCGATCATGACGCCGACTTTCGGGCTGCGCATCGCGGTGAGCAGCAGCATCGGCAGGTTTTGAAAAGCTTCCTTGGTCTCGATTTTCAGGATAATGCCAATTTCTTCTTTTCCCAATTTCTTTAACTCCGTCTGCAGGCGTTCCACATCCGCCGGACGACGGACAAAAGAATAGCCCAGAATATCGGCATTGGCAGCAATAAAGGGGAGATTGGCAAGATCGGACTCGGTCAGCGACGGCAAGGAGAGATTGGTATCTGGCAAATTAATGCCTTTTTCCGCGCGGAGCTTGCTTCCTTCCGGGGCAGCCTGGGTAATTTTTACCGTGACCACCTCCGATTGCACTTCCGTAATAATGCCTCCGATTTTGCCATCGTCAAAATAAATACGGTGTCCAGCTTTGGAATCATTAAAAATTTCAGGCAATCTGACAACCGCCTGCATCTGCTCGACCGAATTTTCCGGCACTCTTTTCACCAATTGCAGCAGATCGCCTACGCTAAGGACAATATAATCTTTCTTGGGAAGAACAGGCGCAACCGATTCAACCCGAAGCTTCGGACCCGACAAATCCATATGCACCAAGCATTTTTTTCCGGTTTCTTCCTCCGCTTGTCGGATATTGGTGATCATTTTGTACCATTCCAGCGCAGAATCATGGCTTGTATTGATGCGGGCAAGGTCCATTCCTGCCAGTAGCAGTCCATGAATCAATTCGTAATCTTCCGCAGCCTCGGAGGGCATGGTGACCATAATGCGGGATCCTTCGCCCAGATGGTGTTCGCCCAGTAGCTGCATGGCATTTTGGTACAACTGAGTTTTGCTGCTTCGATAGTCAAGAGGAGAACTAAAATCTGCGAACAAGTCTTCTGTAGATTCGCCTGCTATGAGCAATAGTAAACGCAGGATATTTTGCAGGTTGGTCAGGGTATAGCCTTCTGAATGCCCCAAAGAAGAAATACTGAGCGAAGATAATTCCTCCTGAATGTCGCGGAGGTCGAAGGTTCGCAACGCCAGATAGTGGAGCAGATTGCGGGCACTTTCGCGGTAATGGGGTTGCACCTGCTCGATTAAAGTGGCAGACGATTTTTCCTGTTGGCGAAGATAATCCAGAATTTCACGTATCTGGGTAATCAATGTTTTTATATTGGAAGTGCGCATTGGGGGCGAATTTTGAAGTAAAATCTATATGGATTGGCCTTTAAATAAAATGATTTTAATCACTCAAAATCAATAATTTTTATTCTCCTTCATTGCCAATAGGAAGCAATTGGAAACCCTCCGGATTTTCGAGTTCGAGACGCATGAGGCTATCCTGCAATAAGGAGTCCGCGAGCAATTCCTCCGGTGACTTGATGCGAAGGGGGCAGTTGAGTTTTTGGCTTATTTCCGGGGATAATTTGGGGAATTCCGCATTTTTCCATTCGGCGAAAGCCGGATCATCCAGCACTCGCTTCATAAATAAAGCCCAGACGGGCAATGCTGTAGCCGCGCCTTGTCCGTTCTGGTAATTGCGGAAACGCACGAGGGGAGAATCGCCGCCTACCCAAGCGCCGGCAACCAGATTAGGGATGTAGCCGATGAACCAACCGTCGGCGTGATGTTGGGAGGTGCCGGTTTTGCCTGCTAATGGATTTAATAAGCCGTATTTCCAGCGGATTCGGCTGGCTGTGCCGTATGTTGTTACCGATTGCATCATTTTGGTGATCATATCGGCGTAAACGGTGTCAATGACCTGTTCTTTGGGCGTTACCTCAAAACTTGCCAGTACTTTGCCATCAGATGTTTCAATTCTTCGAATTGCGGAGGGGCGCACTTTTTGACCACGACTTGCCAGGACACTGAACGCGGTGACCATTTCGTAAAGGGAAATGCCCGCCGAACCCAGCGCAATTGAGGGCTCCGTTGGGATTTCACTTTTCGTAATGCCCATCTGGCGCGCCAGATTGATCACATTTTGTACGCCTGCCTGCATGATGAGTTTCACGGTGACGGTATTCACCGAATTGGTTAAAGCGCCTTCCATCGAATAGGAACCGCCGTATTTGCCATCGGCATTTTGTGGCAACCAGTCGTCTTCGTCGGTGCCATCAGGAGCGATGTGCGGATCGGGGTCTTCGCGCCGCCAGGTTTTTACCGCCCAGTCACCTTTGGCATATTCGTGATAAAGAATCAGTTCGTTCGGAATCTGTTCGCAAGGATTCACGCCCTGCCGCAATGCTTCGGTATAAACGATTGGCTTGAACGCCGATCCTACCTGCCTTTTTGCTTTGACGTGGTCGTATTTGAAGTAGTCAAAATCTACCCCTCCCACCCACGCGCGAATGTGCCCGGTGTAAGGCTCCATTGCTAAAAAGCCCACCTGCATGATACAGAAATAATACTTGATCGAATCAAGTGGCGACATTTCCACTTCCTTGTCGCCTTCCCAGCTAAAGACCGTCATTGGTATTTTAGTGTCAAACACCTCCTTGATCTTGGCATCCGACGCACCTCGTGCTTTCAGTTTTTTATAACGATCCGATTGTTTCATGAGGTTTTCGATCACGGCGTCATCGCCCCAAGGTTTTTGCCCCCGCCAGTGATCCTCGAAGGTGCGCTGCATTTGGGTGAAATGCTCCTGTACAGCTTCTTCTGCCATGCGTTGCATCCGCGTGTCCAGTGTGGTGTAAATGCGCAAGCCATCTTTGTAGATATCGTAGGTTTCGCCGTTGGTTTTTTTATAATTTTTAAGCAATTCATTCAATTCCTGGCGCAAAAACTCCCGGAAATAGGGCGCCAGCCCGGAATTATTTACTACAGGATTATAGTGTAGTTGCAAGGGGAGCCGTTGCAACGAATCGCGCACCGCTGCGAAGAGATAATTGTTTTTCACCATTTGTCCCAGCACTACGTTGCGGCGTTCGGTTACGCGGTCAGGGAATTTGACAGGATTGAAATAGGTAGTAGCTTTCAGCGTACCAATCAAAGCTGCTCCTTCTTCGATGGTCAGTTCTTTGGGCGTTTTGCTGAAAAAGCGCCGCGCCGCTACGTCAATGCCAAAGACGTTTTCGCTGAAAGGAACCGTGTTGAGGTATAAAGCGAGGATTTCCTCTTTGGTGTAGGCGCGTTCCAGCCGAATGGCAATCGCAACCTCGCGCAGTTTGTTGCGCACGATAGATAGCACCCGGTAGGGTCTTCGTTTGAACAGGTTTTTTGCCAATTGCTGGCTGAGCGTGCTTCCGCCGCCGCCGGATTCGTCGCCTTGCAAAATCGTACGATAAAATACGCGCCCCCAACTGCGAAAGTCCACGCCACTGTGTTGATAGAAGCGTTCGTCTTCGGTGGCGACCAGAGCATCTATTACGTGTTGTGGAATCTGGTCGTACTCAACAACGGTGCGGTTTTCATTGAAATAACGCCCCAGGAGGACACTATCGGCAGAGTAAATTTCGGAGGCATGCTCAGTTTGCACATTGCGGAGTTCCCGAACGCTGGGTACACTCCAGAAAATTGCCTGAACGATGAGAAACAACAGCAGCATTGCGCCGCCGCCGATGATCGCAAGCCATTTGACCACCCATGCTGTAAGCGGATTTCTCTCTGCAAATCGCCCCCACCGTTCCTGATAAGGAACAAGCCATTCTTTTAATTTTTTTCCTGCTGCCTGAAGGCGATCCCGCCACATGTTGGTCATACCTGGTGTTCGTTGATATCGGATTTCTCAAACGCAAAAGTCGCAAATAAATTTCACGGGGACAAGTAAAAGCGGGTACACCCTCGAAGATTTGTTTTACGCCAGATATTTTCCTACAATCGGCATCCGGCGCCCAATACCAAAGGCTTTGGGCGACACGCGCAGCACGGGAGCCGTTTGCTTGCGCTTAAATTCGTTGATGTTCACCATACGCAGGACACGGCGCACCAGCGCTTCATCAAAGCCCATCTCGATCAAATCCTGCGGTCCTTGTCGTTTTTCTATATATTGATAAAGAATTGGATCAAGTATATCATATTCCGGTAAGCTGTCGGTATCTTTTTGCCCGGGGCGTAACTCTGCGGAGGGTGGTTTTATAATGGAATTTTCAGGAATTACAATGCCGTCTTTATTAATATAATGTGCGAGTTCATACACCTCGGTCTTATACACATCGCCCAGCACCGACAAGCCGCCGCACAAATCGCCATACAAAGTGCCGTAGCCGACCGCCATTTCACTCTTGTTCGTCGTATTTAATAAAATATTACCAAATTTATTAGAAAAGCCCATCACGATCATTCCGCGTATGCGCGCCTGAATATTTTCTTCCGTTATATTAGGTTGCAAACCAAAGAAATGCGGCGTAAAGGCTTGTTCAAAAGCGCGATGCATATTTTCAATGGGTACAATATCATACTGAATGCCGAGATTAATCGCCAATTGCCGTGCATCGTTTACCGAATGATCGGAAGAATACTGCGAAGGCATGAGCACGCCGCGTACATTGTCTGCACCGAGCGCCCGCGCCGCCAGCACCGCCGTCACTGCCGAATCAATCCCGCCAGACAAGCCCAGAATGGCTGTTTTCAAACCACTTTTTCTAAAATAATCCCGAATGCCCATGAGCAGTGCATCATGGATTAATTCAACTTTGTTTTTGGGCTGCT
>CAZQTF010000098.1:0-13943 GCA_964596135.1 uncultured Saprospiraceae bacterium | reverse complement strand
TTAGACTCAAACCGACTGCCATATCGTATTTTGTATAATAATCTTTTGTCCAGCGCTCTTTATAAGACTCTTCCCCGCACTTAAAATCAAATAATTCCACTTTCTGATTAATAAGATTTTCGATTGTATAATAAATTAATAAATTACCAGGGCTTAAGTCAGCGTATTTAGGATCAAAACCAATCATTAAAAAAATGTAAACGCTGGCACTCTGAATCCCATACACAGAACCAACGACCCTGCCTTCATGCAATGCTTCGGTAAAGGTCAGGCGATAAGGAAAATCCGTCTGGTGTGTGCATAAATACTGGTGAAATTCCTGCATCTCGGATTTCGTAAAAAAGGAATCCCGCTGTATTGAATCAAACCGCATTCTATGCAACCGGGTAAGATTGTCCAATGCCTGTAGCAGGTCATATCCTTTGGGCATACTTTCCGAATGAACAAACCGAAAAGACAAATTAGCTTCCTGACCTTTTTTTATCTTTCGCTTGAGTTGGCTGCGAAAGTTGGACTTGTATTGCGCCCAAAATGTTTCCATTGTAGCTGGCAGGTGGAGCAAAGCCCCTTTTTTGGCGCCATCTACCTTCCTTTTATACGCCGAGAGCGTTTTATTTAACAGTTTGTAAAATTCTTCGCTTACAGATTTAGCAATTATCAAATCAGGTTTCAGTTCTTTTTGCAAATAGTCAACAAAAGCCACTAATGTTTTTTGCTCTTCTTCCTCCAGAATGATCGGTTCGATACCATCGGCTCTCGGCATCATTAATATTTCAATGACATTGCCAAAGCGATGTTTTTTATTTTTAATGGGCTGTATCAATATTAATTCATCGTTTTTATAACCTGCTATTACACTGTCGGGCTGATATTTTGTTCCGACCGGTTTCGCCGCTTCAATAATCACCGGATGGTAAAATAAATTTCTAGACTTGCTCTTCTGGCACAAAAGGTTCCACTTTTCGTGGTATGTTTGCTGTGCCTGTGCATATGGAAGGATGTGAAAATAAACAGGGGAACATTTCATGGCTTTTCAGAATTAAAAGTATTAAAAAACATTAATTATTACTTCATGTTTTGGCACCACATCGTCACTCATGTATGCTATTGAGTGTTGCCGCTCCGGCGGCTTCCCAACCGGAAGCAATCGAATAAAACTTTATCCATTGCTCCAGATTAGCTTTATCGGCTATATCTTGTTTTGATTGTTCCATCTGAGATCGAATAAATGAGCATTCGCACTGCTCCAAAATATGATTGGAAATATTTTTATGATATTGTTGAAAAAACTGTTCAACAGCGTTGTTATCCGATTCTTCTTCCTGGATGTATTTTTTTAAAACTACCCGCCCGACTAATATCGGCAAGCGCCAGGGTTCCAGCACATCAGCGGGGCTATACCCTTTGTTGGTTTTGAGTCGGTACATTTTTTTATCCGACAGATGAATAAAAGATGAATAAAACATCTGTCCCTTTATTCTTTTATTTAGCATTTTCTCAAACAAACGAGCGTGCACTCCCGACCAAATAGTTTTATTTAGTTCTTTCATAAACCGGAAGTTGAGGTAAGGCGTTCGATTGTTGAGATAATGGCTTTGCATGATCAACTCGGGTCCAAAATATTTGCGGAAAATCTCGGTGAATACAAAGTAATAAAATTTATGATTGGGGTCCCATCCCTGCATTTTTCCAAGATAGGCTTCCAGGTCGGCGATTAATGCTTCCAGTTCATCGTTGAGATACATTTGGCTCAGGGTATTTTTTGCTTGTTTGAGACTATCTTTCCAGGAATCATCCGCTGCCGCGAAAACATGAATAAGGGATTTACTGATCATTACACCCGGCTGATGCAGCGCGCGAAACAGTTCACTGCCAAAATTGCCGGTGATGATGTATCGCATTTTTTCCGACAGCAGACGCGCCGCATATTGATAGTGAGGTCTGCCAAAATTGCCGTTGTACTCGGTCAATTGCATAAAAGAATGTGCAGCCTCCAGCGCTTCCGTGTTTACATATTCCTGATCGAGCAGAATAGGAATGTAAGGCACGCGAAGTTTTTTGGACTGCGCTGCCGGCACTGAAACATCCGAAATACCTGGCTTACCGAAGCTGTATGTAATAAATTCTTTCCCCGTTTTTTTGGCAGCAGCCACAAGCGTTCTGCCGTCAAAGCCGCCGGTCAGAGAAACACCAAAAAGTTCCTCCGGCAGGAAAAGACTGGTTTCTTCCTCAAATAAATAAGCAAGCTGTTTCAGGCTGGCTTGGGAGGTATCGGCAGGCGTTCCAAAATAGCTGCTCAGGTCAAAGCGTCGTTCAATTTTGACGGATGCTCCCGCAAAACTCAAGTGACTGTGCGCATCCAGCAATTTTATATCCTGCCACCAGGTAGAATCAAAAAACGTATAATTAAATAACAAACGTTCGAGCAGATTTCGCTTATCCCTTATTTGGGCACCCGTTTTTTTTGCTAAATAAAACGAAGAAGAGCTGATCATCATTTGCATTTCGCTTCCCTGATAATAATAAATCGGGAAAATCGAGCCGAAAGAAGAGCCACATTGCATTCCGCTGCTGTGAAAGAAAAACCAATAATAATGTCCTTTTATTTCTTCGTATATCAAATCTTCGCGCAGCTCCGCCGGTGCAAGGAAAGCGATTCCATTGATCCTTTCGCCACGTTGGAAAACCGGGTCGCCCATGACGATTAGCTTTCCATTCAGTAACTCGAGCGATTCGATGCGTTGTTTATCCTTCCGTAAATACAAAGTATTTTCATCCAGCGGCACAACGTTTTCCCCTTCCATTAGGGAGCGTACCTTAATATTGGTAACGGTATCGGGTCGGTAATTGAGAAAGAAAAACATCAGGCGTGTTGTAATAGTTTGTTTTTCCATTCATTCGCCAGCCAGACTGCATAGTAGGGCTGTTGGCGATAATGACTGGCAATTTTATAATGAAATTTTTGGCGATTTACCCAGGGACGATTCCTAAAATCACCAGGAATACGTGGAATACGATCCGTTTTGTCCGCCTCGGAAACCTGATTCCCACAGGTCGTAGCCAGATATCCGGCTTCCTTCGCCAAAGCATGTGTGGCAAGAGTATTATCGCCATGAGGCCAGCATAAAAACCGCACCGGCTTTTCCAACTTTTCTTCAATTAATTGTTTTGAATCTACTATTTCATACACCAAGCGCTGCTGGTAATCTTGTTCTGATTCTACGTGCGTAACGAGATTAGCGGCGCTTTGAAATTCGTTGAAAAGATGCCGGGCGGTCTCTTCAAAAACTAATAGTTGGGTACTATCATGCAAGTTGTATATCTTGGTCAGTGCAAGCACTTGTTCAATAAAAGCAGGATTAATAGCGTGTTTTTTGACGGTGACAGCAGAACTTTCCTCAAAAAGCGGTGTACCCCAGGGCAGGCGCTTTTCAAATTGCTCGTCCGCAATGTAGAAGGGTTTTAAACCTGGATTGGCATTCCAAATCGGATACACTCCCCGCGACCCGCCATAATAAAAGTTTTTGATGCGGGAAGAGGCGATATATTTGTCGTGGCTCATCGTGTGAGATTGAACATCCACAACGCCCGATTCCTGCATAATTTTCAGTTCGTTCCAGGTCAGATAACCACGCCCGTCCAGTTCGTCTTCCCGGCACCGTCCTGCCCACACGTCTTCGAGCGTTGGTCGCACCATCTCACGGGGATCAAGGCATTCTGGCGCTACGAATAGGGTGAAACGCATTCCATACTTTTTCGCTACCGGAAAGGCATAGACCCAGTTATCGAGTAGTCCGTCGTCGAAAGTCAGGCATATTTCCTTACCGCTCGCTGCTTTTTCTCCCTGGCGAATAGTTAGCCATTCATCCATAAAAATCGTGCAGAAATGTCGGTCTTGCAGGTATGCCATTTGTGCTTCAAAGGTTTCCAACCGCAGGGTTAATCCCTTCAAAACCCAGTTTTCATAAGTTACCGGCGCAACGGAATGATAATAAAATACAGGCGGGCTAATAATTTTCATAAAGATTTTCTATTTCTATAATATGCTTTTTTATACTAAAACGTTCTTTCATTTGATCTCCCACGGCAAATGCTTTTTCAGCAAGTAAGGGATACTGGTGCGCTGCCTGCAAAAAATTGCGCCGGAGTTCCCTATAATTTTTGGGATTTCCCAACAGAAATGAATGTTCTTCTCCATAAATCTCGCGGAAAGCAGGCACATCACTGGTGAGAATCGGCAGCCCCGTCAGCAACGCCTCCACCAACACCAAACCGAAGGATTCGTGCGCACTCAAAAACAAAAACAGGTCAATCGAGCTATAAAAAGATGCAATATCTTTTACGTAGCCATGAAATATGATTCTCTCGCCATAGGGACTAACCGCAGCCTGTGCTTCCAAAGCTGGGCGAAGCGAGCCGTCGCCGGCAATGTGCAATTCCACTTTCGGGTAATCGGCGGCAATTTCTTCAAACAGACGGATGACAAGATCAACGTTTTTGCCCGGGTACAAACGCCCAATATAACCGATGCGGCGAAGTTCTCCTCGCAGAGATTTTTTTACCCAAAATTTTTCCACTTCAATTCCGTTGTGGATCACCATTGGTTTCACCGGCAAGGCGTCGCGGTTAAAAACAGCCGCTGCATGTTCGGAAACCGCCACATAGGTCACTTTATATCGCGAGATCAATGCCCAAATCAGTTGGAATATTCTTTTTTTGAAGCCTGATTTCCAATGAACAGTGCCATGAATATGAAAAACCGGATTTTTTATACCTGCCAGCAGCGTTATCAACAAAATAATAGCTCCGGCATTTACTAAATGAAAGATATGATTTTTATTTTTACGGCAATATTTGAAATATTTCACATAACACCACCAATTGCTACTGCCGCCCTGCTCAAAGGTAATTTTCGACTCATCATAAATTTCATTATCTTCTCCGCGAATGCTATAGGCATGCAGCTTCCGTTGTGAACTGAAATTATCAATATAATACTTGACCGTCAGTTCAGCGCCGCCCCAGTGCGCCCGCCACACAATATAATGTACAGGCTTTAATTCCATGAAAAAGTCTCCTTTGGCTGCGGTTCAATCGCCCTCCATTCGGATAATGGCGCTTCCGCTCTTTCAAGCGATTCATTATATATCAATCCTGCCATACAAAAAAAGATCCCTTCCACCAGTCCTGGTCCAAGATTAACATGATAACCAAAATATTGCCCCGAAGTAGAATGTAAAATGTACCATCCAGGAAAAAAAACAACAAATAACAGGAGCGCTTCTTTGGCAAAATGCCCCTTAGGTAATTTGATGCTGCGCATAAATAACTTCAACATAAAATAAGCAAAAAATATTGCCAACAGCAAAGCGCCAATAATACCGGAATGTTGCAAAATATTTTGATTGCCTACATGGGTATCGCTGTTTTTCATGTAGCTATTCGAAAAGCCCCACCCCGTCAGCGGGGATTCCTCCCATTTTTTCATCACTTTCGGACCTCGTTCGGTCAGGCGAATCAAAGTGCCGCCAGCCGTTACATCTCCTTTTGCCAGTTTGCCAAGCGTGGCAATTCTAGCGAAAGCATTGGTCAATTGGTTGCCGATAACGGGTATGGATTGCGCCCCGAAGAAAAGGCCTATACCAACTATCGCCATGATAGCCAATTGCTTTACATTGAAATGAAAAGTGAATATAATGGCAAAAAACAGAATAAATGAAAAACTCAGCACCAGACCCCGCGTAGCCGATAAGTAAACAGATAAAAAATTGGCTCCGATCACGCCCATCAAATAAAGCGGATGGAAATAATGTTTTTTGTAAACTAAAAAGAAAAACGCTGCAAAATAGGTAATAATAGTAATGGCTTCGCTGTACATTCCCCGATAAGTTCTATCCGCTGTTACTTTGATGACAAACCAGATTTCCTTCTCTACGCCAAAATACTGGCTGGGCGATTGTCCATAAAGAATTGTAAAAAACTGAGCACCCAATGTAATAATGGCTACCGGAAATAAATAAACAAACACATCTTTATACTGGTCAACTGACTTATATAACCGAGGTAATGAAAAAAACAACAGAAAGGGAATCATCCATTTAATAATCCTGAATTGTACATTGAGCGACATATTAACGCCGATTGCATAGCCTTGCACCACCAGAAATAAAAGATACACCAGCAGAACATTCAAAATAGGCGCATAAAACAGTTGTTTTTCTGGCTTGACATAACTGGCTTTGATTACACTCAATATGATATACAACTGCCCTACCTCCACCGCCGGAAGCCCGGGTATAATCGTCATCACAACTTCATATAATCCGAAAAATCCGCAGAAACCATCGCTGAGCACCAGATAAAACGCCAGCCAGAATCCCTCGCTCTCCGGCTTGGCATAAAAATAAAAAATCAGGGTTACTAAATAAAAAAGGGATGCTATCGTGGGCGATGTGAAATAATTCGCCCATATAGCAATCACAACAAGTGCAAAAAATTTGGCTACTTTTAATAACATCAAAGTCTTGTTATTTACTTTCTACCATCCATTTTACACCTTTCAATGGAAGTGTTTCCGCAATAAATCGAGCGTTGTTCTCAATGGAATATTTTTCTTCCACCGTGCTACGCAGGAAATCTACCATTTCCAATCGCTTCGACTCGTTGTTCAGATAATAAGAAGTAATCTCTCTGGCTTCATCAAAAACCCTTACTACCGGCAAATCTTTATCATCGCCAAAAATTTCGACGATGTTTTGCTGCCACTCCATCACCGGCATCACCCCCGACCCCAGTGCTTCCACCCAGCGCCAGTGCAGTGCATGCAACAAACCCGGGCTGGCATCTACCGGCGCAATTTTACTAGCATTATACAGATCGTTCATCCTTTCTGCCGAAAGCGGTCCGCCCTGGCGTTGTATAAAATGTTTTTCCAATTCGGGAAAATGCTCAAACCAGCGTTTCCATGATTCGTCGCCGTAAATATGCAGGTCGAAATCGGTGAAACAACTCATAAATTTTGCTTTCTTAAAACCCCAGGAAGTTTTATAGTTCATGCCAATATAAATCACTTCCGATTTTAATTCCTCGTAAACCTCTGGCGCCAGCTTTTTCTCATAGTGCTTATCCTTCGGGATATTCGGATACAGGTAGTGAATGTTTTTAATGCCCACTTTCTTCATGGCGTCAATCCAGAAGGTATCATAGGTATAAATAGCATCCGCCATAAAGAGGAGCGTCATAAAATGGCGATTACCGGGTGTGTAATAGGGAATGTCTCCCAGAAAAAACCCGATTTTCGATTTCTTTTTGAAATAAGCGAGCGTCTCCGGCAGCATCAACTCATGGTTGTAAATAAATACGAGATCCGGTTTGATGCGGTCGTATTCCTGCACGTAGAATTTATTAATGTCTTTCAGGTAATATGATTCCCATTTTACCCGGATATTATGCGGAAAGCGAAAAATCTGGGTATTTACTTTTTCTTTCCAGGCTTTGACTTCATGGGAATAATCAATCGTAAAAACTTCACCCCCAAGATAGGAAAAAGTCTGCTTGAACGAGTGATGAAACCCGTATCGCTTGGGTACTAATAACAACACCTTCATGATTTGTCGTAAGTTTTGATTATTATAACTTTGTAAAAAACAGAGCGGAAATTTATGCTCTGTTGGTAATAAATTTCATCGCCCGAGGAATAATGAACCAGCGCAGCAGGTGCATTTCTTTGGTTTTTGCGAAATAATGAAATCCCAGATAGCAAACCCCTCCAACCAAAGCGCCCAAAATGAGGAAAATAATTCCATGCATTTCAACGTAATACTTGATGAGCCAGACAATAGCCCCCATCAGGCAGCTAAATAACACGCTCGGCAGAATATCCATCAGTTGCTCCCGCAATGGATAATTTAAAAATTTATCAGAATAATAAGTATTGATAAACAGGGCAATGTAATTGGATACCACCTGGCTGATCACCAGCCCAAAAAGCCCAAACTGAATACCGACCACAATGGCTACGCCGGTAATGATTTTTTTAATAATCTCGAGCCGCAGGCTAAGATCAACCCGTCCGATGACAAATAGCAAATCCAGGTTAATGGAATTAAAATGGTACGTCACCCCTGCCAGACAAAGCAATTGCAGAAACGGCACGGAATCCAGCCATTTTGCGCCGATCAGCACATAAATAATCGGTTCGGCTAACACCCCCATCAAAACCATGATAGGAATGATAGTAAAAGAACTCATCATAATGATCTGCCGGTAACCATCCTTCAGCCTCACTTTGTCGTCCTGCAATTTTGCCAAAACAGGATAGGTCACTTTTTGGATTGCCTGCTGGAAGTTATTGGCAGCCATGTTGGAAAAATTATTCGCCTGGGTATAAAAACCCAGGGTAGCGGCTGTAAAATATCTGCCGATCAGCAATTGCACAATATGCCGGAAAAACTTGTCAATCAGTGCTTCCATGAGTAGTTTGGAACCAAACCCGAACAGCTTTTTGAAAGATGCCAAGCTGAACCGAAGCGATAATTTCCAGGGGCTTAGCCTCCAGATGAATACTACGCTCATCAGTTCCATGATGCCCATTTTGGCCACCAGGCTCCAGACGCCAAAATTGGTGAAAGCCATCGTCACGGCAACGATACCGGAAATAACCACCGCAAAAAACCGGACTTTGGTCTGTGTTTTGAAATCAATGCTCTGTGTTAAAATAGCGTAATGAATAATGCCTAAAGAGCTAATCATCAAATTGATACCCATTACGCGAATAATCGCAACAATTTCTTCCTGTTTAAAAAAGGAGCCAATAGCCGGAGCACTAAAAAAAAGAATGAGATAGAATACAACCGCCGTAACAAAGTTGAAGACAAAAGTGGTGGATTTGTCAATCTCACTAATGGATTTTTCCCGGATTAAAGCATAGGCAAATCCACTTTGGACGAAAACAGTAGAAATTTCAAAGAAAATCATTACCATTGCGACCAAGCCAAAATCTTCCGGTGAAAGCAGCCAGGCAAGGATAATCGTCACTATAAAATTGACGCTGCTGCTCCCCAGCTTGTCAATGACAACCCACAGGATGGCTGTCAGCGATTTATCTCTGAGCGATTCCGACATTAGTTATTTTCCTATTTTTGGGTCAAAAGTGTTGCCTGTTTATTCCTTCTCGTAGTACCCATTGCTGCTCACGTAGGCATAGCCATAGTTGCTGCCATATCCACCCGGCTCGTTGATCGGGACGGAATTTAGTACGATAAATGGCTTTGGCAGTTTATCCTTTTGGGCAATGTCTTTGATAATCTGAAGGTGCGCTTTGCGGGTAAATCCAGCGCGAACCACGTACATGGTGGCTTCCGCCAGGTCTTTCATTTGCAATGCATCCGCTACCAACCCTACCGGTGGCGCATCCAGTATAATAAAATCATAATGTTCGTGCATTTCATGCACCAATTCACGCAAGCGGCTGGAAAGCAGCAATTCACTGGGGTTTGGCGGAATGGAGCCACAGGAGATGATATCGAGATTCGGATGCAATTCACTTTGGAAAATTACCTGATCGGGTGTGACAGACCGATTCACCAGGTAATCTACAACACCTTTCCGGTTGGGCTTCGCTTTTAATGCTTTTATATATTCTTCCTGTTTGGGCTTGCGTAAATCCAATTCGAGCAGCAATACTTTTTTACCTGCCAGCGCCTGCGTGACGGCAAGATTCAAAGCGATATAAGATTTGCCCTCCCCGGAAATGCTGGAAGTCACCAGGACAGATTTCAGTTCTCTGCCGGGGTTGATGTACGCCAGGTTGGCGCGGAGCAAGCGGAACATTTCCGCTTCCACTGATCTGCTCCTTTCCTTGATCACCAGGCTACCATTTTTTCGGCTGCTCGCCAGCATCCCAACAATGGGCACGTTGGTAGCATGCTGGATATCATCTTCCAGTTCCACTTTATCATTCATATTGGTCAGCAGGTACACAAAGCCCGCCGGAATAGCCATGCCCATAAACAAAGCGATCAGCCAGATCTGCGCGCTTTTGGGACTGACCGGGTCGCCAGCCTCGGCTGGTTCTACCAGTTTGCCGTTGGCAACGGCCACCGCCATCGAAATTGCCGATTCTTCTCGCTTTTGCAACAAATAAAGGTAAAGATTTTCTTTAACCCCCTTGCGGCGTTCAATCTCGATGAGTTCGCGTTCCTGCGTGGGCAGACTTCGCATCCGGTTTTCCAAGTCAACTCTTAGCCCACGGTTGGCGTTCCGCGCGATCTGAAGGTCACTTTTGATCGAACGCACGTTATCAATGATTGTCTGCCGGAAGCTTTGCACCTGCCGCTCGGTAAGGATAAGGTCGGGGTGAGCCGGTCCAAACCGAGCCCTCAGATTGGTTCTTGTTTTCAACAGTTCATTAAAGCTTGCCAACTGGTTGGTCAATGTTAGGTTATTAATCGCCAGATTGGTAGGTACAAACTCGAAGGTTTCTTTGTTTTTGATGAGAAAATCCTCAATCGAGTTCAGAATTTCCAATTGGATTTCTATATTAGAAATTTCTTTATTATAATCCGACAATTCCTTGACGAGCATATTTCCTTCCGCGCTCAGTTCCAGCACATTAAACTGCCGTTTATAATTTTCGACATTTTGCTCTGCGGCCGATAATTCTTCGGTAATGAGGCTGATACGTTCATTGATCAAGTCCACACTGTTTTTGTAAACTTGGTTTTTATCCTCGATAGAATGCTGGTTATACACTTCAATTAATTCCATCAAGACGGACTCCGCGCGGGCAGGGCTTGTATCTTTGATCAGCAAGTTCAGGGTGCTCGATTTTTCCCCCAGGATAGAAATAGAAAGTTCTTCCAGTAAAGCAGAAGCCCTGGCTTTGGGAGAAGACACAACAACGCCGATTTTATCGCTGTTACCTTGCATCTGAGTACGTGCCAGCGTCAGTTTCCCGATCGGCAGTTTCAGCTCTTTTCCAAATTCGCCATGAAAATTGTATTTATCAAATCCGAGTTTGGCAAATTCCTTTTTATCGCATTTCAGGTAATAACCGCTCCTGCCATCGAAGGTCAGCGTTGCTGACAGATGCCGGTCTGGTTTGTCAGGATACCAAGCCACAACCTCAACGGGCGATTCCAAGTAAAGATCGCGCTTCTTTAAGCCCTCAATGCTGAAATATTGATATTGCAACTGTAGCTTTTCAACTACCTTTTGCATTAAAGGCGTAGAATTCAGAACATACACTTCATTTTCCAGATTTTTCTTGCGTTTGCCCAAACCCAGCTCTGCAAAAATCGCTTCTTCATCGAGTTGGCCGGCGGTCTCTTCATCTTTAATGAGCAGCATAGCTTCTGCCTCGTATTTGGGCTGCGCAATCTGAAGATAAAGATAAGCAAGACCTACCGTTGTAAAAAGCATGATAGCGAACAGGTACCAATACTTCAGCACTTTGCTGAGTATTAATTTATAGTTGATCCGATCTCCTCCCATGGGGTCTTTGATTTAGAATAGTTTGAGAAAAAAGAAAAGAGGTATTTATCTGATCGCCAAACCGACAATAAAGGTCACCAGGCTTACAAAAGGAATCAGCGCAGAAGAATAGCGATCGAAGAAATCACCCTGCGTTGCATATTGTTTGGCTTTTAAAGGCTCCACGTAAACAATATCGTTGGGACTCAGATAGAAATACGGAGACTTGAATAAGGAAGTATCTTGCGTATTCAGCCGCACAAACTCCCGCACATCATTGCGCTCCCGAATGATCATCACGGCATTCCGGCGGGCATATGGCGTAAAATCACCCGCCATACCGATTGCTTCCAGTATATTCAGGCGTTCGTTGGGGATAACATAGGTATTGGGCAAATTCACCTCTCCCATCAGCGTCACCCGGAAATTCAGGTATCTGATCTGGACGGTAGCATCCGGGAAGTATTGCACCAGGCGTTCCGAAATTTCTTTTCTCAATTCAACGATGGATTTGCCTGCGGCTCTCATTTGCCCCAGATAAGGCAGGTAAATATTGCCTTCTTCATCTACCCGATAGCCATTCAGTACGCCGGGCACCCGATCAGATGAGACATTGTTATTATTGTTGTTATTGTCTTGCCCAATGAGTTGAAAAGCGATCACTGTTTCCGGGTTTTGGCTGGATACCTGAATGCTCAGCATATCATCCGTCTGAAGCGTAAGCGCCGGCAGAGTTTCAATGGCAGCAAGCTGATTTTGTACATCCTTCAGCATAATCATATCTGTATGCTTCACGCTGCCGCAATTGCTAAAGAAAACAAGGATCATCACTCCGATAATTGCAAGTAGTAGATTTTTTTTGCTCATAACATTTTTTTTAGGAGTAAAAATTTACCCCTGGTTTTCCCAACTATTAAAACTATATTAAGTCCGATTTTGATATTTAGTAATACGATTCCACCAACCCTTCCCGCTCAAACGGATGGGCGCTCAAAGGCAAGGAAGCCATCGGATGGCAGTTACCAACAACCCCCAGAGGCTTTGCGTTTCTGATATTATACACAATTTGTACTGCATGAACCGATTCGGTTAGCCCATATCCCCAGCCCTCCAGCACCGCTTCGTAGCTTTTGGTGTGCAAATCCATAAATCCTTCACTGAATTCGATTTCCTTTCCATCCACAGTGATAGACCGATAGGTGCGCGCACCCGTTGTTTTTACAGGATCGGGAATTGTGTCATAATTGATACTCAAAAACCACCTGACCCGGGCTTTTTCAAATTCGAGGTATCCTGCTGCCCGGTCGTGCGTATGCAAATGAACTTTATTTTCCTTGAGTTCACCGAAAATCCAGTGCAACATATCAAAAAAATGGATGCCAATGTTGGTCGCAATACCACCCGACTTTTCTTTACTTCCTTTCCAACTGGTATAATACCAATTACCACGGGATGTAATATAAGTTAAATCCACATCGTATATTTTGCCGGGATCTGCGGCTTCCACTTCCCGCTTCAATTCCCGGATGACGGGGTGCAGGCGCAGTTGAAGAATCGTATTTACCTTTTTATTGCTCTCCTGTTCAATATCTTTCAACGCCTCCAGGTTCCAGGGATTCAGCACCAGCGGTTTCTCACAGATCACATCGGCGCCAATACGCAGCCCGAAGCGAATATGGGCATCGTGCAAATAATTGGGAGTGCATACGGAAACATAATCAATATGCGTTCCTTCGCGTTTCAACTTGCTCACATATCGGTCAAATCGCTCAAATTCCGTGAAAAATGCAGCCTCCGGAAAATAGCTGTCAATGACGCCAACGCTGTCATTTTTATCCAAAGCAGCGATGAGATTATTTCCGGTGTCTTTTATCGCCCGCATGTGGCGAGGCGCCACAAAACCGGCAGCTCCTATTAGTACAAAATTTTTCATATTTTTTTTATTTAATAAAACCATTTACTAAAAATGGCTTCGCCTTCAATAAGTCGCAAGGGCTTATTTTTTAAACGTAAAACCAGGGTTTATGATATATCTGTTTTTACTATCAAATCTGATCCGTCCAAACAGACATTAAATTATTATATATAAAATCCGGCGATGACCTGCATGCCTCAAAGCACATAGCTAAAGCCTGATTCTTTCTATCGTTTAAGATAAAAAAACACAGAATTCAGAAGACTTTCCGAAGGGGAATAACGATTCGAAATCCAGAACTACCTGAAAGATCAGTTTATAGTCGAGCTTATTGTAGAGAGTATGATTAGATAGCCAAACTACGATCATCCTCAGATAGTTAGTTCTGGTACGAATCAATATATTTGGCATGTAGATAGCATGAAATCCGATCACGTTTCGTGAACTGAGCCGGACTATACTCAGAAATACGTGCGTAAATTCGAGAATTCTATACGTTGTGTGTAAACCTGAGGGGGTAAGACGCATATTTTTTGTGCATCTTCATCCTTAGAGG
>CAZQTF010000097.1:0-14053 GCA_964596135.1 uncultured Saprospiraceae bacterium | reverse complement strand
GGTAATGCTTCGCGCTTCCGGCACCGAACCCGTACTCCGCGTGTACGCGCAGGCGGAAACACCGCAGGAAGTCAGAAGAATTCTTGATGCAGCCAACGCTGCTATTTTCAGTTAAAAAACAATCACTTGATGGGTTGATCTGCGCCTGGCATTTCAACCCATCAACAACACGGTTAAAATACATCCTCAATAGCGTATCTCACACCCCGAAAAACAACCACATCGCCCGCTTTTTTCCCTTCCAACTCTTTGTAAAGCGGCGCCTGAGCGGAAATGCCAGTGTATTTGACGCCCAGTACTTCAAACTCAGGAATGCTCGCTCCCACAAAGAAACTGCCCTCGTTGGTCACAATCACTGAGCCATAAGTGACTTCCCAGTTGATATCCGCTTGGGTTTTTTCGAGCATTATCAGTTCATCCTCCCAGCTATCGGTAATCTTTGCCAGTTCTTCCACATCTTCCAGTACTTCCATTTTATTGGAATCGTCAGTCAGTTCAAACGCCTCATTTTCAGCCTCAAACGCGTCGGCTGCCATTTCCTGATGTAGTCGGCGCTGTTTTTGGATCATCGTTCTGAAAGTGTCGAGTGCATGCCGAATGATCAGTTCTTTCAGTTCTTTTTTTTCCATGGTTTTAAATGGTTGTAAGTAATTGATCGTTGATAAATGATCAGTTTATAAAATATTAAGCAAGAAGACAATTTTAATCTGCCTGTTTAAATGCTCATTCTTTTGATTAAAACGACCTCTTTCATTTATAAATACAAAGTGGAAAGGAAGAAGGTTTCACGATTTTCTGATCATGGAAATATGCAAAATTCCATCTTCCAGATATTCTTCGCCGACTGACTCAAAGCCAAAAGATTGATAAAATTGCCGTAAATAAAGTTGCGCGCCTATTTTAATAGGCTCATTTCCAAATAATTGAATAGCTGTTTCGATTGCTCGTTGCACCAGCGCCCTACCCACTCCCGTGCCTCGCACCGTCGGAGCATTTACGATTCGCCCAATAGCCGGATAATCGCTATACGCAACGCCTTTCGGCAACAAGCGGGCATAGGCCACCAGCTTGCCAGCTGTATTCCAGGCCATAAGGTGCCAACTTTCCTGGTCTTTGCCATCGGCATCTAAGTATGGGCAGTTTTGCTCCACAACAAACACTTCCTGTCGCAACACCATGATTTCGTATAACTGAAAGATAGTGAGTTGATGAAAAGGAATGCATTCAAAATTCAAACTCATATTATAGATAATTTGACGCGTGAATTGGGTTGCAAATTTAACATCAATTCTTCCAAATCATCGCTACCTCATAACAATCAAAACTTCGGGCATTTCACATCGCCGTTGCCTTTAGCTCTCAGGCGTGTAGTTTTCCTGCCACTCCAGCCGCCGCGTAGGTCTTTGTCTTTTTTACCAAAACTAAACGGATTGATTTTGATCGCAACATAAAAATCGGTGCTATCGAAATTCGATTTTTGAAAAATACTGGTAAAATCTTCCGTGCCAAACCAGAAAAATGCGACTCGTGCCGCCACTCCGGTACGCACTTGCCGCCAGTTGAGCAGACTGACCGGCACAGCCAATTCAAACCAACGGCTTTCCATTCGGGGCGTCAGAGCGGCAACGCTGGTACGGCGAACCGCCGTTTTCCCGAGCGGTACTCCCTGAACGATCGTCGCATTGACAAACAAGGATGGCAACACTTGCAAATCCGCTTGCACGCTTATGCCAACGGGCAGCCACATGGTAAAGGAATTTGCCTGTAGGGAAGCGCTGGGATCGTTGAGCAATTGCCGGCTGAATATTTGTAAAATCGAGTCGAGATCCTCGGCGCCACTGATGTTGTGATAATCATCCAGTATCACCTCTTCAAGATCGCTGGTGCGAATGGCATGCTGCTGAGCTGCCCGCGTGAAGCGAATGAAGCCCAAATCCAACAGAGAAGCGCCCAATTTGAGGCGATAGGCGCCCTCGTCTTCGTCGCCGAAGGTAAAAACTGTACCTAAATCCAAGCCAAGCCCCGCGCCGTGGCGCTGCAACTGCCAGGTGTCGCCGCTGTCCAGCCCCGAAGAAGCAAATCCATAGCTAAAATCTACGGCCGTTCCCTGAAGCCGATTGTTGCGTAATTGCGTCAGTTCAAAATCGCTGTTATTGCGTAGATAAAGCGCTTCGTATCCCTGCAATGCTTTCAGCGAAACGCCAAAACTCGCCTCGCCGTAGTCGGTGTAAGTCTGATAAGCAAAATTAAATCCGATTTCCGACCAGGATAACACACTGATATTAAAAGATTCTACCAGCAAAGCCTCTTCAAAGGGCTGATAATTGTATTCGTAATAGCCTAAGGAAGGCGGCACATCCCGCGCATGCAACGCCACCCGGGCACGCGTGAAAAAGGCAAGCGAACTCAACTCGCCGAGACGCAGCATCAGCGAAGGTCCTACAAATTGGGTGGCGAGATTACCCTGTTTTTTTTCATTGCCATTGTAAAAATCCATGACAATGCTACCCGGGGCTGGCGACTGATTGTCTTCCTTGAGCAAAGGGCGCAATTCCACCCCGGAAGGGTTTTGCAACATATCCAGCAAACGAAAATCCTCGATAAATCCATAATTATTTTCAAAAAACTGCCCGAATTCGATCAGGTTGGCGTCCCAGGCAAAGGGCAAAGTAAGGCTATTGGCTGGATTGAGCAGAAGGCTGTTGACGCCGCCGTAATTACTCGTTCTAATGCCTAGTTGTTCCTGAGCAATGCTAATTGTGCAAATAAGTTGCATTACCCCTATGAACGTGATCAGTCGTTTCATATTTTGCAAAGGAAATTTCCAGAGCGATTTGCCCCAACGCGTGTATGATTATTTTCATTTGTCAATCATATAACGCCAATCCATCATTTAAAAGTATTTCAATATTTTTGGTAAAAAGATAATCAAGCCAACGGTCAGCGCTGCCAATGCCGCCAAAAGCACGCCGGCCGCCGCTACATCCTTGGTTTTGCCCGCCAGCGGATGGTAACCCGGCGATACCAGATTGGTAAGGTATTCCAATGCAGTATTAAAAGATTCAGCTGCCAGCACCAGCCCAATACTCAGGCTGACTAAACACCACTCCGTTTGAGATAATTGAAAATAAAAGCCTCCTGCTGCGACTGCTGCCATCGCCAACAAATGAATCCTTACGTTGGGCTGTGTTTTGATCAAATCATATATACCAAAAAAAGCATATTTAAAACTCTTGAGACGTCTGCTTAGCATCTTTGCTTTGTTCTGGGTTTTTGAATTGGTACGTCCCGACAATCCCGAGGTGCGTGGTCGAAACGCTGCTTATCGTCTCAAAACTAATACATTTAAAATGATTGGAATAGAATATATGATCAAACGGATAATCGAACAAAGAAAAATAGCCATGCGGCGAAGTGGGCATCACGCCCCGGCGGCTGTCGTTGAGGTGCGAATTTTCCCGAAACGCTTGTATATCTCTCGACCAGGAAACCATGTTGTAATTGCCGAAAACCAGCAATGGCGCGTTGATCCGGGTTAATCCCTCCGTAAACAGTTGAAGATTTTTTTTAATTTGATCATAGGATTCTTCGTTTTCCGCCGGATAAAAATAGGGGTTAAAAAAATAGAACTCCCGGAACCCCGCCTCCTCATCGGGCAGTTGAATTTTTCCGGCGATCCCCGGTGTGTACGGGAAGATGACCTCGCGCACCAGTTCAAACGAATAACGCGAGTACACCGCCGATGCCAGTTGTGACGCAGTATCTTCTACACACTGAAAATATGGATACCCACAGCAGGTGAAAAAATTGCTGACGCCATCCAATAAAGAAATCGGAATTTCCTGTACGGAGATCAGATCAGCCTGGGAATTCAGCATGGCAACCAGCTCATAATCATCTGGATGCGAAGACGATGATAAAAAGCTGAACTGCGCGATTTTCACCAACGAGTTGCTGGTTTGTTCGGCGTTTTTTAACGGAGCCTCTGTGCGAGCTTCCAAAACGAGGCAAAGTAAGGCAGACGAGGCGAAACTCACCATCGTAAGGCGAATGCGATTGATAAAAAATAGCATCAAGCCCATCCCGAGGTATGCAAACATAATGACAAGGCAATGCTCTTCCCACCATCGGAAGAAGGTTCCCTGCGCGGGGAAAACGCAGATAAGCACGCCTAACGTCATGGCTGTAGCAATAAAAAATTCGTAGATAAGCCGATAATTCGATTTCGTAAACATAGCACCTTCCTTTTGGCTGAAAACCAATTAACAGTAATTAATTGTGTACCAGGGCAAGGTAAGGTTTGTAAATGAGTCTGATGATGACGTGTTGTTTAACCAGAAGTGTAATTTTGATAGGTTTGCACGGTGCAAAGCTAAGAATTTTCTTCCAACGATGTATCTTTTTATTTCAATTTTCCGGCTAAAACGACGGTAAATTTATTTCGCTCCACCTGTCCCGTTGCTGCAAACAACTCTGTCCAAACAACATAGACGCCTATCCGCGCTTTTTGCCCATCCTCTGCAATACCGTCCCATTTGAAGCTGCCCTGAGCCGCCAGTAACTCATTGTCAATCAATCGTTTGACCAACCGCCCTTGAGCATCGAAAATGCGGATGTTGACGGTAAGCCCCGGTTGATCGGCGCTGTATTCGATGAGCAATACATCTTCAAAGCCATCGCCATCGGGTGAGAAAGTAGCATTTGGAATCCCAATGATCTGGTCGGAAGTGCTGCTACGCTCAAAAAACTGGGAATTCTGATAACCCGGCGTCGCAAAACCAGCGGTTGAAGCCGCCGAATGCCAATTGCCGCCGTTATTCGTTGCCCCTGTCGGAGAAATGCGCTCCAGCGACACCCCTTCTTTGTCATCGAGCAAAGCGAAATGCAGATCGTCGGTAAAATCAAAGGAATCAATGGTAACGCCATTGTAGCGAATGGTCACGTTGCCTGCCTCATCGTCGAGGGTGGGCAGATCATTGTCGAGCAAGGTGGCAGGATCCGTCACGGTATAGCGACTGGCAATATCCTGTGGATTATCGGTAATAGCGACATACGCGCCTGGCAACAACAGAAAATCGGTGTTGATCGTTTGGCTGATATTGCCAGAAGTCTTTTGGGTATTAATAATCTCTAACCCACTCATATTAAAAGTTTTATCCGAAAGATTGTACAATTCGATAAAATCTTGGCCGCCGATTTCGGGGTTAAACAGCACTTCGTTGATGACGACATCTCCGGGCAGTATAGGTTGAATATCATAAAAAATCAAATCGAGACTTTGGGGCATACTTTCATTTCCGTTTAAATCGGCAATATTATTTGCGGTAAGCGTATAAAGCACCCCGCTTTGCAAAGGTTTGCTCAATTCCAGGAAAACGCTGGTTGGCGACACCAGAATGGCGTTGGCAGGATTTCCAAGATCGTTGTTGATGATGTAATTAGCAACATTTTGTGCGCCATTCGCGGCAAGCGGCTCATCAAAAGTCAGTTCTATTTCGGTAGCGGAAAGTGCTTCCCCGGCAAGTAAAACAGGCGGATTTACATCCATAAATAATGGATTGATCAGCACATCGTCGAAAAAAAATGCCTGATTGCGGGTGCTGGAATACCGACAGTAAAAGCCAAAATAACTGCCAGCGGAGTACGTGGCATCGGTTGCGCTGCCTTCGAGCTGAAAATCGGAGCCGCCGGCGTAGTCCGCTGCAAGTGCCCATTCTCCTGTGGTTGAGCGGGTTATACGCACACGCGCCAGCACAGGGTCAGTACCTGCCGCCCCTGCCGTGCCGCTCAAGATCAAGGCGCTTCGACTACCGTCCTGGCGATAAAGTTCTAACGCGTCGTCGTTGCCGGAAATGCCACCCACCCGGAGGTAGTAGCCATTTAGGTTGCCACTTAGCTCCGGTTGTGAAGCCATCAGATAAACGCGCGCGAAATTGCTGGTAGAGGCTGCAAAATCAAGCCGAACGTAAAATTCCCAGGTGGTAAAATTGTTAATAGAAGTGGCGGCTTCAACCGACAAAAAAGCCGTATTGCTAGAATTAGGCATATTATCCTGCAATTGCAACACCCTATTTTCGTTTACAACAAAGCGGTCTTTATTGCCACTCCAGGCAGGATTGGAACTAAAATCGCCATCATTGAAGCTTTCAATAAGTTGGCTGTGTAAATTATTCGCTACCAACAGGCAGCAGAAAAAAATAAATGGTTTCATACAACCAAAAATAGCAATAAACTAAGAATGCCTGTATATTTGCGCGGCAATTTATTAGAGGATAAGGTGATGCGGTAATTTTAGTTTTGAAAAATTATTTCATCCCTTCAAAAACTACATACATAAAATGAAAGTAGCAGTAGTAGGCGCTACCGGTTTGGTAGGTGGCGTGATGCTGGAAGTACTGAAAGAACACAATTTTCCCTGCGACGAGTTGGTGCTGGTCGCATCCGAGCGATCGGTAGGTAAGGAAATTACGTTCGACGGGAAGAATTACGTAGTGATAGGTATGGAAGACGCCATCAAAGCACAACCGGACGTAGCGATCTTTTCGGCAGGTGGCAGTACCTCGCTGGAATGGGCGCCTAAATTTGCTGAAGCCGGCATCACCGTAATAGATAACTCTTCTGCCTGGCGAATGGATCCTACCAAAAAACTGATCGTCCCGGAAATCAATGCCCATTTGCTGACCGCAAAAGATAAAATCATTGCCAATCCCAATTGCTCCACCATCCAGATGGTCATGGCGCTGGCGCCGCTGCACAAGGTTTATCAGATCAGGCGGCTGGTCGTTTCTACCTACCAGTCCTTCACCGGCACTGGCATGAAGGCAGTAAAGCAGTACAATCTGGAAAAGAAGGGCTTTGAACCCGCAAAGGATGAAATGGCGTATCATTATCCGATTTTTGAAAATGTGATCCCGCAGTGCGATGTTTTTCTCGACAATGCCTACACCAAAGAAGAGATGAAACTGGTGAATGAAACCAGAAAAATTCTCGGCGATGACAGCATTCGCATTACGGCTACTGCCGTGCGCGTGCCGGTGGACGGTGGGCATTCCGAGTCGGTGAATGTAGAATTTGCCACCCCCTTTGAATTGTCAGATGTAAAAAAATTGCTGAGCGAAATGCCGGGTGTAATTGTCCTGGACGACGTTCAGCATTTCCAATACCCGATGCCCCTACTGGCAAAAAACAAAGACGAGGTTTTTGTGGGCAGAATTCGCCGCGATGAATCTATCGAGAATGGACTGAATCTGTGGATTGTTGCCGACAATCTGCGGAAAGGCGCAGCGACCAACGCCGTACAAATAGCAAAATATCTGTCGGAACATCAATTGATCGGTAAAACGGCTGTAAATATTTAATTCCGGTTATTTTATAGAAAAAAGTATCAAAAGTTGGTAGTTTACTTATCATTTTGTTAAATTTGATAGATATTCAATCACTTGTATAACTGTGAACTACATTTATTTAACGAAAATTACGAGAAACATCTATGAAACCCAGGTTGGTGCTGTGGGGAAATGATGCCCAAAACGAACGTGTACTGATTGCATTGGAATTGCGAGCGGAAGATAACAAGGTAAATATTTTTATGTTTCCCGAAAACCTTGTTACCGAAGAGTTCCATCAAAAAATGATGGACGAATGGCGCGATGGTAAACCCCTCGATTTCCCGGAAGGTTACACCGTCACCGAACGCGAATTGACCGTTACCGAAGACCTTCTTCCAGCGGACATTAAAGTGGAACGAACCGATGTGGTGCAGCGTGCCCAAACGGAGTGGCACTTCATGGTGCTCTCTGCCAAACTAAGCGAATCCTACAGCTCGGAATTGAGCGAACTCAAAGAACGCGTTGAAAAACTGGAAGCCTACGACAATTCCCTTTGGGATGAACTCAAAAACTTCTGGGATAAAGTGCAAAACCAGGTGCGCGACCGCAATCTGCTCAAAGAGCATTCGGACAACCTTCGCGATGCGATCAACGACCTTTTCGCTAAAATGAAAGGATTGCGCGCCAAACTCGACGAGCAATTCGAACAAATATCCGGCGACAACTTCGAGCGTTTCAAGGAAACTCTAAACAACATCGAAAAAAAGATCAAAGACGGCTTGCGGCTTGGTCCTATTTTTGACGAGCTAAAAGATATCCAGCGCAAGTTCCGCGAATCCAAACTCAGCCGCGAGCACCGTGCAGAAATCTGGGAAAGACTGGACGCTGCCTTCAAAACAGTAAAGGAGAAAAGATTTGGTCCGGAAAGCGGCGACGACAAATCGCCTGCCGACCGCCTCCAGCGCCGTTATGAAGGGCTGATCTCGGCAATCGAAAAAATGGAGCGATCCATCAAACGCGACCACGATGACCTGAACTTTCAGTCGCGCAAAATAGAACGCACCGATGGTCAGTTGGAGGCTCAGCTCCGCCAAGCAAAAATTAAAATGATCGAAGAACGCATCCGCTCCAAAGAAGAAAAGTTGGGCGAAATGATGACTACCAAGCTCGACTTGGAGCAACGCATGGCACAACAACTCAAGAAAGAAGAGGAGCGCAAGAAAATGGAAGAAGCCAAAAAACATGCCCAGCAGAAAATTGAGCAGGAAATGAAAGCCCGCGAAGAAGCGTTAAAAGAAGAAGAAGATAAACTGCTGAAAGCGGCCGGTCAAATTGTCGGCGACAAGCCGGTCAAGGAAGAAGGGGAAGCGGGTGAGGCCACCCCAGAAAGCACGTCTGAAGCCGAGGCAGAAGCAGAAGAAAAAACTTCGTTTCTGGAAAAAGCGGAAGACATACTGGAAGATGCGATTGATACGATCAAGGCAATAGCCGATGTGGCAGAAGATAAAATCGAGGATGCGGTAGAAAAAATCGAAGAATCGGTAGAAAAAATGATGAGAAAGGAAGAAGAGAACAAAGAAGAAAAAGAAGAAGAATTAAAAGACTGATTTACAATAAATTAAAAATACCGAAAGGCTCCCGATAAAACAATCAGGAGCCTTTTTTCTTTTCTGAGGTCAAATTTTTTTGCTATTTTTTAATTCTTTTTCAAAGAAAAGGGCAAGTTTTAAAAAAGATAATTTTCACAAAAAAATAGATGATTTGAAAGAAAATTATTTAAATATTGATTTCTGAATTTATCTTCAGAATTTTTTTTTCACAAAGCCTCATTTTTGTCCTTGTTCATAGGAGATAGTCGTTGCATATTTGTATCGTGATTGGTAAGTAAATGAGGATGAAAGAAAAAAGCTGGCGAAAAGAGCTAGCGAGCAAATTTGAATATGTTCATGGGATTATAATTTGTTGGTGGTAAGTCGTCCCGGACCATCGTTCGGGACGGCGCACACTTTTCAAAGTTACATTCCCTGATAAAGATAAATCGCATCGCAAAAAAAAAGAGGCGAATATTGATCCGCCTCTCTAACTAGGTCATGCTCATGGGATTATGCCTGTTATTCAGGCTTTGAGATTACAATTTGTTGATATAGCGCAATGATAGTTCTTGTTCTTGACGATGCGAAGATACACCACTTATCTGTCATATTCAAAAAAATGACGGATATTTTCGGTGTTTTTTTTAAATTTTGGATATGTTCATGGGATTATAATTTTGGGGGTCGTACTATTAAAGGTACGACTTTTTTTTTGCCCTCCCTTAAAAATACAGCTCCTGTGCCAGTCGGTAGGTATTGGCATGCGCCTCCACAATATGGGCGATCCGCTCGGAATAACCGCCGCCCATGCTCACCGCCACCGGAATATTGTTTCGCTTGCAGGTCTCAAAAACAATGCGATCGCGCTCCTTGCAACCTGCCAGACTCATGCTCAGTCGTCCCAATTTATCGGTTGCCAGCACATCCACGCCGGAAAGGTAGAAAACCAGATCGGGTTCAACCGAATCCAACAACGCTGGTAAGGTATTGCGCAAAATCTTCAGATAGGGTTCGTCTTCGGTTTTGTCGGGCAAGCCAATGTCCAGATCGCTTTGTTCTTTGCGCACCGGGTAATTTTTGGCGCCGTGCATGCTGAACGTGAATACCCGTGCCTCTTTCCGGAAAATCTGCGCCGTGCCGTTGCCCTGATGTACATCAAGATCTACTACCAGAATTTTTTTTACAATCCTCTGGTGTAAAAGATAATTTGCTGCAATCGCTATATCGTTGAATACGCAAAAACCTTCGCCCCGGTCAGAAAATGCATGGTGCGTGCCCCCAGCAATGTTGAGCGCTACGCCGTACTGTCGCGCATACAAAGCGCATTGAATGGTGCCATTAGCAATAAAACGACCGCGATGCACCAGATTTTCGGTCATCGGGAAACCGATCGCCCGGATTTCCTTGCGCGAAAGCGTTTGTGTGTTGAGCTTTTCCCAGTATTCGGCGGTGTGCGTCAGCAAGATCGTTTTCTCGCTGATCGGTTCGGGAGTAAAAAAATTGGCGTCGGTCACGGTGCCTTCATACAGCAATTGTTCGGGCAGCAACTCATATTTGATCATCGGAAAGCGATGACCTTCGGGCAATTCATATTTGTAAATCGGATGAAAAGCGATTTTGAGCATTTTCCGGGTTTACTTTGCAAAAATACACAACACGCAGCGTCAATTCTTGTTGAAAGTTTCGGACAAACACAAAAAAAGCTATTTTTGCGGCTTAGTAATCATCTCATTATGAAAAAGTGGATATTCGTGGTACTGCTGCTTATTCCAAAAATAGTGCCGGCGCAAAATAATGCGACCAATGCTTTCCAGGTGAGCGGCTTGGTAGAACAGCCTCAAATGATCAGCCTTGAGGATTCACAGCAATTCCGAGTACACAAGATTGGCGATGAAAAAATTACCAGCCATAACGGCGAGCCACGCGGAGAATTGCGTAAGCTGAGAGACGTGCGCCTCCGGGATGTACTGCCAAAAGTTGGCATCCGTGCCGAAAACCCCAAAGTATTGAGCGAGTATTACATTATTTGCCGCGCTACCGACGACTATAAATAATGTGTATTCCTGAAACGAATTGTTTAATTTTAAAGCAGGAGACAGCATCTACCTTGTTACTGAAATGAACGGAATTTCTATAAAAAATGCGACTCAAAACATTATGCTGATCGCATCCCATGATTTCCACACCGGGCGACGCAATTTAAAATGGCTGAGCCGTATTGAAATAAAGAAAATGGAATAAAACATCATAATGGCACTTTACAGCCTCGTTAGACATTATACTAACACATAATAATATTATCAAAAATGCATCTGAGCGAACAGGAAATCGTACGACGCGACAATTTGCAGAAAATCCGCGATTTGGGCATCGATCCTTATCCGGCGGATTTATTCCCCGTTAATGCTTTTGCCACTGATATCAAAGCGAATTTTACAGAAGAACAAGCTAATCAGTTTGCCGATGTACGCCTTGCCGGTCGGCTGATGGGCACGCGCGTGATGGGAAAGGCGGCTTTCGCCGAATTGCAGGACTCCAGCGGTCGGATTCAGTTATACGTCCAGCGGGACGACATTGGCGTGGAATTTTATAATGATGTTTTCAAAAAATTGCTGGACATTGGCGATTTTATCGGTGTGAAGGGTTTTGTATTTCTCACCAAAACCGGCGAAATCACCGTTCACGTCAAAGAACTGGTGTTGCTGGGTAAGTCCCTTCGCCCGCTACCGATTGTAAAAGTTGATGCCGAAGGGAATGTCCATGATGCTTTTGCAGATCCCGAGCTGCGCCATCGCATGCGCTACGTGGATCTGATCGTGAATCCTGGTGTGAAGGAAACCTTCATTAAGCGCACCCAGATGGTGAACAGCATCCGTGCGTTTCTCAACGAACGCGGCGCCCTGGAAGTGGATACGCCGGTGTTGCAAAATATTCCCGGCGGGGCTACGGCGCGTCCCTTCATTACACATCATAATGCATTGGACATCGAAATGTATCTTCGCGTGGCGAATGAATTGTACCTCAAACGCCTGATCGTTGGCGGTTTTGACTGGGTGTACGAATTCAGCCGCAACTTCCGCAACGAAGGGATGGATCGCACGCACAACCCGGAGTTTACCATCCTCGAATTTTATGTTGCTTATAAAGATTATAACTGGATGATGGAGATCACCGAGCAATTGCTTGAGAAAGTGGCGCTCGATCTGCACGGCAAGACCGAGCTACCCGTTGGTGACAACATCATCAGCTTCAAGGCGCCTTTCAAGCGTATCAGCATTCTCGATGCCATCAAGGAGCACACGGGACTGGATGTGAGCGGCATGGACGAGGACCAACTGCGCGATGTGTGCCAAAAACTCCGCATTGAAGTGGACAATAGCATGGGCAAAGGCAAGCTGATTGATGAAATATTTAGTGAAAAGTGCGAAAAACATTATATTCAGCCCACTTTTATTATAGATTATCCGGTAGAAATGAGTCCGCTCACCAAGCGCCATCGCACCAAGCCGGGGCTGGTAGAACGTTTCGAACTGATGATCAACGGCAAAGAAGTGGCTAATGCCTACTCCGAGCTGAATGACCCAATTGAACAGCGCGAACGCTTCGAAGAACAAGTGCGGCTCAAGGATCGCGGCGACGATGAGGCAATGTTTATTGACTACGATTTCCTGCGTTCGCTGGAATTTGGCATGCCGCCTACGGCGGGCATTGGCATTGGGATTGACCGCCTGGCCATGCTGATGACCAACCAAACGACAATCCAGGAGGTGCTTTTCTTTCCGCAGATGCGCCCGGAACGCAAAGACAACGGAGCAGAGGACTAAAAATCATGTAAGTTCCAAAGATAGAAAGCTCGTTCGTTGTTGCACGGACGGGCTTTTTGTTTCATTGTACAATTATGATAATAAACCAATTATGTCTATTTATTTCCTCCTTCTATCGGCGAGTTTTTGTCTTTTTTGTAAAAACCGCTAATTTGTCATGAATTTTTTATTTTACAAAACCCAAAAATATATCCAAGCATCATGAAAATTCAATATTCGTTCGCGTTGCTGATGCTTTTCGGCTCGATTGTTCTGCAAAGTTGTGGCGGCAACGACAAGGAAAAAGAAACGGCAACCCAGAACGATCAAATGGTTACAATCGAAAGTGAAAATGAGGAGGATAGTGCTTCCATTACCATTGAATCGGACGATGTGGAAGCCACTACAAAGGAGGCGCTGCGCCAGCTACGCGAAGGAAATCTGGAAGCGAAGGAAGTTGTTGCCTACCAGTCATTGAAAGATTTGCTGCCACCTAGAGTGCTGGGCATGAAACGCACCCATCTCGAAGGGCAGAAATCGGGCATGGAGGGCTTACAGGTGGCAGTGGCAAATGCGACGTATCAGGAAAACGACAAGGAAATCAACATATCTATCGTAGATGCGGGAGGTTCCGCGCTTACGCTGGCCGGCCTGGCAATGTGGGCAAATATGGAATTCGAGCGCGAGTCGGACGATGGCTACGAACGTACCACCAGAATTGAGGGGTATAAGGCCTTTGAGCAATACGATAAAAACGCCAAATCGGGGCAACTGAGCGTGCTGGTGGACGATCGCTTTGTGATAAATATTGAAGGGGATAATGTAGCGGAAAAAGATCTGCGTAAAGTACTGGATGATATTAATTTGCGCCAATTAAGCAGATTGCAATAAAAAAAGACAGGATTTACACCTTTTCCGGTAAATCCTGTCTTACGTAAAAAAAGTTACTTGCGGGTAGCCTTGAATGTGCCATTCGGCTGAACGAAGAATAGCGCCATCACCTTATCCTCCGGGGTCACTTCAAAACGGACACTGTAACCTTCTAATGCCCTGAATTTGAATTCGTTGTTGCCAATAGCTATGACTTCATAATCCGGCTGCCCCGGCACCAGTACCATCAGCGTTTCGCCGCGCAAATAGACTTTGGCGACGATCCCCCCCAGTTCGTATTCGCCTACGTATTTTTCCAGATCGGCTTTTGAAACCGCTACTTCGATGGCCTTTTTCTTGAAAACTACTTTTTCTATCGCGGGTTCGATTCCTACAAGGTCGGCTGATTCAATATCTCCTTTCAAATTGACATTAAAACTGACCCGAACGGAGGAACTAT
>CAZQTF010000096.1:0-14096 GCA_964596135.1 uncultured Saprospiraceae bacterium | reverse complement strand
GCTTGCGCAACGCTTCCGATTTTGACTATGAAAAAACAATCTCGCAGTTGAATCACATCGTCGGGAACGGCATTGATACCATTTTTCTCATCAGCGAACCCAGCTATTCGCATATCAGTTCCACGATCGTGCGGGAGATCATTATTGGCGGCGGCGATGCCTCGCCTTTCCTGCCAGCCGAAGTAAAAATCGAAATCCTCAAAGGATTTCCCCGATAACCCTATTTATACATTGTAATAAAAATGACTGACATTTAATTCAACTGCAAAACCGCAAAATATCAAATGTAAAAGTTTACACAATGCTTCCTTTTTCTGCTGCCGCGCAAAATCTGCCGTCAAATTGCTGAAATCCCAGTTCTGATCGCCGCCGGGAGGCGTAAAAACGAACACATCAGGGCTCGTATCAAAAGCAAAATGCAGCGTATCGCCTACACCCCGGAGGGGAAGGTCTCCCAATCGGAGCGTTCCTATGGTTCGCTTACGCAGTACTTTGGCAATTTGGTCACGATTTTATCTCAACTGGCGGACTACCAGTCCAGTAATCCGATTTTGCAAATATCGCATTTGGAAAGTCTGGTGGTACAGGCGAATCAATTGTCCGTAGAGGTCGCTACGCGCCGCAACTTACTCACGACTACCCGCGACCGCCGCCGCAACGCCTACGAAGAATTAAAAAATCGTGGCAGTCGCATCAAAGCCTATACCCGATCAAACTACGGGCTGAATTCTTCGGAGTATAAGCAGATCAAAGGGATTGCATTATAGCAATTGCCTTAACGATAGAGGATAGCACAAGATCACGGAGCAAAAAATGACAAAATTTCCGCGAGCAACTTGTTTGACGAAATGTTTTCATATCTCAGTTAAAATTGTAGATTTGCAGCAGCAAAAAACAAGAACCGATGGCAAACGCTTTTTTTGAAGTACCGAAGGCAGTGAATGAACCCGTGCTGAGTTACAAGCCCGGTTCACCGGAAAAGGCTGCCCTCAAAGCGGCTATCGCATCACTCAAATCGAAAGAAATCCTGGTGCCAATGCATATCGGTGGTGAGAAAGTAACCACAACCGTCAAGGTGCCAATTCATCCGCCCCACGATATTCATCACACGCTCGGTCATTTTTGCAAAGGCGACGCTTCTCACGTGCAGCAGGCAATTGATGCGGCCTTAAAAGCGAAAAAAGAGTGGGAAAATACCCCCTGGCAGGAGCGCGCGGCGATTTTTCTGAAAGCGGCAGATCTGTTAGCAGGGCCTTACCGCGCCAAGATGAATGCCGCCACGATGCTCTGTCAATCCAAAAGTGTGTTTCAGGCGGAGATTGATTGCGTAGCGGAGTTGTGCGATTTTTATCGTTTTAATGCAGCATTTGCAACCCAAATTTATAGCCAGCAGCCCAACAGCGCGCCCCTTACGTGGAATCGTATGGAATATCGCGCCTTGGAGGGTTTTGTCTTCGCGCTGACGCCATTTAATTTCACTTCCATCGCCGGGAATTTGCCGGCATCGCCGGCATTGATGGGCAATACGGTAGTGTGGAAACCCGCCGAAACCCAGATTTACTCGGCAGCGGTAATTATGGAAGTGCTGGAGGAAGCAGGCTTACCGCCCGGCGTGATCAATCTGATCTTCGTGGATGGTCCGGCGGCGGGCGACGTCATTTTTTCGCATCCCGACTTTGCGGGGCTGCACTTCACGGGCAGCACCGGTGTATTCCAGCATTTGTGGTCAACCATTGGCAAGAATATTTCCAAATACAAATCGTATCCGCGTATTGTAGGGGAAACCGGCGGCAAGGACTTCATCCTGATGCATCCTTCGGCAAACGTGGATGAGGTGGTAACGGCGCTGGTACGCGGCGCTTTTGAATACCAGGGGCAAAAATGTTCGGCGGCTTCGCGCGCTTACATTCCGCAGGAATCCTGGAACGAAGTAAAAAAGAAGCTCGTCGCTCAGCTCAAAACGATCAAAATGGGCTCGCCCGAAGATTTTACCAATTTTTTTAATGCCGTGATTGACGAGCGCGCCTTCAATAAAATTTCCAACTACATCGCCGAAGCGAAGAAAAGCCCTGAGGTAGAGATCATTGCCGGTGGGAATTGCGATATGACGAAAGGATATTTTATAGAACCGACGGTAATCGTAGCCAAAGACCCGAAATACCGCACCATGTGCGAGGAAATCTTTGGTCCGGTGCTCACGATTTATGTGTACGATGACAATCGGTTTGAAGAAACACTTGAACTGGTGGACCATACTTCTCCGTATGCGCTCACGGGGGCTATTTTTGCCAAAGACCGCGCTGCAATTACCTTGGCGACTGAAAAGCTGCGCCACGCGGCAGGCAATTTTTACATCAACGACAAACCAACCGGTGCGGTAGTAGGGCAGCAGCCCTTCGGCGGTGCGCGTGGCTCGGGCACCAACGACAAAGCCGGTTCGATCCTCAATCTCTACCGTTGGGTATCAGCGCGCACCATCAAGGAGAACTTCGTTCCGCCAACGGATTATCGCTATCCGTTTATGGCTGAAGAATAGTTCCGAAAGGGACACATCTCGCTAATAACAAATGGAGGAGGGTGGTTTCGCAAGGAGCCGCCCTTTCTTTTTGTGATCAGTATTGCAGGTGATTGATTTTTAATTGAGTTAATTGTCAAAACTTGATATACCTTAATTGATGGTTTCCACTGTGACAAATTCACGATAAAAGACGCGGCATCATCACCCTGCACTTGCTAATCGGCAACACTCACTCCGGCAGCAGCACAATCCGCATAAAATTCTCCTGGTTGAAGTATTGATTGGCAGCGCGTTGCATTGCCGGGCTATCCAGTTGGTTCACGGTTTGTTCATAGGCGTCGTACAGTATGCCGTCTAAGGGTAGCCCGTACTGATAGCGCGCTACGAGTTGAGCGCTCCAGTAGCTGTTCTCTTTCAGGGCTTTGAGGCGACTTTGCTTCTGGGTTTCGCGGATTTTTTGCAGGTCTTTCTCTTCCGCGCCGCTTTGTTGAATAGTTTTAATATCCAACAGGGTAGTTTGGATCAGGGAATCCACTTGCCCGGGCTCACAATTGAAGGAAATAGTGATGAAATAATCCTCCTTAGGGTACTTGGAAGGCGCCCCGGACACGCGTACGCCGTACACGTCGCCCTGCTCCTCACGCAGACTCTCGCGCAACTTGATGCGCAGCAGATCGAGCAGGGAGTAGAAGTCGTAGCGGCTGTTGGGAGCACCAAAATCGAATACGCCGTGCCAGGTTAGTTCCACAATCGCCTTGGGCGCCTGCCCACGTACGATGGTCGTGTCAATTCTACCCGGAACGAGGTCGGCGTGAATGTCGCGCCAGGATTCGTGCCGCCCGGTAGCGGGGAGATTACCTAAGTATTTTGTTATCATTGGTTTGATTTGTTCCACATCGAAATTGCCTACCAGCACAAAGGTAAAGTCGGAGGCATCGGCGAAGCGCTCGCGGAAGATGCGGTAAGTACCTCCGGAAGTGAGTCGGTCGAGGTCTTCCATTTTGGTCATCAGGCGGCGGGGGTGGCTGTTGTACTTGATTTTACTGCGTTCTTCGTTGAAATAGTAATACGGATTCGCCATCATGTTTTGCACGATCGAGCGCTGGCGATTGACGAGCGATTGCAATACCACTGAATCACGGCGCGGCTCGGTGAAATAGAGGTAAATGAGTTGCAGCATCGTTTCCAGATCATCCGGCGAAGCGGAACCGTCGAATCCTTCGTACAATTCTGATACGTAAGGGCTGATATTCAAATCTTTGCCTGCTAATTTTTTCTGTAATGCTACTGCATCAAATTTGCCGATACCGCTGAAATCCACCACTTGTGCGCAGTTGGCGGCGTCCAGGTATGCTTCGTCGGGATACAGCGAGTGTCCGCCCGGGCTGAACGCATCGAGCAGGATTTCGTCGTTTTTGAAATCAGTCGGTTTTAACACAACTTTTACGTTGTTTGCCAGCTTTAGTTCAGTGATTCCAAGCTCCTGGAATTCAATTTGTTCGGTAATTTCAATCGGATTTAAGTTGATATTCAACAGCGGCTCGTCCGACACCTGGTCGGCGTAGGGTAGGGGAGTCGCCTGTTCGATTTCGTCGAGCAGCGTTTGTATTTCCCTTTCGGTTGGAAGTGGCGCCCCCGCCTTTTGCGGGCCAGTGACGATCACCACGCGGTTTTCGGGTGTGATCCATTGCCTGGGCAAGGGATTGATATCATCTAATGTAATAAGCGGTAGCAAATCTTTACATAGCTGTAAATACTGTTCGGCATCAGGCATAGGGTTGCCATCGAGAAAATGCTGCACGTAGCTGTCCGCCAGTGCCGCAGACTGAATTTTGTCGCGCTCGCGGTAGTAGCTTTCGGCGCCGCGAAGCAAGTCCGCTTTCTGGCGTTCAAGTTCGGTGGGCGTGAAACCGTGCAATTGCGCCCGGCGGGTTTCCAGCAAAATAGAATGCAAACCTTCAGTTGCCTTGCCTTCTGCAGTGAATGCGTACACGCTGTAAGTGTCTATATCGCCAATGTCGCTGCTATAGCCCGAGGAGGCAAAGGTAAACGGCGGATTGGGCTGTTGCTGCAATTCAAACAAGCGGGCGCCCAGCATTCGGTTGTACAATACCCTGGCTAATTGCGCCTTGAAATCGCCAAGCGTACGAAGTGATTGTTTTGGTAGTTTGTAAATGATTTGCGCATTGGTAAACGAAGCTTCGGGGTCGCTCACGATTGCGTAGTGCGTTTCCGGGTGGCGAGGGATGTTGTAGTCTGTTCTTTTGCGGGCATCTTCCCGTCGTTCAACCTGACAAAAACGCTGGATCAGTTGCACTTCCATCCAAGCGGGATCAAAATCACCCACAGCAATCACCGCCATCAGGTCGGGTCGGTACCAATCAGTATAAAACCGTTTCACAACATCGTAGGGCACCGATTCGATCATTTCCGGCTTGCCGATGGGAAGACGTTGAGCATAGCGCGAGTCCTTATACAACACTGGAAAATACTGCTGTTGCATACGTTGATCGGGACTAAGTCGGCTGCGCCATTCCGCTACTACTACGCCGCGTTCCTTGTCAATTTCGGTAGGATCGAAGGCAACGGCTTGTACCCAATCCTGCAGTATTTCCAAACCTTTTTCCAATAATTTCAGGCTATCGGTACGCGCCTGCAGCATGTACACCGTTTCTTCAAAGCTGGTGTAAGCATTCAAATCAGCACCAAAGCGCGTACCAGTTGACTCTAAGTAGTCCACCAACTCGTTTTTAGGGAAATTTTTAGTGCCATTAAATGCCATGTGTTCCACAAAATGCGCTACGCCGAGCTGATCGTCATCTTCTTGCAGCGAGCCGGCATGTACAACAAGGCGGAGTTCAGCGCGATTTTCTGGTTTTTGATTCTGACGAATATAGTAACGCATGCCGTTGGGCAGCAGCCCGATCCGCACAGAAGCGTCGAGTGGGAGAGAGGCTTGCAGATTGGGCTGAGCAAATAGAATATTGCCGGTGAGGATAAAAATGAGATACCATAACGGACGGGGTGACGTTTTCATGTGCTAAGTCTTTTTTTAGTTGGCTGCAATTTCTATAACAACCAAAATCGAGGAGAGTTATTGCACAGGATGAAGATGTCTTTTGAATTTAGTTACTTAACATAATATAAATTATAGGAATAAAAAATCAGTACTTCCAAGCGGCTGGGAAATCTGAGAATTGGGATTGGTTGGGCATAGATGCCTAATCATGCATCAAAATGTTGATCAACCTGAGTTTTTAACAGTAGTGCATCAGATTCGCTTCTTTTCATCAGCATAATATTCGAACCACCCCTATGACGAAACTATTTTTTATTTTCTACTTAACATAATTTTTAAAAAAAGTGCAATAAATTACTTTTCCATTAGTGACAACCATAATACGCTGCTCCCAGCAACGCTGCTTTCGTATTCAGGATAATGTGCACTGGCATTGCTTCGACTAATGATCGCAAGCGCCCTACCTCGAAAAAATGTTCCAGGAAGACTGCTTGTAGCGCCTCAGTCCAAATTTTTGGGATAATACCACCACCGATAAAAACGCCTCCTGTTGCTTTAAATTTTAGAGCGAGACTGGAAGATTCGATAGCTAAGTATTTGATAAACAGTTCAATTGCTTCTTTACAAATCGGGAATTCTTCAACGGATTCACCAATCACCTGCGCGGGGTCGCTACGGTTGAATTTTGCATGCAATGCCGAAGGTTCTTCTCTACCTTTGACATCACGTAGAAATTGATAGATATTCAGGATGCCCGGACCAGAGACAAGCCGTTCCCAACTCACGTGCCCAAATTGTTGTCTCAAAAACCGGAATAATTCAATATCCAGATCGGTGCGGGGGGCAAAATCGGAGTGCCCTCCCTCCGTTGCGAAAGGATGCAGCGCCTTCCCGTCCCAAAACAATCCCGCTTCCCCTAAGCCTGTACCCGGCGCGATAATGGCTGCGTTGCCTTTGGCGTAGCGTTTGCCTGGATATACCATTTGAAAATCTTCCTCGGTCAAAGTTGCCAAGCCATAAGCTTTTGCCTCTAAATCGTTGATTAACAGCACATGATTTATTCCCAATTCAGCCTGTAATTGCTCCCGATCCAGTGTCCAATCGAGATTCGTCATTTTTGCTCTGCCATTTTCAACCGGACCGGCAACGGCAACGCACAATCTTTCGGGCGGCGGCAAAGAACCATTAAAATCCCTTGTCATGTCTGCAAAAGTATGCCAATCCTTGGAATGATAAACACGTTCTTTTATAATGGTAAATTTTTCTTCTTTTACTTCAAATAAAGCCAAATCGGTTTTGGTGCCTCCAATATCAGCGGCAAGAATGATCGTACTTGGCGAAAGCCCGGAGAAAGTTGGGACGGAGATAGAAATTTTGGTTGCCGGCATAAAAATTTTTTGTAAAAAAAAGCAAAAGCTTTCAATTATCATGTGATTTTCATCATTTTATAATTTGACTAATATCATTGTTTAATAAAAACATGAGCTTTATTTTGCCAAAATAATTTGGCGTATGCATTTAAGAATTCTGGCATTGGATTTAGATGGCACCATCGCTGAAAATGATGTCGTGGCGAATGAAACCTGGGCTGCTTTGCGCAAAGTGAAGGCTGCCGGTTTTACTCTAATTTTGGTGACAGGGCGCCGATTAAATGCGCTTACCGCCATTCGCCCTTTTGAGGAAGTCTGCGAAGCTATTGTTGCCGAAAATGGCGCGGCTATTTATTTCCCCAGGAATGACACAATTATGCTTCCGTTTGGTCGCATCGCCCATGAAGTGGTTGACAAGCTTCAGACAATGAACATTCCCTTAGAACGCGGGTTGGCAATTTGCGCTACCTGGCGACCCCACGATAAAATAGTGCTGGAAGTGCTTTCGGAAACTTCTTATGCTGCCACCATCGAATATAATAAAGGTGCCGTAATGGTACTTCCGCCGGGCGCTACGAAAGGTACAGGTTTGCTGACCGCGTTGCGCGAATTAGGCTTTTCTCCGCATAACGTTGTGGCTTTTGGCGATGCCGAAAACGATCGAAGCCTCTTCGAGCAGGCAGAATTGGCTATTGCGGTTGCCAATACTGCGCCAGACATCAAAGAAATTGCCGATGTGGTGCTGGCGGATCAGGATGGAGCAGGTGTGCGTAATCTCATTGACAAATTAATGAATGGCAACATCCCCCAACATCTGGTGCGCCCGAAACAAAAGATTTCTGTGGGTCAAAGTCTGCACAAAATACCGGCAATTATCAGCCCTTTTGATTTGATCAACAGCAACTTAGGTGTATTTGGTGAAAGCGGCAGCGGCAAATCCTGGATCGCCGGCATGCTCGCAGAAAAGCTCCTGCAGCAGGAATATCAAATCTGTATCATTGACCCCGAAGGCGACCATCGGGGCATTCGGGCATTTCCGCATACGCTCCTACTGGGCGGTGACAGGACCGCGCCGCCGTCCGTGACCGATGTCATTGTACTGATGGAATATTCCGACATAAGCCTAATCCTTGATTTATCGTTATATTCCATGTCTGAGCAAATAAAATATGTCAATGATCTGATGCACGCGCTTTGCAGCCTGCGCCAGCGTCGGGGCAAGCCGCACTGGTTCTTGATTGATGAAGTACATTATTTTTGCCAGCACGATGATGATCCGCTCACCAAACTGTTTTTCAAATATATGCAGGAAGGCGGGCTTGGGTTGGTAAGCTATCGCCCCAGTTCAATTGCACCTTCTTTGCTCAATATCACCAATAACTGGCTATTGACGAGAATGAGAAATCCTGATGAGCAGGAAATACTAAGGAAATATCTTGACGGCCAACAGTGCTCGGATAGTACATTGGAAATGATTTCTTCGCTTACTTCAAGACAAGCTTATTTGTGCCTGGGGAAAACGGTTCAAAAAAAACCACCCCCAACAGGAGTGATTGCTATAGAAAGTACTTCAAGGAAAGTCACGCATGTGCGTCATTTGCACAAATATCTGCAGGCGCCATTGCCGCATACCAAACAATTTCATTTTTATATCGAAGAACCGGACTACAAAGGACCGCGCACTGCCGCCAGTCTGTGGGAATTCAACGAGGTGATTGCGCTATTACCCGCCAAAACGCTTGAGTACCATCTGGCACGCAAAGATTTTGAAAAATGGCTGATCAATACGCTGCATGATCCGGAATTGGCGCGCCGTTTGCGCAAAGTGTCCAACCGAAAACTGGAGGGAGAAATGCTCCGGGAAGTCCTTTCGGCAACCATTTCTGCCCGTTATGACGAGTTGCAAAGCCTGATTTAAAAACTGGCTACTCCCCTACTCTTTCAGGAATTTTTTAATGACAAATGATTTGTCATTAAAAAAAATAAATAAAATCATCATATGAAATATAAAAATATAATAAAAACGAGTGCCAGCTCTTACTTTCCTGGTTGATAGGTTCGTTCAGTATTTTTCTGCACCTCCTCCGGGTAAAACCATACCTCCCGGAACTGTCCCTTACAATATAGTGCCGCTTGATCGGTAAAATGCGGAGAATTTGGGTCGCTGCCTGCGCCGCCGCTTACCACCGCTCGTCCTCGCAGGCGTTTGCCAAATTCTACTACGGCCACAAAGCTATTGCCGTAGCTGCCATATCGTTTTTTGGTATTCGGATAAGTACGGGCGCCATACGATGCCAATGAACCCCAGTTAGCTGAGGCGAATCCTACGGGAATACTGGGCAGATTGTCATCATATATCTCCTGAATCTTACCTGTAAGCCGTTGAAAACGATTAATATCGCCCCAGGCAACCTGCCACGTGCCAAAATCACTGCGCAGATCATCAATTGCTTTAAGCAACAAATTAATCTTTTCTTCTGGCGTTACTTTGGCAATCATAAATTCTGTAAAACTCAAAGGTGTAAAATCTTGATCACGAGGTGCAAACGTACGTGCAAACGCCTGCATGTGTTCGCCCCAGCGAATTGCCAGCGTTGTAGCGACAGAGTTTTCGCCGTACTTTAAATCCCATGCCCTTAGCACTTCAATAGGTTCGGCAAGTTTTTGAAAACGAAATCCTGCCTGATCGTAGGCTTCCAGTAGTGAAGGAATCAACTTCTCAAACCCCGCAAGATAAGGGTCATTCGCCGCGGCAATCAGCGTATCGAGGGTAAAAATGGACTTGTTTCCCAACACCCTTGCCGCATTGACACCCCGGAAATTTTCAGCATCCGGCGCCATGTAAGCGGGGTAATCAGAGGGCTTTGGACTGCTGTTCCCTGCTGCGGTAAACGGCGTCGAGTTGCAATTTTGTATCCAACCGCTCGCCGGATTCAGCACCTGCACGATGTCTTTCACCGGATGCAGTCCCTGCCATTCGGTTCTGGGATTACTACCGTCTACCGGATTGTTCCAGTCAAATGCGGAATCACGCCGGGGCATAAAATTCCCATGCCAATAGGCAATATTTCCTTTCCGATCTGCAAATACGGTGTTATTGGATGAATTCGTGCATCTTTTCATCACTTTGTTAAAGCTCCTGTAATCTTTGGCTTTAGTTCGAAGATAAGACTGCGTGAGCGCAGCCAGCGGCTCATTCATCATGCGAATGGTCACCCATTTACCATTCTGCTCGCGTATAACTGGTCCATGATGGGTTCGGTAAATAATAAATTCTTTTGTTTTAATACCTTCAGAAGTTTTATAAGGCAGATTAACCTTCTGCTCTTGAACAGGACGCCATTCATTACCATATTTGTAAAAGTATTTACCATCGCGTTGCTCAATGGTTTCCAGATATTCATCCATCGAATCGGCATCGCTGGAGGTATGCATCCAGCCGCAGTGCTCATTAAAACCCTGATAAATAAAAAATTGCCCCCAGGTGACAGCGCCGTAAGCATTCAACCCCTGTTGGCTGACCATTTGCAATTCTGACCGGAAATAGAAGGAAGTGTGCGGATTGATAAGCAGCAGTGCATTGCCTGTTGCGCTTTTAGTCGGCGCAATCGCGAAGCCATTAGAGCCAACCGGTTCCTCCTGCAGCCAGTTCAGTGGATCTACCCGGGAGGTTGATCCGTCTTTCTCATAAAACGACTTCAGCTGACCAAGCGATACGACCGTGATGTTGCCTCCGATACTGCCCTCGCTGAACATCAGCGGCATCCAGGGCTGGAAGCGCGTCAGCAGCAACGGTTTTACATCAGGATGGGTGTAAAGGTAATAATTGACTCCATCGGCAAAAGCATGCAGCAATTTTTTCATCCAACTGGGGCTTTTTTCATAAATCGCCATCGCCTGCGCGGTATCCAGAAACATGCGGGCGCGCAAATCATGATACAGGGCGCTTTCACCTTCCACCTCTGCCAGCCGGCCAATTGCGTCTAAATAGTTCATTTCTACGCGGGCAAAGTCGTCTTCGCATTGCGTATAAAGCATACCGAATACCGCATCGGCGTCCGTTTTACCATAAATGTGCGGAATCCCCCAGGTGTCCCGGATAATGTTGACACGCTGCGCTTGTTGCTGCCAGCGTTCGATTTCGGACTGTGTAAATGATTGCCCTGATGCGAATACCGAGCACAAAATAAACAGAAAGAAGGCTATGTGTCTCATAATTACTCGTCGTTAAATGGTTCGAAAGATAGAACAAAACCTGGAAGCAGCAAAATGTCTTTTTCTACTCATAGAAAATCCTTTTTCTTCTATTGGTCTGAGTGGAAAAAGGCGCTCGAATTTTTCTATCTGACAAATAGGAAATATATTTGGAAATGTAAAACTAAACCTGATTGTTGATTTAAATTTGAATGTGAATGAAAAAGCTGAAGCTGTTAAGTATAATAACGTTTATTTTAATGACGAATTATTTTCTTTTTGGACAATCGAACGCCATCGAAACCCAAATTGATTCCTTACTGCGTATCATGACCATCGAGGAAAAAGTGGGGCAAATGAACCAATACAACGGCTTCTGGGAAATAACAGGACCAGCACCAAAAGAAGGCAGCGCCAAAATAAAGTACGAACATCTGAAAAAAGGGCTGGTAGGCTCTATGCTCAACGTGAGAGGCGCCGCCGAAACCCGTAAACTACAGGAACTGGTGGTGAAGGAGACCCGACTGGGTATTCCGCTGCTCTTCGGATTCGATGTCATTCACGGTCATAAAACCCTGTCGCCCATACCGTTAGCCGAGGCGGCGAGCTGGGATTTGGCAGCAATTGAAAAATCGGCGAGAGTGGCGGCGATCGAAGCTTCGGCGATGGGCATTCACTGGACGTTTGCGCCGATGGTAGACATTTTCCGAGATGCACGCTGGGGGCGTGTAATGGAAGGGTCCGGTGAGGATCCTTACTTAGGTGCAAAAATCGGCGTTGCCCGAGTGAAAGGATTTCAGGGTGACGATTTGTCGGCGCCAAATACGATCGCTGCTACGGCAAAGCACTTTGCCGGATACGGTTTTTCGGAAGCCGGTAAGGATTACAATACAGTAGATGTGGGCACTTATACTCTTTATAATGTGATATTTCCTCCCTTTAAAGCCGCCGTCGAGAATAATGTCCGCACGGTGATGAATTCTTTTAATGTGCTGAACGGCGTGCCGGCTACCGGCAATGCCTTTTTACAACGGGAAATTCTGAAAGGTAAATGGAATTTCGATGGTTTTATCATTTCCGACTGGGGCTCGGGGATGGAAATGATTGATCACGGCTTCGCTCAGGATTTGAAGCGAGTTGCAGCGCTTGCCGCGAATGCCGGCTCCGATATGGACATGGAGTCGTACGCATACGTCACGCATCTGAAAGAACTGGTAGAAGCAGGTGAAGTGGAAATGCGCGTCATTGACGATGCCGTGAGAAGAATTCTGCGGGTGAAGTTTGAATTGGGCTTATTTGAAGACCCTTACAGATACTGCGACCCGAAACGGGAAAAAGAATTGATCTATCACCCCGACCATATAGCTGCGGCGCTCGATATGGCAAAAAAATCCATCGTGTTGCTCAAAAACGAAAAGCAATTGCTACCGCTTAAGAAAAACCAGCCGAAAATCGCTGTCATTGGGGCACTGGCCGATGACAAAAACAGCCCGCTGGGTAGCTGGCGCATTGGCTCTGACGACAATTCGGCGGTTTCTGTGCTGGAAGGGCTTAGAAACTACACCTCCAATTTCAGATATGCGAAAGGCGCCGATTTGGTGATCGGAGAAACCAATTTTATCAACGAAGTAAAGGTTAATGAGACCGACAAAAGCGGATTTGCACAAGCAGTTCAGTTGGCAAAAGAATCGGAGGTGGTGATTATGGTATTGGGCGAGCACGGTTTTCAGAGTGGAGAAGGTAGAAGCCGCGCCCAACTGGATTTGCCCGGTGTACAGCAGGAATTGCTGGAGGCCGTGTATGCGGTCAATCCCAACATCATTCTGGTGCTGATGAATGGTCGCCCACTGACCATTAACTGGGCTGCCGAGCATGTTCCTACAATCGTAGAAGCCTGGCAATTGGGCACTCAAAGTGGCAATGCGATCGCGCAGGTGCTGTTTGGCGATTACAATCCAAGCGGCAAGCTGCCGATGACTTTCCCACGCAGCGTGGGGCAAATTCCGATTTATTACAATCATTTCAGCACCGGGAGACCTGGTCCCAAGGCTGAAGTTTTCTGGGCTCATTACATTGACGAAGCCAATTCACCGTTGTATCCTTTCGGTTATGGCTTGAGCTACACGCAGTTTGAATATTCAGGTTTAGAAATAGATGATTCCGACCAGTCCGCAATCAAAGTTCGCGTTACGGTAAAAAATACCGGCAAAGTTGCCGGTGAGGAAGTGGCGCAGCTTTACATTCGTGACCGGGTGGCGAGCATGGTGCGCCCGGTTAAGGAATTAAAGGGCTTCCAGAAGTTCATGTTGCAACCGAACGAATCGAAAGTCGTCGAATTTGTGCTGACCGATGCAGAACTTGGCTTTTACACAGAAAACGGCGCTTTCGTCGTTGAGCCGGGGGTATTCGATATTATGGTGGGTACCAATTCTGAAAATTTACGCTCGGCGACTTTGTTGAAAAAATGAGATGAAACCAAACTATGAGCATTCGGATTTTTTTTTCCGTTGTAATCGGAACGATGCTTCTTACGGCCTGGGATATTGGTTCCTGGATGTTTCTGCCCCTGCACGCCGGTGAAATTCAAGAGTTGCCCGCTATCGTTGTTGACACGGCAATAATGAAACGTATTATGCCTTATGATGGCGTGTATCAATATCCGGCAGCCAGAAAAATGGAACAAAGCTGGAAGGCGATCCTTCAGCCTGAGGTTGTTATGGGACCCAGGATAACGTTCATGACATACAAAGCTGGAAACAGCGTGTTGTTTGATCTCAGGATGCTCATCACTGCCGCTGCCTTTAATTTGCTGATAGTCCTCCTGATCGTCGTTATCCTAAACAAATTACAAGACCGATCCTTCTCATCTCTCTGGTCAACCTGCGTGATCATTGGCGCGATCGTTGGCTTGGTGAGTGATTTTTCGCAAATGAACTGGATGTATTTTCCGTTGGATTACACCTTCGGTAAGGTATTTGATCACTTAATCCGACTT
>CAZQTF010000095.1:0-14114 GCA_964596135.1 uncultured Saprospiraceae bacterium | reverse complement strand
TTTTATTCATATAGCGCGATACATCCACCACGATGCCCGTGCCCACACACTGCCCCGCCAGCGACGTACCCGCCGTGCGCGGAATGAGCGGTACGCGGTTTTCCTTTGCAAACAAGATCAGTTTCCGAATATCTGTTGCTGATTTAGGATACGCCACTGCCAGCGGCAACTCCCGATAGATGGAAGCATCTGTCGCGTATAACGTGCGCATCAGTTGGTCGGTGTGGAGTTCACCTTCGAGTTGGGCGGCTAAAATGGGTAGGTTCATGGTTTTAAAATTTGAGCGGAAATTACTAAAATTGGTTGACTGATAGGGGATAAGTTAAGTATATAAAAAATTCCCGCCATTAAACCTTCCTTCCATTTTCTGGTCTATATTCGTAATTGCCTGATAAACAAGGGTAAACAATTTATTTCATTGAGCTATTTTCAAAGGAATGTATTATTGGTACTAATTTTGTAAAGTGAATTTCAAATCTTACATTTCACATTTCTACTTTGTCAAAAGCCTCATTTTATCACTAAAGTCTTTTAAATGACTGAAGATCAAATTGTTGCTAATCTTTACACTCGCGCTTTTTACGGTGTCTTTATCTGCTCAAAATTCAGATAACGAAGAAGAAACCAGTTTCCCCGGCGATCATTTTAGCCTGGAGGGGGCGCTGGAATTATTTAGAAAAGCAGAATCCCTGGAGGATTTTGAGAAATTATTAAATACGGAAAGTAATAATGTAAATAATCTCGATCTAAGGTTCAAGTTCGGCGAGCGCTTCGGCAATGTCGGCTGCCAGTTCGTCCAATTTAGCTCGCTCCGGCTTCAGGGGCGAGAGCGATAGCTTAATACGGCTGTAATCACCGCTCAGGCGCGGGATTACATGCACGTGTACATGTTGCACTTCCTGCCAGGCAGTGGCTCCGTTGTTTTGTAGCAGATTGGTGCCTTCGCAAGGAATGCCGGATTGCCACAACGCACGCTCTGCCCGGATTGCAACGCTAAATAACCGTTCCGCCAGTTCGAGCGGCATACTCCGCAGTTGCGTATAATGATTTTTGGGTAAGACCAGCAAATGCCCTTCATTGACGGGGCGGATATCCATAAAAGCTAAGATATGCTCATCTTCATATACTTTGCTGGCGGGCAGTTCGCCATTGACTATTTTGCAGAAAATACAACTCATGATGGATCTTATTTGGGTGTTTTGTAATCAAAATATAAAAATATTTTATGAAAATAAAGTTTTGCGTTGATTTTGTCAATGGTTTGATTTTGTTCAATAAAAGGAGTAAATTTTGGACTATTTTTTGTAATAATTTTTGATTGCGCAAACCCGAGGAAACCAAAGCGAAAGGTGTTTTGGTGCCAGAAGTCAGATCGTGTTCTTTATCAGTGTTCCCAATGTTTCGATGCCCCGTGCCATATTATCATCAAACGGGCGCCCGAAGCTGATACGCATGAAGTTGCAGTATTTGCCCTGAGGAGAAAAAATCTGCCCGGGCGCAAAGGAAATGCCTCGTTGGATAGCTTGACGATACAATTCAAATGAATTGATATTTTCCGGCAGTTCGATCCAAAGTACAAAACCGCCTTCCGGTCGCGTGACGCGGATTTCGCCAGGAAAATACTCCTCAATCGCTTGGAGATAGCGCAGACACTGAGTGTGCAGGGTTTTGCGCAGACGCTTGAGATGCAATTCGAAGCGACCATTTTCCAGGAAATAAGCGATCGCTGCCTGCTGCAATGTTGGTGTGGAGATCGAGTGAATAAGCTTGTTGTGCGTCACTTGCTGCGTCCATTTTCCTGGAATTGCCCAACCAACCCGGTAGCCCGGCGCCAGCGATTTTGAAAAAGAGCTACATTGCAGTACCAGTCCTTCGGTGTCGTAGGTTTTGCAGGTTTTCGGGCGGTGCTCGCCAAAGTACATCTCACCATAGATATCATCTTCGATCAGCGGAACATTATATTGATAGAGTATTTGTACCAACGCCTGCTTACGATCATCGGGCATACAACTTCCCAGCGGATTGTTAAAATTGGGCACAAACACACAGGCGCTGATGTTGAATTTACGCAAAGCGTTTTCCAAAAAATCAAGCTCAGGCCCCCACTCTGGGCAGGAAGGAATTTCTAATGCTTTGAGTCCCAGGCTTTCCAGCGTTTGCAATATACCAAAATAAGTCGGGCTTTCCACCGCAACGGTATCGCCGGGTTTGGTGACCGCTTTCAAACAAGTGACCAATGCTTCCATGCAGCCCGACGTGATGACCACATCATCGGGACTTACATTGCCCTGCCAGTTGAATGCCAGGCGCGCCACTTGATTGCGAAGCGCGGGATTTCCCTGAATGTGTTCGTAATTGATACCGTGAAATTTGGAATCCCGTAGAGCGTGAACAATCGCTTTATTCAGTTTGGCAGCCGGCAACAACTCCAGCGAAGGCGCACCCACCGAAAACTGGACAATGGCATCGGAAGCAATATCTTTAAATACCGAAGCAATTATTTCCGACAAACTGATTTCTTTTTCTATCGGCTCGGGCTTGGAAATACGGGGTAGCGGCGGGGTTTTGACCGGATTAAATCTGACGTAATAACCTGACTTTGGGCGCGATTCAATCAAGCCGCGCGCTTCCAGTTGGGTATAAGCCTGGTACGCTGTACTCATGCTGATGCCCTGCTCTTTGCTGAGCATGCGCACCGACAGAAGTTTATCCCCGGTTTTTAATGTGCCTTGCCGAATGAGTTGCTCGAGGCGGTCGGCAACTTGTTGGTAGAGGAAGTCTTCGGCTCGTTGTTCGATAAGTTTTATCATTTGAAACGATGTTAGGCTTTAAACAATAGATGAAGGTCTAAATTCTAAATTTTTATAGCTAAAGTCTATTTAAAAAATCTGTTATGCCCAAAAATAATATTTCTGCATCTGTTTTTAGTTTGCTGAATTGGATTTCTTTGCAGCAAATTGCATAATTTAACATCAGGGGATAATCAACGATTTGCCCCTTCAACTTTTTTTATAAAATGAGCAACAACCGACTGGCTTATCTCGCGCTGGGGTTTATCTGTATCGTGTGGGGCACCACATATGTAGCCCTGCTGATTGGCGTCCGGCATTTTCCGCCATTTTTATTCACTACGTTCCGGCAAGTAACGGCAGGCTTGCTGCTGGGCGCATTTATGATGTTTGTCCGGCACCAGAAGCTGGGCGGTTGGCCCAACATCTGGCGGCAGGCAATTACCGGTTTTCTGCTCATTACCATCGGTAATGGGCTGGTTGGCTGGGCAGAAATGTACGTGCCATCGGGCATTGCAGCGCTGATTGCGTCGCTTTCGCCGCTTTGGGTTGTGCTGATCAATCTCGCCGTCAATCGTTCCGAACGTGCCAATGGACTCATCTGGCTGGGCGTGCTCACCGGCGTGGCGGGCATGTTCGTGCTGTTCCGCGACAACCTGATTTTACTGACCGATCCGCAGTACGCTACTGGCACTCTATTTATATTCTTAGCGGCACTGGGCTGGGCAAGTGGTGGCGTGTTTATAAAAAAGCAAAAGACCAGAAGTCACCCGATTCTCAACGCCAGCCTGCAGATGCTTTTCGGTGGGCTGGGTTGTTTCATCCTGAGCATTTTCTTCGATGATTGGAGCAAAGCTCGCTGGTCGCCGGAAATGGCCGGGGCATTACTTTATTTGATTGTTTTTGGCTCGTTGCTGGCGTTCGCAGCTTATGGTTATGCCTTGTCAAAATTACCCATCACGATCGTTTCGATGCATTCGTATATCAATCCGTTGGTAGCTGTTTTGTTGGGTTGGCTGATGTTGGGTGAAAAGCTGAATCTCATGGTTGCGCTGGCATTTTTGTGCATTGTGGGAAGTCTGTATATGGTGAACCAAGGCTTAAAACAGAAAAGCAATTCCGATTTTGCGCTCAAATACAGAGTGTCGAGCCGTTTCGGAACATTGATAAGAGCGCCCCGTTCGCGCGAGGATTGAATTGTTGTTAAGAGATTAGTTATTTGGATTTTCTATGATTTTGAAGGATCAATTTGAATGTCTAAAAACGTGAATATCCGCTATAAAATCGAAAATGAGCTCAGCCCAGCTGAATTTATAGATGTGTTGCGGCGTTCCACTCTTGCCGAAAGACGCCCGGTGGATGATCCTGAACGTATCGCCAATATGTTGAAGCATGCCAATCTGATCATGACAGCGCGCCTGGATGGCAAACTCATTGGCGTGGCGCGGTCGCTATCGGATTTTGCTTTTTGTACCTACATGTCGGATCTGGCGGTGGATGCTGCTTTTCAGAAAATGGGTATTGGCAAGGAATTGATCCGCCAAACGAAACTCGTATCTGGCAAGGGCAAACTGCTGCTGCTGGCGGCGCCCAAAGCGCAGGGCTACTACCCCAAAATTGGCATGCAGCACTTTGAGCATTGTTATTTTATTAACGAAGCTGAAGAATTACATCCTTAAATCATTCGATTTATGTTACAAATTATTCCTTATCACCCTGATTTACAGGCAGATTTCGAGCGCCTGAATCGCACATGGATTGAAGCACATTTCGATCTGGAAGCTGAAGATATCCGCGTCATTACACAGCCGCAGCAATACATTCTCGATGCTGGCGGCACTATTCTCATGGCTCAGGAAGGGCAGGAAACGGTTGGCACGGTATCGTTGAAAAAGGTGGACAACATGACGTTTGAAATGGTGAAAATGACCGTGGACGAACGCTTTCGCGGCAAGGGCTATGGTAAGGTTTTGTGTCGGGCAATTCTGGAGAAAGCCAAAGAAATGGGCGCCACCCAGGTTATTTTGTATTCTAATACCGTCCATGCCGGACCCGCCATCAATATGTACCGCCAAATGGGCTTTTTTGAAACGGAACTGGAACCTGGAAAATACGAACGCGCCGACATCAAGATGGAAAAATCACTGTTGCCCATGGATCGCGCTGCGCGCAACAGCCTGATCGAAAGCTATGGCAAAGCCTACGACAAGATTAAAGCCGCTTTGGCAACATTTCCAAGGGAGATGTGGCACTGGCGCGCCGCTCCAAACAAGTGGACCATCCACGAAAATATTATTCATCTGGCTGATAGTGAGGTGAATTCGTATGCGCGTTGCCGGAAATTTATCGCGGAACCGGGCAGTACGGTCATGGCGTACGACCAGGAAGCCTGGGCTGCCAAATTGGATTATCATAACCAGTCTACCGAGGATGCGTTGGAACTCTTCCGCCTGCTGCGCCAGATAAGCTATAACGTGATCAGGAATCTGCCGGATGAGATTTGGGAACACACCATCGAGCACCCCGAAAACGGCACCATGACCTTCCAGGACTGGCTGCGCGTGTACGAAAACCATACCCACATCGGCTCGATGCGCAGGGTATTTGAAGCTTGGCAACGGCAAAATGTATTTAGCATTTAAAATTTACGATTCCCAAATACGATGTATACGAAATGACTTAATACTTCATGCTTTAGAGTTGAGGGCGTCTGGCGGAACGGCACGGGCGCTTTTTGTTTTTTATCATGGTAATGGAAAGTTGACGGATAGGATGAGGATGCTTATCTTGTAACAAAAATCATTATTTCACACATTCAGGCAAATTGACTTTGGTAAACTACAAAACACATACGGCGATGATTCGTGCCGAAGCGCAACGGCTGGGCTTCTCGTTTGTCGGTTTTGCCAAAGCCGAACGCATGGATGAAGAGGCGCGGCGGCTGGAAGCCTGGCTGAATCAGGGGCTGCATGGGCAGATGCATTACATGGAGAATCACTTTGAGAAAAGGATAGATCCCACGAAATTAGTGCCAGGTGCAAAGTCTGTGATTTGCCTGATGTACAACTATTTCACCGAAAAAAAACAAGCAGACCCCGAAGCACCGAAAATTTCCAAATACGCTTATGGCAAAGATTATCACTTGGTGATAAAAGAGAAATTGCGGGAATTGCTTTGTTTTATACAAGAAAACATCGCCGAGGTGAATGGGCGATGTTTTGTGGACTCCGCCCCGGTGCTCGAGCGCGATTGGGCAAAGCGCGCCGGCATTGGCTGGATAGGCAGAAATACCTTGCTGATCCATCCGAAAGCAGGCTCTTACTTTTTTTTGGCGGAGTTGATCCTCGATCTGGAACTGGACTACGACCATCCGATAAAAGACTACTGCGGTACTTGCACTCGCTGCATTGACGCCTGCCCCACCGAAGCCATTTCGCCGCAGGGCTACCTCGTGGACGGCAGCAAATGCATTTCCTATCTTACCATCGAGTTGCGCAATGCCATTCCTGATGAATTTGCCGGTCAGATGGACAACTGGATGTTCGGCTGCGACATTTGCCAGGAGGTGTGCCCCTGGAATCGCTTTTCAGCCCCGCATCAGGAGCCGGCGTTTGAGCCCCACCCCGATTTATTGCAAATGAGCAAAAACGACTGGGAGGAAATCACCGAAGCGGTGTTTCAGAAAATATTTAAAGATTCAGCGTTAAAACGCACCAAATATGAAGGTTTGAAACGTAATATTACATTTCTTTCCCGAAAAGTTAAATAATTTTCTCATTTTATAATAAAAACAGGCTCACACATTCAAATATCCGCCCCTTGCCTCGATTTCCTGAAAGATTGCCCAGCCTTTTTCCGCCAGTACCGAGGTGAGTTGTTCGATGTAATAGCTGCCTGCGCCAGCATCCGCGACCTTATCCAGATGGCTTTCCAATTGTAATAAGTGTTGGACGTTGCGTGCGATGCGCCGGCTGAAGCTCGTGCTGTCTTCACCCAGGGCAGCATTTGCCGGCAAAATATACAGGCGATCGGCGCCACCAATAACAGCAGACAGCGCTTGCGTAGCCGCGCGAATCATATTGGTATTCGGATTGTTATCCTGGGATTCCGGAGCAAAGTGGGCTTCGATGATGGGCATTTGAATCGGCGCGCCATAAGCTTTTAAAATGTTTCCCCAAAGCAATTTGAGCGCCCGAAGCTTGGCTATTTCTACAAAATAACTGGTGCTGAGTGCCACCGTAATCTGCAAATGCTGATTAGCTACCGCAGGATGGATGCCTTGTGCCGATAGTTGCGCGAGGTACTCGCTGCCTTTGGCGATGACGTATGCCAACTCAAGGCTCACGCGGTCGGTACCCGAATGAAAACGCCGACCATCCACCTCGATGATCCGAAAATGCGGCATGTGCTGATGGCAGAATTGGACGGCTTTCGCCAAGTGCTCGAAAGGCGGCTCCGACCAGTCGAGAATAGCGTCAAAATCAATCGAACCGGCAACTGCCGCTGGATTCTTCCCTTTGGCTTGGAGCAGATGGTAAAAACGTTCGAGCAAAAGCGTAGGATTCTTTCCGGGAAAATATTGCCCGAAATTCGTGTTAATGTATTCAAATTCAATTCCTTCGAGCAATTGCAACAACTCTTCCTCGGTCAATTCGTGCCGCAATTCAAATAGCAGCGCATTTGCGCCGCCTTGTAGCGCTTCCAACGCCTGCTGATTAGCAAGTTTCACTTTGCTGGCTTCAATGTATTCACCAATTTGCCAGGTATTGTCATTTTTTACACCCGCTAGCGGTGCGAAGTATTCGCTGAAGTCATCCGGATGATAAAATGGATCCAGGGTAATGTCTTCTTCCAGGTGGAACTGCAGATCGGTCAGTGGTTTACCCTTTAAATCTTTCTCGATCCTGGCGATCCACTCGGCTTTAGTTACCGGTGAAAATTCGGAGAATAAAGGCTTTTGCATACGACTGCGATTTGGTGTGTAAATTAAAGAATCACTTTTAATTTCCGGCAATGAACCGGACAAAAATGCACAAATCAAATGCTCCATAAATAACAACTTTGGCTTACTCAAGTGCATACCTAAAAATAGTGGCGGCATACCTAATCGCTGGAAGCCTTGAAGTACCTAAATCTTGTTGCGTTCGCTTTGAAATTATCCAGAAAAGTTGTTTTTCCTGAACTTTTTATTGGCAAATTCGTTATCTTTGTAAATCAAAATAAAGCTTAGATTCAATCTAAATAAAAACACCGCAGTACAATGACCATGAATAAAAAACGATTGATTTATCTCGATAACAATGCTACTACGCCAACCGATCCGCGCGTAGTAGAGGCAATGCTGCCCTATTTTTATGAAAATCCGGGCAATGCGGCGAGCCGCAACCACCCCTTTGGCTGGATAGCAGAAGAAGCGGTGGACTACGCCCGCGAACAGGTGGCCAGCCTGATTGATGTGGATCCGAAAGAGATCATTTTTACTTCCGGTGCAACAGAATCGGATAATCTGGCGATCAAAGGCGTGTTTGAAATGTATCGCCGGAAGGGCAACCATATCATCACTGTGAAAACCGAGCATAAAGCCGTGCTGGATACCTGCGATCACCTTGAAAAAATGGGTGCGGAAGTCACGTATCTGGGCGTCAACAGCGAAGGACTGATTGATCTTGCTGAGCTTGAGGCTGCCATCAAACCGAATACGATTCTGGTGTCGGTGATGTGGGCAAATAATGAGACTGGTACAATCCAGGATATGAAAGCCATCGGTGATATTTGCGCCAAGCACGGCGTGCTGTTCATGAGCGACGCTACCCAGGCCGTAGGCAAGATACCGGTGCATCCGAAAGAAGTAGGTGTGCATATCATGGCGTTTACCAGCCACAAAATGTACGGTCCGAAAGGCGTAGGCGCGTTGTACGTGAGTCGCAAAAACCCGCGTGTAAAGCTGACTGCCCAAATGGATGGCGGCGGACACGAGCGCGGTATGCGTTCGGGCACCCTCAATGTGCCGGGTATTGTGGGCTTTGGCAAAGCAGCCGAGATTGCCAAGCATGAAATGGCACAGGATACAGAACGCCTGAGCCAACTGCGCGATCGGCTGGAAACCGAGTTGATGAAGTTGGAAGAAGTATATTTGAACGGCGCTAAGCACAGCCGGATGCCGCATGTGACCAATCTCTCTTTCAAGCATGTGGAAGGTGAGGGGCTGATGATGACGTTCAACCAAAATATTGCGGTGTCTTCCGGTTCGGCTTGTACGTCGGCTTCACTGGAGCCATCATACGTACTGGTGGCGCTGGGTTTGGGCGATGATCTGGCGCATTCTTCGATCCGTTTTAGTCTTGGTCGTTTCACAACCGAGGCTGATATTGACTTTGCGATCAAAGCAGTGACGGATGGCGTCAATCATATGCGCGACCTCAGCCCGATCTGGGAAATGTACAAAGAAGGTATTGATTTGAACAGCGTACAGTGGCAAGAACATTAAAATGGAGGGAGTTGAGAGCGTTTAGCTCCCTCATGACTCAGCTACTTCATTCTTAGTTTTCAAAAGTCATTTACAAATCATGAGGTAATGAAGCAGGTGGTAACGAAACTCAATGTTTCAAACCTTTTCGACCTCCTAAGCATTAAAAGTAAACACTCAACATTAAAAATTAATATATCATGGCTTATTCCGATAAATTACTCGATCACTTTAAGAATCCCCGTAATGTGGGTACTTTGGACAAAAGCAAAAATACGGTTGGTACAGGTTTGGTAGGTGCCCCTGAGTGCGGCGACGTGATGCGCTTGCAAATCGAGGTGGACCCTGAAACCCAGACTATCGTTGATGCGAAGTTCAAAACTTTTGGCTGTGGTTCGGCGATCGCGTCGTCTTCTTTGGCAACCGAGTGGCTGAAGGGCAAATCGGTGGATGAAGCGCTGAAAATTGATAACATGGCGATCGTAGAAGAGTTGGCACTGCCACCAGTGAAAATTCACTGTTCGGTCTTGGCAGAAGACGCCATCAAAAGCGCTATCAAGGATTACCAGACCAAAAATGGTATTTTGGTGGAATCTACTGCTGAAGCCAAAGCTTAATTTTAAGATACCAGATTATTTGATGCCGGATGCCGGACTGGGCGTCTGACATCTAAAGTCTAATATCTAAAATCTAATAAAAATGTTATTCGTAGCAGATAGCGCCAAAAATAAGATACAGGAAATTCGGCAAAGTGAACACATCGGCGACGATTACTTTGTGCGCGTGAGTGTGACGAGTGGCGGTTGTTCTGGCTTGACTTATCAAATGGACTTTGATAATGAAAATAAACCAAACGACCAAATTTTCGAAGATAACGGCGTAAAAGTTGTCACCGATTTGAAGAGTTTCCTGTACCTCTGCAACACGACGCTGGAATTTTCCGGTGGATTGAACGGCAAGGGTTTTTATTTCAACAATCCAAATGCCGCGCGCACTTGCGGTTGCGGAGAAAGTTTTGCAGTGTAAACTTCACAGATATTGTCATTACAGATAAAAAACTCCAATGGACTAAGGCGCTCATTGGAGTTTTTTGTTTATTTTCGACGGTGGGATAAACACTGCTCATGTATCGAATCGGATTTGACGCAAAACGCCTTTTTAATAACTTTACCGGACTGGGCAATTACAGCCGCACCCTGCTCCGCAATCTGGCGGAATGCTATCCTGATAATGCCTATTTTCTCTACACACCACAAGTGACCAAAAACGATGAAACCCAGTTTTTTTTAAATAGCCCGTTGTACAGCGTGCATTTGCCGCACGGTGGATTCAAAGCGGCCTGGCGTACCTGGGGGGTGAAGCGCGAGTTGCGCAAGCACAAAATCCAGCTTTTCCATGGTCTGAGCCACGAAATTCCGATGGGCATTCAAAAAACAGGCATCAAAAGTGTGGTGACCATCCACGACCTGGTTTTCAAGCATTATCCCGACCATTTTCGCTGGACGGATCGCCAAATCTACGACTTCAAATTTCGGTACGCTTGCGAACACAGCGATCGGATCATCGCCATCAGCGAAAGCACCAAACGCGACATTGTGAATTTTTACAATGTCTTCCCGGAAAAAGTCGAGGTGATTTATCAATCGTGCCACGAGCGATTCATGCAGGAGAAGCCACCGAAAGCTATTGAAGCAGTGCTCAAGCGTTATCAATTACCTTCGGATTACTTCTTTTATGTTGGCTCGATCATCGAACGCAAAAATCTGCTGGGCATCGTGCAGGCGCTGGAACGGTTGCCCCCTGATCTGCGATTGCCATTGGTCGTCATCGGAGATGGAAAGGCCTACAAACAAAAAGTCGAGGCCTACATCACCCAAAAAGGCTTGCAAAAACAGATTGTATTTATCAAAGCGGATTTCGAAGATATGCCGGCATTGTATCAGCAGGCAAAAATTTTCATCTATCCCTCTGTTTATGAAGGCTTTGGCATTCCTGTGCTTGAGGCGTTATTCAGCAAAACGCCGGTAATTACTTCCAATGTTTCCTCCCTGCCGGAAGCCGGCGGTTCTGGCTCTTTGCTTGTGGATCCTACCCAACCGGAGCAGATGGCAGTGGGCATAGCTAAAATTCTCACCGATGAAGCGTTCCGCAACAATATGATCGAGAAAGGATTCGCTCATGCGCAGCAGTTTCGGGGCGAGCCGCTTACCGGGCAACTAATGAATTTGTACGAAAAATTATTGGTGTAAATAAAAAAGCAGGAGGTTGTTCAACCCCCTGCCTCACTTCTGTATGAGAAACCCTTTACAAACCTAATCTTTATTGCACATTTGCATTATTCTTGTTGGTTGCGACTAAGGCTGCAAGCTGTTCGCCGATTCCCGGTTGTTGAATAAACTGAGATATAATCAGACTATTATATGGTGAATCATTGCTAATGGCTGAACTTTTATGGCTACTGGCTTTTACCGATGATGGCTGAACGGATGTTTGCTCTGATTCTATATTAAAATTGGAAATATCTTGCAAATGGATGATCTGCGAGTGCTCGCGCACATTGCCATTCCCATCAGCCACCGACCAGCGGCGCAGCAGCATATAGCAGTATTGCCCCGTTGTAAGTTCATCTTTCCAGCTTATCGAAAAAGCACAGTTGGAGGCATTAAGTATTTGCTGATCGTGCGTCGTCAGGTCATTGCCATCTTGATCGTAAACGGGAAATCCAGTGAAAGCTGGTTCATTGGATTTCAGGGCGGGCATTGATTGCCTGTCGAAATTTTTCGGGAAAATGATATTAGCGAGAGGCAGCGGTTCGATAGTGATAAACTGAGTGGTTGAAGCAGTATTGCCCCGGTCGTCGGTGGCGGTCCACCGGCGCTCAATGACAGATGTCGCGTTGGTAAAGAATTGAAAATCTGACAGTTGGGTTTCTATCTGAATTTCTGAGGTATTTTCCATTTGTAGGCTAAGCATATCGCCCGCCTGGAGCAGGGGAGAGCGATAAAAATTTTTGGTTTTTATGGGGTAAACCTTATTGTTGACTATTGCCGAGAATAAAAGATTGGAGCCCCCAATGTTTTTCCAGTTAAAAGCTGCATAGCCCTTAGCCGGTATGGCAATCCGAAGAATTGTAACACGACCGGGCGCAACATTAAACCGAGCAATATTAGCCCCTTCAACTAATATGCAATTGGGAGCTCCGGTGACATCTACCCCACCGTCACCACTTTTCTTTTCCCAACGGGATAAATCAAAATATCCTGAGAAACTCGAATAAGATGATTGTGCCAATTCGAAGAAAGTATCTTTAAAAGTCAGGTTGTCAACTACGCTGCAGGGCGCGTCAACAAGAGGCGTTGGAATGTTGCTTAAGTCTTTTTCTAAACAGCTTTTTGTGAAGTGAGATACCCCTATGACCAATGGGCAGGGCGTTGATCCGGCGGCGCCGGTTTGCGCTACGGAGAGTGGGAGCGTCGCAAAACTAACTAAAGCGAGCAACAGCAATAGCCGTCGGGAAGGTATATGGACAAAGTAATGATATGTTCCTTTTTTTAAGTTCATGGGATATACGTTGGATGATACTCTAAAGTTTAGCAACACATAGAAAATTTCCGGTTTTGCGATTGTTCCTGGGATGCTTATGGAATAAGCATTGCATTCATTGCGAACAATGCAAAAGCTTTGGGACTACTCAACTGGGAAAATCAGCCAAACTTATTATTCTGGAAATTAGAGTGTCGGGAGCCGACGCAAATACGACATGAAATGGCATGTAAAGTTTCTTAGTCATGGGATTACGCGGTTTAAGGGAAAAATAATGTTTCTCTGTGATTAAACTTTATATAAAAGGTTTAATACTTCGATACAGGTACAAAGATATTATTTCGTAAAAAACGGCGCATACCACAAATGGGGTAATTTTCAAAAATAAATTTTTATAATATGTTTGTTTTTGTTTTTAATTGATTGATTTTTAAAGCCTTAAGAAGGTTGAACAAAGTCGTTTGAGTACTGTTACTTTCTCGAAAAAAATAATCAAGGACATGAAAGTACGACAGAAAGTATGGAAACAGTTTATCCCTCGTCCACTTGATGAGGTATGGTATTTTTTCTCACGCCCGGAAAACCTGAACGTCATTACCCCGGAAGATATGTCTTTTGAGATTATTTCCGACATCGGCAACGTTGAGATGTACGAAGGCATGATCATCCAATACAAAGTAAGCCCATTGCTTGGCATCAAGATGAACTGGGTAACGGAAATTACGCACGTCCGCGATCATCGGTATTTTATTGACGAACAGCGCTTTGGTCCATACGCTTTATGGCATCATCAGCACCATTTCGAAGAGATGGATGGCGGCGTATTGATGACCGATATTTTGCATTATAAAGTTCCTTACGGCTTTATCGGCACCATTGCAGATGCTTTGTTTGTGCATAATCGCGTTGAAGAGATTTTTCAATTCCGGGTAAAAGCAGTGGAAAAAATATTTGATTTCAAGAAAATGAAAGTTTCCTGATACATCAAATCTTCACCGTTTTCCATTTCCCTCTGCGAAAAACGAGTACCGATATCATCGCCCAGATGGATTCGCTGATGGCTACCGCTGCGCACACGCCGGCTACACCCCAGCCCAGCATGACTGCCAGAAAATAGCCCAGTGGAATTTCTAACGCCCAGAAGCAAATAAGATTGATGATGGTTGGCGTGCGTGTGTCCCCTGCTCCGTTGAACGCCTGGCTCACGACCATGCCCCAAGCCCAGAATATATACCCCGCGCAAAAAATGCGCAGACTGATGATGCCCGCTTCTACAACTGCCGATTCGGTGGTGAAGAAACAAATCACTGGTGCGG
>CAZQTF010000094.1:0-14129 GCA_964596135.1 uncultured Saprospiraceae bacterium | reverse complement strand
TTCCAATAACCCGGAGGATCTGAAGATTATCGAAGGCATCGGTCCGAAAATCGAAGAATTGCTGAAAGCCGCGGGTATCAATACCTGGGGCGATCTGTCGGTGACCTCCGTGCAGCGTTTGCGCGAAATTCTGGACGCTGGTGGCGAAAGCTTCCGTCTGGCAAATCCGGGTACGTGGCCAAAGCAGGCGGAACTCGCGGCTGCCGGTAAGTGGGGCGAACTGAGCGCTTACCAGGAATTTCTCGACGGCGGCGTTGATCCAAACGCATAATTCTACGAATAGTGTAAAAACTTTCCGCTTCCCCTGTCGTTGTATTCAGCGACAGGGATTTTTTTATGACAGGAAATTAGCATTTTATGAAAAAACGACTTTTGGGTGTACTCTTGCTTTTTTCTACAACCTTTATTGCCAATGCGCAGCAGCCTGAAGCCAACCCGCCCGCGCCCGGCTTCAATGAAGCCGCTTCGGATACCAAAGCTATTCAGATTGCCGATGAAGTAATGCAGTCTATGGGCGGTCGCCAAAACTGGGACAACACGCATTTCATCGTCTGGAATTTCTTCGGCCGCCGTAAGTTGTTTTGGGACAAATACACCGGTAATGTACGAATTGAGGTGGGCAAAGACGTTTATCTCGTCAATATCAACAGCAATACCGGTAAAGTGAAAATAGGCAGCGAGGAACTGTCGCAACCCGATTCGATTAAAAAATATGTGGAGCGCGGCATCAGCGCCTGGATCAATGATAGCTACTGGCTGGTCATGCCATTCAAACTCAAAGACTCCGGCGTGACGCTCAAGTACATCGGCGAACAAAACACCGCAGCTGGTCAACCGGCTGATGTGTTGCAACTGACTTTTGAAAATGTTGGGCGAACTCCTGAAAACAAATATCACGTTTTTGTGGACAAAGAAACCCGACTGGTGAGCCAATGGGAATATTTCCAAAAATATACTGACGAGAAGCCAACAATTGTGACTCCGTGGACTAGCTATTCGCAATACGGCAATATCCAACTTTCTGGCGACCGGGGCGGCAATCGCCAACTGACGGAGATCGGCGTTTATTCGTTCATCCCGGAAAGTGTTTTCACTTCGTTTGATCCGGTTGATGACACGCAGTTTAAATAGTATATTTTTACGGTTGAGGGGTTTCGGCAGGTAGTAAATTGGCTTATCTTTGTGGCATTTATCAATTGTCATTTTGACAATAAACACTTTTTAGATATGCCTCAATCATCCCAGCGCGGAAATACAGTTCCGCTGTCGCCGTTTCGCAAGTTTGCTGTAATGGCGGAAAAAGCCAAATCTCAGGGCAAAAAGATTTACCATTTGAATATCGGTCAGCCGGATATCGAAACACCCTCGACCGCCCTGCAAAGGCTCAAAGAACTCGATCTGAAAATCCTGGAATACAGCCCGGCGGAGGGTATTGCGTCTTATCGTCAAAAACTCACCGAATACTACCGGCGCTACCACGTGGATGTAACCGCTGATCAGATCATTGTGACTACCGGTGCATCTGAAGGGCTTTACTTTACATTGCTCGCTTGCCTTGAGCCGGGCGAAGAAGTTATTTGCCCTGAACCGTTCTATGCCAATTACAATGGCTTTGCACATATGGCGGGCGTGCATATTCGCCCCATCACAAGTTACATCGAAGACGGTTTTGCGCTACCGGATGCGGCGGCATTTGAGAAAGCGATTACCAGTAAAACCCGCGCGATTTTGCTTTGCAATCCCAACAACCCTACCGGTTCTTTTTATTCCCGCGAATCGCTAATAGAACTGGCGGCTTTGGCAAAAAAATATGACTTGTTTCTTATCGTTGACGAAGTGTACCGCGAGTTTTGTTTTGATAATCAGGAGTTTACCTCTGTATTGAACCTTTCTGGACTGGAAGAGCACGCCATCGTAGTGGATTCTGTTTCCAAACGCTACAGCGCCTGTGGGGCGAGGATAGGAGCTTTGGTTACCCGCAACGAATCGGTGCTGGCGGCGGTGTCGCGTTTTGCCAAGCTGCGCCTCGGTTCTCCGACGCTGGAACAATATCTTGCCGAAGCCATGCTCGATGCGGACGATGGCTACCTCGAAACGGTCAAAGCCGAGTACGATCTGCGCCGTCAAACGGTGTTCAACCGCTTGCGCCAAATGCCGGGCGTCACTTGCTACTTGCCGGGAGGCGCGTTTTACAGCTTTGCCAAGTTTCCGATTGACGATGCCGATCGCTTTTGCCAGTGGCTACTGGAAGAATTCGACTACAATGCAGCTACGATCATGCTGTCGCCGGGGGCGGCGTTTTACGCTTCGCCGGGGCTGGGCAAAGATGAAGTGCGGCTCGCCTACGTGATCAATGTTGAAAAACTCGAAGCGGCAATGGACTGCCTGGAACAGGCGCTCAAGGTGTATCCGGGAAGGGTGGAAATAATTGAAAATCAGTTGATAATGAATAGCCTGTTGTAAGCAGTGTTTTGATTTTGGTTTTAATCTATTTTCCTAAGGCGGAAAAAATCTTCTGAAATCAAGGAAATCAGACAAATTAATGTTGTCTAATAGCTTGAATTGAACGAGAAAAATTGAATTGGTATGCAAAAAATAATTTTTATGGTGCTGGGCGTCCTGTTTTATCTAAACGGATCGGCTCAGAGTGATGTTAGCGCTATGGTTGACAAAAAAGCGGATGCGATTGAGAACAAGGTGATTACATGGCGGCATCATATCCACGAATATCCTGAATTGTCCAACCGGGAATTTGAAACTGCCAAATACGTTGAAAAGCATCTTCAATCGCTAGGACTTGAAGTTCGCACGGGCATTGCGCATACCGGCGTGGTGGGCATTTTGAACACCGATAAACCTGGTCCTACCGTTGCCTTGCGTGCCGATATGGATGCATTACCCGTAGCGGAAAGAGTGAATATTCCATTTGCCTCCAAGGCGAAAGGCGAATACCTCGGGCAGGAAGTAGGTGTGATGCACGCTTGCGGACACGATACGCACGTGGCGATGCTTATGGGTGCGGCTGAGATTCTTACGGGTGTGAAGGATCAGCTTAAGGGAAAGATCGTTTTTATTTTCCAGCCCGCAGAAGAGGGTGCGCCTCCGGGCGAGCGTGGCGGAGCAGGTTTGATGGTACAAGAAGGCGTACTGGATAATCCAAAAGTGGATGCCATCTTTGGTTTGCATATCAATTCAGCGACCGAGGTTGGTAAAATTAAATACAAGCCAGGCGGCGAGCTTGCAGCAGCCGATATTTTCAACATCAAAGTGAAGGGTAAGCAGACGCATGGCTCTACACCGTGGACGGGCGTTGATCCAATTGTGACGTCCGCGCAAATTATCATGGGGCTGCAAACGATCATCAGCCGACAAACTGAATTGACAAAAGAAGCAGCTGTCATCAGCGTTGGAAAAATCACTGCGGGTGTGCGAAATAATATTATTCCGGAAGAAGCGGAAATGACCGGCACGATTCGTACCCTCGATATTGGCATGCAGGATAAAATTCACGAAAAAATACGCCATGTGGCTACCACTATTGCCGAGAGCATGGGCGCTACTGCCGAAGTGGAAATTATCCGGGGCACCCCCGTAACGTATAATGATCCCGCGCTTACCGCACAAATGTTGCCTACCCTGGAACGCACTGCAGGCAAGGAAAACACCATTCTCATTGACGCGATTACCGGTGCGGAGGATTTTGCTTTTTACGCTCAGAAAGTGCCGGGGCTGTTCCTGTTCGTCGGTGGAATGCCCAAGGGGCAGGATCCTACTATGGCTCCGCCCCACCACACGCCCGATTTTTATGTGGAAGACAGTGGTATGAAGCTCGGTGTTCGGTTGCTATGCAATCTGGCGATTGATTATTTGAACAAGAAATAACAATGATTATTCGACTATTCTCAATTGTTTTGGCAGTTATGATATTTGGCTGTAGCCAAAAAACAACATCAACAGAAATGCCTGTTCCAGCAACTTTTGACTGGCAGGGGCATCGCGGTGCACGGGGGCTATTGCCCGAAAATACTATCCCTGCTTTTCTGAAAGCCTTGGAATACCCTGTAAAAACCTTGGAGTTGGATGTGGCGATTTCCAAAGATAGCCAGCTCGTCATTTCGCATGAACCCTGGATGTCGCCTGCCATTTGCACCCAGCCGAGCGGCTCTCCAATAACGGAGGAACAACAGTTCAACCTTTTTCAGTTGACTTATGAGGAAATTCGCGGTTTTGATTGTGGCAGCCGGGGCAACGCGCGTTTCCCGGAACAGCGGCCAATGCCTGCAGCTAAGCCCTTGTTGCGGGAAATGGTGACCAAGGTAGAACAATACTGTAAGGATAACGGCAGACCTTTGCCTTTTTACAACATAGAGATTAAAAGCCGCCCGGAGTGGGACAACATCTTCACCCCGAAGCCCCCTGTTTTTGCGCATTTGCTGATGGAGCAGATTCAATCGTTGGGCATCAAAGCGCGTACGTGTATTCAGTCATTTGATGTGCGGGCGCTGCAGGCGGTACGGCAGATTGACTCTACAATGGTAGTGGCGCTATTAGTAGAAAATACGGATGGATTGGATAAAAATCTTGAGACGCTTGGGTTTGTGCCGGATATTTACAGCCCTTATTACATGTTAGTGAGTGCCAATCTGGTGAAAAAAGCCCATGCTCAAAACATGCTCGTCGTACCCTGGACGGTGAACGACACCGCCACTATGCGGGGGTTGATCAATCTAGGTGTAGATGGAATTATTACCGATTATCCGAATTTAGTATTATCGAAGCATTGAAGCGAAAAATTAAGGCTCTCACTCAGTTCCCGGGCAGTAAGCATTGAACGAGTTGAGAGCCATCTGGAGATTAGCTTTTTCTAAAAAAAAGAAAAGTTTGGGGTTTAGTTTTCTGTTTCCAATCACCTGAAAAAAGGAGGGACTTCCTAGAGAGAACAGGAAGTCCCGCTAAGTAAACACGCTTCTTGTTGATAGGTGAATAGGAAGAAATTCTTTATATGATTGACATCTCATATTTCGCATTGTTCGATACAAAGATAGTGGGGGAAAACGAACCGCGAAACCCCATCTTCGTGGGGTATGGGATTTTATGCAAACCTTCGCATTTTTAATTTAACTGTATAGCCCTGATTCTTAATAATTTCTACTTTTGCGCTGATTCTTCGGGCGCGCATTTTTATATTCGATAAACCTTGACCGGAGTGAGAGCCATTGCCATTGTGCCCTTTGGGAATACCTTTTCCATTGTCTTGAATTTCCATAATAAAAAAACCATCGGAATTTTGCAGATTAACGTTGACCAGATTGGCATTGGAATGTTTGGCAATGTTGTTAATGGATTCTTTGAAGATAAGGTACAATTCCTGCCGGGTGGTGGGAGGAATGCGATGCTGCGGATCAATTTTTTTCGCTTCGAAAGCGTACTTAATGTTAAGGGGCAATAAAATATCATCAGCGTGTTCCCGCATGCGCAGTAGCAGATCGCCCATTTTATCTTTGCGCGAGTCAATAGACCAAATCACGTCGCTCATTTTTGACATGGCCTTGCGGCTTACCTCACCGATGTGCCTCAGCCGCGATTTGGTCGTTTCATCTTCGGTCATCATTTGCAGCATATCCGTTTGCATGGCGATACCGGAGAGCAGCCCGCTTAATTCATCGTGCAAATCACTTGACAATTTAGTGCGAAATCGTTCTACCTGTAGTTTTTGTTCCCACTGATAGCGAAAAGCAGCATACGCTACTCCGCTCAATATGCCGACGATGATGAGCCAGAACCATATTGTCTGGTAAAATGATCTTTTTACAAAAATCTTTATGCTAAGGGGTTCGGCTCTTCTGTTGCCATTGGGGTCGGCGCCTTTGATATGTAGTGTGTAGGTGCCAGGTGGGAGGCTATTGTATCTGATAAAAGAGGTATTGCCCTGATATGTCCAGTCTTTTTCGTAGCCTTCCAGCCAGGTGCTGAACTGATTTCGGTCAGGATCGCTAAATTTTGGCAACATAAAATGCACCTGAAAATAATTATCACCGGGCGTGACCACAATCGAGCCGAGCGGATTGAGGCGATCATACTGCGTGATAGTCGTATCTTTTCGGCTGTTGTAGCGCACTATCTTAGTAATGACTACACTCGGTATTTTTTCCCCGCTGAGCAAGTCACCCGCATGGAAGACGTTTAAACCATTGACCGTACCAAAGTAGTATCGCCCTTTGACATCTCTGTAAAACGAGAATCGGTTGAATTCATCGTGGCTTAGCCCGTCAATAGCAAAAAAGTTATGAAATTCATTATTTTCGCGATCTAAGTGAGATAGCCCATTGAAAGTACTGATCCAGAGGTTTTCTTTTTCATCGGGTAAAATTCCGCACACGGTATTGCTGGCCAAACCATTGCGCTGATCATATGTTGTAATCAAATCTGTCTTGGGGTCAAGAACACTCAAACCATTGGCGGTACCAATCCAGATCAACCCCTTTTTATCTTCATGAATCACGTAAATGGTATTGCTTCTTAGCCCGTTGCCGTTGTAGCCTGTTTGGGTCTGGTATATTTTTGAAGTGCCTTTCTGGGCATTAAACGCAATCAACCCAAGGTTCGTACCTACCCAAATCAGCCCTTTCCGGTCTTCTATGATATAATAAGGCGTAGCTCCTTTCAAAGGATTAATCTGCCCGTTTTCCAGATAAGTTGTGAATTGCCGGGTAGTGGGATCAAAAGAGACCAGACTTCCACTTTCGTTTTTCGCTTCCGCCAGAAGCCAGAATTTCCCGTTGCGTCCGGCAGATATAGCTCTGAGGCGATCCTCATACCGGAAAACATCGGTGATGCCAGTCGTCAAGTCATGGCGTATGAGTTGTCCTTCCTGCAGGCTGTTGCAGGCAATGCCCCACAAAATGTTTTGATTGTCCAGGTAGAGATCGAGCGTGCAATTGATGTCTGTGAGCGGCTGCCCGGTTTGCCGGTCTATGAATGGGATTGTGTCTAATTGATTGGATTTCAAGTCAATAGTGTACCACTTACCGGATTCTTCCGCGAAGTAAACGTTTTGATCATTTCCCACAAGGCCTCGTATGATTTCCCCGCGTTGGTCATCGCTTAGAGAATTTGCCAGATAGGTCTGGATGTTGTAAAAACTATTTTGTATTATTTTCAAGCCGGTGTCAATTCCTACTAAAATGGTTTTATGAAAATCCTCGCTGTAGATACTGATAATTCTGGGACTCAAGGATACCAGATGCGAATAATCGGAAAAAGAATCATTTGCCCAAAGGCAGTAAATGTGTTGCGCTTCCGGGTAGGTGCCAGTACCATTGGTTTGTACGAACAGGAGGTTGCCCTGCTGATCTTCCCACACATACGAATAATTGTAATGGGGTGGGAGTTTATTATACAGATTGAAAGAATTATCATGTTCAGAAAATAAAAATACGCCCGGATTTTTACTATATGATATCCAGATTCTGCCCTTGCGATCTTCATGAAAAATGGAGGGTACGCCGGGATAGGCTTCCGGTGACAAGGCGTATGAAAAACTATCTTTATTGAAAGATTTGATTAAAGAGCCATTGGGTTTTAAGAGGCGTATTCCCTTTTCACTGTCATTCAGCAAATAATTGCCATTTTTCAGTTGGAGAATACTTGCGACCACCGACTGGATATCTCGTTTTTCCTGAACTTTTAGTATCAGATGGAAGTGATTTTTCCCCTGGTAGCGATAAAGAAAAGTACCGTCCTGACTGGTGGAGAGCACGATGATCTCGCCGTGCCGATTCGTAGTCACCTGGCGTACAATGCCTTTTATGCCGCTTTCGGGCAAGAGCAAGTCCACTTTGGTGGTCTGGTGCGTATTGGGATCAAGCAGATCAAAAAAGGAGAGTTTATTGCGATAAACGATCAGGATTTTTCCGTCTTTGCATAAAGCTAATTTTCCGATATTAATGTCAGAAATGTAATTGGGATTTTTTTTATTATCATTAAATACAATAAAATCATAACCATCGAACTTATTTAACCCGTTGGTCGTACCCAACCAGATAAAGCCATCCTTTGACTGGATGATATCGGTGACGAGGCGATCGGATAAACCATTATTGACCGAATAATATTTTGGGGTGAGCGAGTTTAGCCGCTGACCGAATAAGAAAGCATAGCTACTCAGTAATAATAGCCCTCCGATAAACAGCTGGCGCCTCCACAGGAGGCAAAGCGTGAAGATTGCCATGGGAAAAACGTGTTTACTAAAAATCATGTTTCCCGCTCGATTCCAATCAAAAAGAAGTAATTAAGTACAATTAAACCGCGGCGTTTTTGTCAAATATTTAATTGCAAATAACTTACTGCAAAACCAAATAGCATAATAATACTCACCTCCTTCTTTGATGTGTTTTCTTGATTAAAGAGTCGCACAGGTTATGTTTCAATATTCAAAGATAAGCACATTATTTGTCATCATCCTTATTCATTTTGTTGATCAGCTCAATTTTAGAATTAATTTGTAATTTTCGGTAAATTTTTTTAATATGATCGCGTACCGTTTCTACTGAAATATCATAACGATCAGCAATCATTTTGTAGCTCAACCCCTCGATCAGGCTACGGGCAATTTGCTCCTGCCGGGGCGTAAGGGTGTCCACTATATCTTCATTTTGCTTGGGCTGTCCGAAATAATCAATGACTTTGCGGGCTATAGCCGGCGACATGTACGACCCTCCGCGATGCACCGTGACCAGCGCTTCTTTGATCGTGACCAGATCGGTACGTTTGGAGATGTACGAAACGGCGCCCGAACAGAGCGCTTTAAATATTTTGTCGGAGTCGTCGGCGGATGTCAAAATGATAATGTCCAGTTGGCTCCGCCGGTCGTGTAGATAACGAATACCCTCCAATCCGGAGATGCCGGGCAATCCTATGTCGAGCAGGACAATATCAAGGGGTAGCGTATCGTCGAGTTTTGTTAAAAAACTTTCCACGGAAGATGCGGTCAATGCAACATTGATATCAACCTGTTTGCTGAAAAAAGCTTCCAGCGTTTCCTGTACCAGCGGTTCGTCTTCGATAATTCCCAATTGAATCTGATTCATAGATGATCTATATTTTGCAATGTATAATTTGCAAGAATTCTTTGTATATAGCTCGATTTAAGGGAAAAAATCAACAATAAAGGTGGTAACTGCAGGTTTTCCCGCCCCGCTTTTACGAAAGGCGCGTTTTGTGTTTATTGTATGGCAAAAGCAATATAGAAGTATTGTACAAATATATATCTTTGGGGCGCTTTTGTAAAAATAAAATGTCATTATTTTGCGGTTTAATGCAAAGTTTTGATTTTGTAGCATTTTTCAGTGCAAAATTTTTTATTTAAATTTTATTGGTGGCAAATATTGGGTGGATTTAAATACTCAAATCGTCTCATCAAAACTATCGAATTATGATGCGTTCAAAAATTGGCGGTATCGGCTACTATGTTCCGGAAAAAATTGTAACCAACGATGACCTGGCGAAGGTTATGGACACTTCCGACGAATGGATTCAAGAGCGTACCGGTATCAAACAGCGTCGCTACGGCAAGAAACATGAAGAAACCACTACGACTATGGGCGCGCGAGCGGCAGAAATTGCTATCGAGCGTGCCGGCATTTCCAAAGAAGATGTGGATTTTATCATTTTTGCTACCCTAAGCCCGGATTATTATTTTCCCGGATGCGGGGTGTTGTTGCAACGCGAAATGGGGATCACCCATACGGAAATCGGCGCTTTGGATATCCGCAATCAATGCTCCGGCTTTATATATGGCTTGTCTATCGCCGATCAGTTTGTCAAGACGGGCATGTACAAAAATGTGTTGCTGGTGGGGGCAGAAATGCACTCTATGGGCTTGGATTTCAGTACCCGCGGCAGAAATGTCACGGTGATCTTTGGCGATGGCGCCGGCGCCGTAGTTGTGCAGCCAACCGACGATGAAAAGAAAGGCATTCTGACCACGCACCTGCACTCCGATGGCACATATGCCGAAAAACTCGCATTCATCAATCCGGGAGCGCACGGCGGCTACCATCTTAAAAAAATGGGCGAGGAATTTGATTTTGGCTACTCCGATGCCGAATATGGCGAAATTTTCCTCAATGAACATATGCTGGAGCATGGGCAAATATTTCCTAATATGGAGGGGCAGTTTGTTTTTAAAATGGCGGTGCAAAAATTCCCGGAAGTGATCATGGAAGCTTTGAATAAAGTGGGATTGAAGTCTTCCGACATAGATATGTTCATTCCACACCAGGCAAATCTGCGCATCAGCGATTTTGTTGCAAAAAAACTCGGCTTGCAGGAGCACCAGGTCTGGAATAATATTCAATATTTCGGTAATACTACAGCAGCGTCAGTACCCATTGCACTGTGCGAAGCCTGGGAAGCGGGCGCAGTAAAAGAAGGCGATCTGGTGTGCCTGGCAGCTTTTGGCAGCGGCTTTACCTGGGGCTCTGCGCTGATACGCTGGTGAGCATATTTTGAATAGTGGGATAATGAAAAAGTATCATGTGAGTACCACCATTATTCCACTATTCCGTTCTCGTTGGAAATAAAACGCTGCTTATTACAATAAAATCCTGATTTTGTTGTTTTCGCTAAAAAGGAAAACAGGTGAATTATGTTGATTAAAATGCTTTTTTCCGTTTTGTGTGCGCTGCTGGGCACGGCGCTGCTGGCGCAGCCGCCAGCCACCAAAGAGGAGTTTGAAAAAGAATATCAGCGGCGGATTCAGTTGGAATATTTGGATGGACAATACATTCCCAAAGACTTGACCGACGCTTTTGTAGAATTGAACAAACTCATTGACACAGAGTCAAAAGCAACTTTCAAAACCATGCCAGAGGAGGAAGCCGCGCACAAACTCTTTTTTAGTTTTGGTCGCTGGATCACGCACAACTGGGGCTTCTATGGCGGCTCGCGCTTGTCGCATTATCTCCGAGAACTGGGCGTCACCTTTCCTGATGACATGGCCCAGTTTGTCATTATTACTTATCATCGAAATCTTAATCGTAAATCCCTCGACATCAAGCCGTTGATTGTGCAATTTCAGGAAAAACGGCACAAAGAGCACAAAGCGCGGGCAGAAAAAGGCACCGTCATCCACGAAGAAACCCGCAAAGTGACAAAAGGACAGTAAGCATTAGCATTCGTCTTTTAGGGCATTAAAAATGCCCGAATAGCTTCGTTTACCGGCGTTGCGCCTTCCCATTGCACGAAATGCCCTGCATTAGGTATCAGCTTCATTTGACAGGCAGGAATTTTTTCCGAACCAGATTTGGCAACCGCTTCGGTCGTCAAAGCAGTATGCAGAAATTTATTGGGAATAAGCGCATCGTTTGCACCGTAAAGCACTAAAGCGGGCACCTTTATTTCCGGCAGCCGCTCAAAAACAGGCTCATTAAGCATGCCTGCCACGCACCTGGGAATCATGTTGCAGTAGCGATCGTATTCGGTCGTTTCACGCATATAGAGACGATCTTGATACATAAACTCTGCATCTTCAGGAAATTGCACAAAGTTGATTTCAAAGTTTTTGCGAATTTGCGTTTCTGGTAGTGCTTTCAGGATAGCAGGCGTGTAGAAATTTTGCAGCAATTGACTTTCCGAAGCGGAAAAGGTTTCAAATCCTGCGGGCGCAACCAGCACCAATTTTGAAATGTGACCGGTATTTTGCAGGACGGTTGTAATCGAAATCTGCCCGCCCATAGAATGTCCGACCAGTACAACGTTTTGCAATTCCAACTGATCAATAAACTGCCGCACGACCGAAGCGAAAAAACTCATGTTGTAGGGATGATCACCCTTACTCGATTTGCCGTAGCCCGGCAGGTCAATCGCGATGCAGCGAAAATGAAGCTTAAGGCTGTCAATGTTTTTTTTCCAGGCGGGAAGGTAGCTGCCCAGCCCGTGAATAAAAATCAGCGTGGGGTCGCCGGAGCCTTCGTCCACATAAGCGAGTTGAATGCTGTCGCCCAAGTGGGCAAATTTTGTTTGGTATGGATAAGCCAAGTCGAGCATAGACTTTGTTTTTGTTTCGCTGTTTTGCCCTATTATCACCATTGGCAGGAATAACACACCAAATAAAAAGTTTAGATATTTCATGCGGTTGCAGATTGAGGTTTTTTTCTTAAAACAAAATATAAACCCAAGCCAACGAACAGAGAAGACAAAATCGCAAAGGTCGCCGCGATGGCTGGGTTGCGTACGGCACCTTGCATGTACCAGGTGATGCCGCCGTAATACACCGCAAAATGCACTACCGTTGCCGTGACCGTTGCTCCCAGCGGTGCTACGAGAGGCACATCTTTGAAATAGATGCCCAGTAAAACCGGTACAAACGCCGCCGAAAAATAAGCGTACACGCCGTTTTGTGCAAAAATACCGACGCTGAGGTTAGGGTTTATTAATTGATCGTAAGTGATTAGAATTGAAACGATTGCGAGGGCAATAATTACAATTTTATTAATGTGATTCAGTTTTCTTGTTTGTTGAATTTCATCACCCAGATATTTTCCAAAAATTGGGCGGATGATATCAGAGGTAATCGTGGTCGAAACGGATTGAATCAAGCCTTCCAGCGTGGAAAGCCCCGCCGATAGTAAGCCGAGAATGACCAGCAAACCCACGTAAACCGGAAATTCTTTCACTACATATGCCGGAATGATACCATCCATATTGATAGGTTGACCATCTGCCGCAAGGTCTGGGAAAGAAATACGCGCATACAAACCGGCAACGACCACCGCAAAAAAGAGCGCTTCGACGATGATGCCGGTCACCAAGTATTTGTTCACGTCGCTTTCACTTTTCAGAAGGAGCGATTTGGTAATGATGTGCGGCTGGCAAACGATGGCAATCCCCACGATAAAATTGCAAAACACAATTTCAAAATAATCCCGGAACAAGGGACTGGAAGGATTCGTCGGTTCAATCAGTAGAGGATCAATCGCCGCGAGTTTGTCCATAAATCCTCGTACGCCATTGCTAAAGTGCTCATAACCAGAGGTTAGTAGAATAATTGCCACCGCGATCATGATACTTGCCTGAATCGTATTGGTATAAACCATGGAATTGGCGCCACCAAACATCATATAGCTAAAAACAAAAGCGACGAGGGCGATCAGGACATACAATTCATTCGCATTCAGTGCTTTGGAAATTACTTTGGTCATGCCTACGCAGATCAGAACGATAAAAGTAATGAGCAAGAGCGATAAAAAACCAAAAAGCAGGGCGTACGCCTGGCTGCCATAGCGGTTGCCGATCCACTGCGCCATTGTGAGCGCTTTGACGGAAGTGCCATATTTGCGGAAACTTTTGGATAATATGATCAGCGAGCTGAATAATCCTATGGGAAGCACTATGCCCATCGCCAGGATACCACTTACACCGTAGAGCGCGATAAATCCCGGATTAATGATAAACGTTGCTGCGCTGGTGATGGAGGCTGCCAAAGATAATCCTACAACTATTGGCGAAAACTGTATGCTCCCGACCGCATAATCGGCAATGGAAGTTGTTTTTAGCGCTCCGCGAATTACAAAATAAAGAATAATGCCCGCATAAGCTGCCAATAAAATCCATGTGGACAAAATAAGTTGCTGTGAAGCCATAAAAAATAAAAATTAATTTGGTGTTTTGTTGAAATAGCCAAATGAACAGGCTGAAGATAACGCAAAAAAGCAGCTTGCCGCTCCGTATTTCGGCGCAAAAACAGATCAGAATAAATTCTTTCGGGGCTGACTTAAAGACCGCAAAATGAGTTTTTAAATTTATTAAAAATTTTATTTATGTTTAATTGTTTGATAGTTTTATTTAAATGGCTTACGATGTATTTATTGAGCGAACCAATATTACTATTGACTTAAAAGCGACAATGCAAAAGGATTTTATTCCGTGCAAAAATATTTTGATCTTTTTAAGTCGTGCTTGGTAGCCTGTTTTTATTTTCAAAAAGTGGAAATACGGATAAAAGCCAAAAAAAATTTGGTGGATATTTGTCTAAATTCTGTATAACTATTTTTTGCATAATAAACACAGACCCATTTTCTAAGTACAGGACAAAAGTCTAATTTCAAGAAATAAGCTCAAAAAGTTGA
>CAZQTF010000093.1:0-14206 GCA_964596135.1 uncultured Saprospiraceae bacterium | reverse complement strand
GGAAACCGGCAACGTGCTGGCGTATGTCGGCAATGTCACTGGCGCCGGCGAAGCGCACGGCGAACAAGTGGACATCATCAAAGCGCCGCGTAGCACCGGCAGTTTGCTGAAACCATTTTTGTATGCTTTAGCATTGCAAGAAGGCAAGATCTTACCACAAAGCCTTCTGCAGGATGTGCCGATGCAGTTCAACGGCTATCGCCCAGAAAATTTTCACAAAAAATACGATGGCATGGTCACCGTTGACCGCGCACTGAGCCGTTCATTGAACGTCCCTTTTGTGATACTGCTTCAGGATTATGGCTTAGAGAAATTTCATTTTAAATTGCAAAAACTGGGGTTGACGACCCTCAATCGCCCACCAACACACTATGGTTTGTCGCTGATCCTCGGCGGCGCCGAAGGTAGCCTTTGGGACATCACGGGCGCCTACGCCAGCATGGCGCGCACGATGAATCATTTCGGCCCAAACAGTGGCAGGTACAATCCCAACGATTTCCACGCACCGAATTATCTATGGCAGCAAGATCGGGATAAGGTTACCAAACTGGGTAGGTCTAACTTGCAAAAAGAAACGCCGTTTCTTACTGCTTCCGCGATTTGGTTCGCCTTCGCTGCCATGCACGAACTGGAACGCCCCGACGAAGAGGGCAATTGGCGGCAGTTTGAATCAGGGCGGCAAATCGCCTGGAAAACCGGCACCAGTATTGGCTTTCGGGATGCTTGGGCTGTTGGTATCAATCCGCGTTATGCAGTAGGGGTATGGGTAGGCAATGCCGATGGCGAAGGTAGAGCCGGTTTGATCGGGGTGCAAGTCGCTGCGCCGGTATTGTTTGACATTTTTAACCGATTGCCAAATGTCGGTTGGTTTGATTGCCCTTACGATGAGATGGTACGCACTTCCGTATGCCGCTGGAGTGGTTATCGTGCGCTGGATATCTGCGAGGCGGATAGTATCTGGATACCCAAAAGTAGCTTACACGCCCCCGCCTGTGCCTTCCATCAGATGGTACATTTGGATAAAACCCAAAAATGGCAGGTCACTACCGATTGTGAATCACCGGAAAACATAGTACATCAGCCCTGGTTTGTGCTGCCGCCTTTAGAAGAGCATTATTTCAAGTCAAAAAATCCAGCGTATCACCCGCCGCCGCCTTACCGGAAAGATTGTCTGCAAGCTTTGGCAACGAGCGAAGTAAGCAATATGCAACTGATTTATCCGAAATACCCGACGCGAATCTATGTTCCAATTGATTTGAACGGTGAACCCTCCCGCACCGTGTTTACAGTGGCGCATCGCGACGCCGATGCCATTATTTACTGGCACCTCGACAATGAATTTATCGGCAGTACCGAAGCGTTTCACAGTATGGAACTAAATCCGCCGGCAGGAAAACACCAACTTACCTTGGTAGATACAAAGGGAAACCGGCTGGAACTGCCTTTTGAAATAATCGTGAAGTAAAAACAAACGTGCTCAATACTCCCGCAGCCGTCGGGTGCCGCCATGCACAATCGCCTCTATCGCTTTGAAAACGCGTTTTGGCGTGTGCGGGCGCCAATTGACTGCGCCAAACTCATCTCCAAAATTCACAAAATACTGGAGTCTGGTCACCTTCATTTCATCGGTGACGTGATCGAGGGTATTCAGCATCACAATCCAGCCGCCCTGGTCGCGGATGTCTTCGTACCATTCCTCATAGTACGCATCATCAGAACCATGAAAATTCAGGACATTTTCGCAAATTAGCACATATTTGTAAATGCCTTGTTTTATAAGCAAATCAATCACATCGCGCTTAAGATACATCACATCGTTGTGCAGGCAGTCGTTCCATTCGCCAATAAATTCCATAATCGCGTAGCCTTCTTCATAATCGGCAAAAAGAATCTTCATATACAATGTATCCGAACCAAATTCGTCCCACTGCGGATGTATCAAATAATTATAAACTTTATTGCGATAATAAAACTCATCGTACACCTGTCCGTAAAACGGCGATTGCTCGTCTTCAGACGCGACGTAATAATCGCGCCATCTATGAAAAGGCTCTATGTCATGCATTTTTCGGTGTATTGTATTTTGTTATAAACATTCCTGCAAAGGATATTGCGCCAATACAGGCAATGATCCGGTCTGCGGTTTTGGCTAAAAACGCACCGGCAAGGGCTGTTGTTTTGTACAAATCGGACAGATCGTCGAAATTTACACCAGGAAGCATTATTAACCCGATCCGTTAAAAACCAGACGCTATTACATCAATGTTATTGCATCACCCTAATACATAAAATCTTAATTTTGAGCACTTTGAAAGAGAAGTGATCATTAATATGATATAGCGGAGATCTCAGGTCAATCAACACTTTGTAAATAAAACAGGCATTATATCAACTTAAAAAGCAAATACGTAAAGAACATCGTTGAATGACTGGTCACTTTTCTAATGTAAATATTAAATAAACAATCATACCAATGGAAGAAAATAATATTAACATGATATAACTAAGGAGGTACGTCAACAGATATTTTATAGTTGCCTGCCATACCCCGATCTGAAAAAACTGCCGGAATACATAAGCCCCGTAAAACAATCCTATTGCCAACATAAAAATTAAGGTGATAAAAGAATACTGTTGCCCGGGAAAAAACGCGCTCACAATCAACACCGGAAGCCCGATAAGCGCAAACTGCCCCTGTAGAAATGAATGCAAGACTAAATGTTCTGCATAATTCCAATACCTTTTACTAAAAAGCAGATAAGAAAACGCTGCCAGCAGCGGAATCATGATCATTGGAATAAAATTCAAATACTTTTTGACCTCCTGATTGAGTCTCTGCTGGGCGGCAACGATCTGCTCACTTTGCGGCTTACCCACCATAGACTGAATCTCTGACTGTTGCCGATCATACACGCCAAGACTGAGATTGATCGCCACTGAAATTGCAATCGTAACAACTAGAAAGCGCAGCGGATGGTAATAACGAAGGGTTTGCCCATTGAGGTAGTTGCGGATCATCTCACCGGGAGCGGTGAATAACATTTTTATTGTATGCAGAAAACCTCGATCCAGGTTGGTAAAAATATTAAATAATTCACTAAAAATATAACGGATTGTAATGCGTTCACTTATCACTTTTTGCCCGCAGGTGCTGCAATACGCGCCATACAGGATTTCTCCACAATTTTTACATTCCATGATAAAGTAATTAAGTTCTTCCAGAGAAACTTCTGTTTCATGCCAAATATCCGATTGAATTTACAAAATACCAAATGTCAGAGATTTAAAGACCTGAAAAATATTTCTCATCCATTTCGCGCATACATTTGAAATGCCCCTTCGGGCAACGGTTATAGCCGATCTTGGAGCACGGACGACACGATAATCCACTGACTTCCAGGGTTTTATTTTTATCTATGCCCGTCGGATAATACGGATACATGCCAAATTCCGGGATTGTATTGCCCCAAACCGATATGATGTCTTTATTAAATGCTGCAGCAATGTGCATCAAACCGGTATCATGTGTGATGACTTTCCACGCCTGGCGTACCAGCGAAGCCGATTGATTAAGCTTAAGTTTGCCACAGGCATTAAAAACATGATTTCCGGCTTCTTTCGCGATAAATTCTCCACGCTCCGCGTCCTCTGGTCCCCCGAGCAGGATGACAGGGTATCGTATTTTTTTACAAACAGAAATGATTTTATCGGTAGGAAGACGTTTGGTGGCATGGGCTGCGCCAATAACGAAAGCGATGTAATTATTTAGTAGGAATTGTTTAGCATAGCCCATTGATTGTTGCTCGTTGACCAGTGCTGCAAACTGCTCACTATCAACTGGCAGCTCTTCTGATTCGGGAATGAAATAGTCCAGTCCTTTACCATCATTGGTAACGCCGAGCTGTTTTACTGTTGCTAAATAGCGATCTACGATATGCAATTTGGGCAGGCAATTGATCTTGAAATTAACAATTAACCATTTTTCGAAATTAATTTTATCAAAGCTAAATGATTTTGCGCCAAGTGCCCGTTTCACCCGCCAGCTCCGCAGGTTATGATGCAAATCTATTACGCAATAATAATGTTCGTTTTTCAGATCGGGCAATACTTCGGTCACGTCTTTCTGAATGCTGATGAGCTTATCCAGGTAAGGATTGGCAGCCAGCACCGCCCGGAAACTTTGCTTGGTGAGGTAATGAATCTCGGCACCTACTTGTTGCTTCAGGCAGCGAATGACCGGCGTCGTCAGCACAATATCGCCGATGGAAGAAAAACGAATGATCAGGATTTTCAAAATTGTATGTATTTTTAACGGCCTATTTATTTAGTAAAATCACCTCCACATTCTCCGATTCAATTCTGGAAAGCTCTTCCAGTTCGCCTTTAGCCAATAATTCATCAAAGGTTTCCACATTCAGATTGCTTTCATCTTTAGGTTTATAATTAATATAATCCGAAAAAATGATACCATTTACGTTGCGCACATTATACGCTTCGCGGAAGCGCGCGCCGCCGCCGTCGGTCTGGTAGTTGTACGCCAGATAATCCATTGTGCCTTCATCGCGATGAAACCAGTAAATATAGGTGTCCTGGAAATCTTTACCGCCGCCTTCCTGCCGAAACGTGACTTTGATTTTATGATAGGGCTTGCCTTTTATATTCACTTCCGCTAAATATTCTTTGACGACCGCTGGGTCGTTCAGATGCGCCGGCAATAATGCAAAGTATAGTACCGAATTCACCGAATTAGCATAAGCCAAGCTATCTTTAGCGCTGAGGGTCACCCGTTTGCCGTTGATTTCCCGATACAAGCCGCCATTATTTAGCACATCTCGTGTCTGCTGTCCGGAAGAATCGGTAAATATGCGTTCGTACTCAAACGAACTGCCCTGCACCCGTGCCTTGTACTGCCGGTCGCGAAAAGTAAACCGAATGAGGCTGTTGTCGTACAATACGCCGCCGTGTTTCGCAATCGCCTGATCTACAACTTCTTGTGCTTTAGTCTTTTCCTGATTTAAAATCGCCGGCACTCCTTCACCATCTCCTGATTTCGGACTTTTATTTCCACAAGACCAGATGACCGCATTGATTGCGATCAGAAACAAATATTTCAATTTCATTATATTTTTTTTAAATAAAACACAAATGACGTGGATTAGACCGGTTCTCAAAGTTGTTTTATCCGCATAAAATAGTCAAGTGTAGCGTTTGCGACACTACTGCTGCGACTGGATCACGCGATTCCACAATTCTTTTCCGTCGGCGTCAAAAATACGAACGGAGAGTCTGCGTTCGCCAGTTTTGCCCGAAAATTCGAGTAACCCGAAGTTGCGCTGTTGCACTAATGTGCCTTCCATGCGGTTCTGATTGTCGGTTTCCACGTTGAGCGAGAAGCCGGAGGTTAGCGGCGACACGGTCAGGTCATACACAACATTGCCACGCGCGTTGGTGTATTGGTCAAACTCCGTGTGGTGACGATCACCTGTAAGGAATATTATATTTTTAATATTTTCTTCTTCAATACGTTTGAGCAAATACGCCCGCTCTTCCGGGTAGAAGTGGATGTAATTCTCGTGTACCGAGGCAGTGCTCAGCACTTGCCCGCCCACGGCGACCATTTTGAATGGCGCTTTGCTGTTAACCAAACCATCCAACAGCCATTCGATCTGCTCTTTGCCCAGCATGGTACGATCACCGGTGGCACGAAGGTCGGGATTGCGATGATAACGATTGTCCAGCAGGAAAAAATCAATATCATTCCATTGAAAATGCGAAGTGATACCTGGCTGATTATGAATACCATAGCTTGGGTTACCCCAAAAAAGCTTGAACGCTTCCAGGGTTAGTTCTTTGAGCGGAAAGCTGCGGTCGGAGTTATCCGGTCCGAAATCATGATCATCCCAAATAGCATAATGATGCACGGAAGCCAGCAATGGCTGCATTTCCGGGAGTGAGCGGGTGTGCGTATAGCGATGCAGGATGCCCGTACGCGAGTACCAGTCCACCTCCCGCAGGTAGGTATTGTCGCCCAGCCAGAGCATAACATCGGGGCGTAGTTTGTAAATATTTGTAAAAATTTGATATTCATCACCATAAGGCTTCCCCGGGCGATCGTACTCTGGTTCGTTGATATAAGCGCAGCTACCCAAAGCCACCGTAAAATCAGGGGCATCGGTGCGCCATTGCCAGAGGGATTGGGTCTGAAAAGTGCATGGATAATCGAAAGCGATTGGATTGTCATTGATAAACAATTGATAATCATATTGCTTACCGGGTTGTACCTTATCGGCAATCAGTTTGGCGGTAAAAGCACTTTGTTTCTCGGTTTTGACAGGCTCGGTGAGCAACTTTTGTTTCGGATTGCTTTGTTCCCAATAAGCGATTTGCACTTTAGCAGCTTCTTTGGTTTGTACCCAAAGCAACACCTCCAGCATCTGGGAATAACCAACCATCGGACCAGACTGCAGCAGCGATTTCTGAGCAAACACAGGCGCGACAAGCAGGAAGCACAGAACCAATAACAGAACTCGACGCATGTTTGTTTTTTGCGTAAAGCTAAGGCGAATCGCAGATTTCAATGGTACTTGGAGGATTAATTTATATAAAAAAACAGGTTTCCTATTTTTTATTTTTTGAGTTTCCTTTTTTACAACCTTGCTTTTAAAAAATTGCATTCAACCCCAGTCCAAACCAATTGCCTCTCTGGATGGCGCCTACCCCATTTTGATAAAAATATGGATTGACAGTAGCGCCTTCACCGGCATCACCGGGGTCGCCGTCGCGCCAGGTGTAATGAAACATTATTTTCAGATTTTTCTTGTTCAGATACCAGTTAATACCTGCATCATATGTTGTTTCGCTACCGGAAGAAGCCTTTATTGCCTCAGCATCAGCCTGTTGCAAGGCATTTTTCGCTCCGTTGAATTGCATGAGCATAAAAACCGGTTCCCAAAAAAATTTGTCCAGCAAGACCAGGTTGTAGCCCATCCGGATATGCCCGGTTTCAGAAAGGTAGGTAAAAGCCCTTCGTTCTTGATTCGAAAGCGTGCGTTCGCCTTCACGCCAGAGCCAGTTCCACTCCCCGTCGAGATTGAAAGCGCCCAGATTCAGCAAGGCATCCAGCGAAGCAGCGTAGTTTTGTTCAAACAAATCGGTTTTGCCTTGCCAGGCGCCACTGGCACCCAGCGTCAGTCCTCGGCGCTGCCCGTAATAGTTGATATCATAAGCGATTTTGTAGCTATCCATTTCAGGATTGCCAAGGTTGTAAGCGAGGCGTCCTACAAGTAGGGGTGAGAAATTTTTTCCTGTAGAATTGCCGCCATTTGCCTGAAAAACGGGGTTAAAAATCCCGAAATTATAATTGATAGAACGATTTGCCAACAACCCGCCGATATTGATACCCACTGCGCGCCCCGGCCCCGTCCCTAACAAATGTGCCCGAATATAATTTTGCGAAAGCGCCTTTTCCATCGAGTTGACCGACCAGCCCGAAGTAATATTTTCCCGACTAAATTGCGGGCGAAAATAGCCGCCGACCAAATTGAGCGCCTCGCTTTGTTTTCCAATTTTCCATTGCAAAAAGGCGTCCCAGATAAAAAATTCTGGTTGGCTACCATTGTTGTCGCCTGCAACAAGCGCCGAATTGACATCCCGACCGATCAAATCATAAGCCGTCACAAAAGTAAACTGCAATCCATCGTATGGCTCTGCCCGAAAACCCAGGCGTGCCCGCCGCAGCAACACGTTAATCCGATCCTCTGCGGGTTCGTATTGCGCTGCTCCTGGATTGTAAACTTCCTGCCCGATGGAGTAGTTGCTCCACAATTGCAACATAATAAAAGGCTCAATTCCGGCGCCATTCTTTTTTTTCAGCCAGTTATCAAACGTTTTTTGCGAAAACGCAGCTACCGCAACCATCAAAAACAGCAGCGTAATAATCCATCCGAGCGCAGCAGTTCTCATATTCTGTGACCTGATTAAAAAAAGGGCAAGACAATCCTTTATTGCCTGCCCGATTAAGAAATCACCCGACTAAAATATATTTTTGAGTATTGGAATATAGTAAATGAAGCGCAATTTTATCACTATCATATCCAAGCCCTAACATTACATCATGGCATTCTCCACTCACTTTTTATCATATTCCCATTACTCCTACTTTGTTTCTTAATGGGGTAATTTATCCCGCACCAATCCGTAGGTATAAGTACCAGCCACCGCACTGAGAATAATTAACAACATGATTCCGTACCCATTACCGAGCAATGTGTACATAGGACCCGGGCAAGCGCCTGCCATTGCCCACCCTAAACCAAAAATAGAGCCGGCGATCAAGTGGCGGCGAACGCTCAGTGGCGTGGGGCTGAAATCAAGCTTCCGTGTGCGTTTCATTAGTGCAATGATAATAGCGCCCAGTACGACTGCCGTACCGATAATACCATACATGTGAAAGCTCTCAAAACGGAACATTTCATGAATGCGAAACCAGGAAATGGCTTCTGACTTCGTCATGGCGATGCCAAAGAAAATACCGACTAATAAAAAGGGTATATTTTTCATGATTACATTGTCATTTTTTAGTAATGTCTCAATTGGTTATTTAACACTTTATCACAAACTCATCAAAAACGGAAAGATAAACCAGGTCATCAAAATACCGCCGATGAAAAAGCCAATCACCGTAATGAGCGAAGATAACTGCAGATGCGACAAGCCTGTGATCGCATGACCTGAGGTGCAACCACCGGCATACCGTGCGCCAAAACCAACCAGAAAACCACCGGCAATTGCCATCAGTATGCCTTTGATATTGCCCAGATTAAACAATTCAGTAGGCAGAAAGCCCAAGCCTTTTGCATCTGCCTGGGGGTAATCAAGTCCAATCGTTCCCAGATAGTCAATCGTAGATTGTGAAATGGCGGCTGCCTCCGGGCTGCGCAAAAAGTTGCCGGCAATAAACCCGCCGATAAGCGTACCCAGCGCAAACATCATACGCCACATGTCTTCCTTTACATTTACATCAAAAAAAGGCACCTTTTTACCTGCGCCGGTCATGGCGCACAGCGTACGAAACGTGCTGGAAATACCGAAACTGCGCCCCATCCAGTTAAGTAAAAACAATACCAGCGCTATGGACGCACCTGACACCGCCCAATGCCAGGGCTGGCTGATCCAATCAATCAAAGAGTAAGAATTAACTGCTAATTCCATCGAATATCATGTTTTGAGTGTTCGAAACAAATATATGAAACCTACTTTAATGCCAAAAGCAGCAAATACGCAAACCTTTCGGATGGCATCACTGCTTTTGTATTCTTTTTGTACATTAGATGCAAACTGTAAAAAATGCTTATCCCCCAAAATAGTTGGCTTGTATAGGGATTATTGTACGCTTTTTTCAAATTTCCAAAAGATGGAAAACCTATTTTAAGAAAACTGTGCGTTTTGGGAACTGCCCTTTTAGAAAGTTAGCCCACAACGCCTTAAGTAAGGTGCTATTATGCGTATTGATTAATTACATGGATCAACTGATTGGCAGACTGCATACCAGACTGACGCCACTTCGCTTCGCCTTTTTTGAACAGAATAAACGTGGGTACGCCCATGATCTGTAGTTTGGAAGCAAGCATCTGGTTTTGATCTACATCCACTTTTACGATGGTTGCCTTATCGCCAATCTCCTTTACCACTTCTTTCAGAATGGGTGCCATCGCTTTGCAAGGTCCACACCATTCCGCTGAAAAATCTACTAATACCGGCTTTTCACCGTTTATCAAATCCTTGAAAGATACTTTCGTTGACATTGTTTTCAATTTATTTTAACACCACAAAATTCTCCAAATTACTGCATCCTTACAGTGATATAAATCACATACAAAAGAACAAATAAACGGGGGGAATTGGTTTTGATGTTAAAACAAGTATTTTGAAGAAAACAATCGCCGTCTCAAAAGCGATAACCGTATTCCATGCAAAAAAAAGAAGGCGCCCCGATAGAAGCGCCCTGACGCGAACGATTTGAGTTCACAAAACAATTAAAATTGGATCAGCAATTATTTTTTAACGGCGTGTACCACCGCCCATTTGATCGTCTTCGCCCTGCTTGAGGTCGTTGTTGCGTTCGCCGCGACTATTGCGCTCGCGGAATTCAAGTTTACCAAAACGGTAATTTACACTTATGCCGAACGATCGCGTTGCGACTGCATTTAAGCTGGAAAATCGGAAGTCGGGACCTTCGGCTTCATTCCGAAACTTCATATCGCGCGCAAACGGCTGCGACACATTCAAGCCCAATGAAAAGCGCTTATTGAATTCTTTCAGCAAGCCAAAGCTAAACATGGAGAATGATGCCCGCGAGCCTTGAATAGACTGCCGCGGTGAGTTGTAAAATCCGAAAGCTTCGACTTTAAAGCCTTTCTTGAGCGAAAGCGTGCCGTTGAGGTTTCCATTCCAAATCACCGAAGTTCTGCTCAATGCCACGCCATCAATATTCGTCTCGGAATCGTACGTAGAAACGGTCGCACTGGCGCGCAGCGTAAGCTTTTCCTTGATATTCACCGAAGTGAACATACTGGCTCCTATAGACTCCGTTTGTCCAATGTTTCTGAATGTACTGCGGGCAACGCCGTCTGCCCCGATTTCGAGGAAATTCTCAATGTTGTCATTCGTCAAACGATAGAATACCGATGCATTCATTACGATTCCTTTGAAAAAAGTGCCATAGTTTAATTCAACCTGGTTGGTGATTTCCGGCAGCAATTCAGGATTGCCCACCGTCACATCTCGCGGGTCGCTCAAATCCACATAAGGATTGACAAAACGCAAGCCAGGACGGCGAATCCGCTGATTGTATGACAGCTTGAGGGTGGACATCTGGCTCAGGTTGTGGCTGATGATAAAGCTCGGCAGAAAATTGCCGTAAGAATTGGAAAAAGTAGTTTCGTTAAAATCGTAGTCCCCCTGAATACTGGTTTGTTCGTAACGTCCGCCTACCACCATGCCATATTTTTCACCCAACTTGACGTTGAAGGAAAGATAACCTGCGAAAACGTCCTGATCGTAGTAGAAAATATCGGAAGCAGCGGTATTGCGTACAAACTGATTCGCAGTAAAGTCAAACTCATCATAGGAAAAATCACTGTCAATATCCCGAAGAATGCTCTTGGCGCCGGTCTCCACTTTGATAGCCTTGCTGATCGGATGCACATAGTCGAGTTGCACTGTCGTTTCAGCATTTTTGCCGATATTTTCGTTAATATTACGCTGTAGCAGACTTTCATCATTCCCCGCCTGGTCGAATTCATTTTCAGAATTACTAAAATCCATATCTACCTGGAAACCAATAGTCAACTCCTGCTCCGGTTTTTTGAAAGTGCGTTTGTAATCGGTGTTCCAATCAAAACCGCTGTTCAAAGAACTGGAGGAACTCGTACGAGTATAAATTTGATTCAGGCTCAGGATTGGATCAATGTAAGTAGCATCGGTCACATTTTCGGAGCTTCTACCGAAGCCCCGGAAGCTAACCGACGAGGAAATGTTGTTGTATGCATTAATATCGTAATTCATGCCCAGGTTGGCGCGCGGACCAAAAAATTCGCTATCGCCTTCACCATATTGTTCCAGGGTTCTTTCCTGATTTTCAATCACATCCACGCGGAGGTAATCATTGTAGGAAGGGCGATTCGGATTGTACCAGCCGCTGCCGCTGAAATTCAGCCCAAAGCGACCACGCACGTAGCTGAGGCTCAGATTGCCCCGATTGGAGCGGTTCCCTGCTGAGGCGTTGACCGATCCGGTAAAACCTTCCGCGCTCTTTTTCTTGGTGATAATATTGATAATGCCACCAGAGCCTTCACCATCGAATTTGGCAGTAGGCGTAGTAATAACTTCCACACTTTTGATCTGATCTGCCGGGATTGTTCTTAGAGCATCTGCCGGATTGGTTGAGAAAATCGTCGAAGGTTTACCGTTGATCAGAATTTGTACATTCGATGAACCCCGTAGCGACACGTTTCCTTCGGCATCTACCGACAGCAGTGGCACTTTCTGCAATACATTGGCAGCATCGCCACCGACGGAGGTCACATCTTTTTCGGCGTTATACACTAACTTGTCAATACGGTTCTCTACGACAGCAGCCTGCCCGGTTACCTGTACTTCTGCGAGTGTAACGCCTTCCGGCATCATCAGTATTTTCCCTGCATCATAATCAGGTTTTTCTGGGGTTAGTTCTACCCCTTTGACCACCTTATTTTGGTATCCAAGAAAAGAGAAATGCAATTCATAACTGCCAAGGCGTACTTCCGGAAGTTTGAAATCACCTTTATCGTCGGTGATTCCGCCGTCCAGTTGTTTGCCGGTTTTGGGGTTGATCACCACCACTGTTGCGAATTCTACCGGATTATTCGTAGTAGAATCAATCAGCGTACCTGAAATCCTGCCCGTGATAGCCGACGCAGCGCTGCGTTGGAAATTGCCGGGCGCACCACCCTGCATAGGATTTTGCGCATTCGACTGAAAACAAATACCTGAGAGGAATAAAATTGCGAAGAGTAACTTTTTCATAATAATCTGGATGATCTTAAGTGCTTGAAATTCATTGTTTTTTTAAACATGTTTTTGACAAAAGCGCTGTTGTTCTTTTTCCAAATCCTGAATCCTTTTAGATAACCTTAACAGTTTTTAAAATTTTTGTTAATGTATCATCACAAGCGCTGTGAAAGGAACTATAAAAAACAAAAAATGTTGACGATCAGTCGCTTTATTTTTTATTATTACAAATGCTGCCGAGCAAAAATCAGATAATCAGGGAATATCTCTCCTCGCAGCCAGCATCAAAGGCAATCATTTTTGGTCGAATATTTTCCAGATTTGGTAGCGGCAATGCAAACTTTTATCTTCAAAAACAAGCCATCGCACAAACATGCGATATCCTACGGTCATGTTTTAGGACAGTTTTGCCATCGCAATCATATTTTTTCACCCATAAGAACTAATTAAAATGAAAACAACCCAAATTCGGCTGATGCTGTCAACAGTTGCCGTATGTACAGTCGTATTCGGCGCCATTGCACAATCCTCACCTCTTGGCAAAACCGATTTCCACGCTTTTATTGAAGCCGCACCGGGCTTACCCAACTCCATCGAAGAAGCCGCCAGCCGCACTTACGGCGCCAATCCGCTCCAACCCGATGCATTGGCTTTGGAAAGATTTTACCAACCTTTTTACGCCAAAGTGGAAAGTGCTGAAAAACAATACGAAACGTATGCCAATAAACTTCAGGCTTATGGCGAATCACAGAGCGAGGAAGTGATGAAACAGAGAGCTTTCGCCGAATCCGACAAAAACCCGATCCTTCGCCAGATGGGTGGCGCGGAAAAAGTGTCGCAAATGAGCGAACAGGAAGCCGAAGCGGCGGCGCGTCAGGCGGCAGCACAATACCGACAAGACCCCTTTGCGGCAAATGGTATTCAATCGGCTGGTATGACCGCTTTGTATCAAAAAATTATGAGCGATCCGGCTTTCGCGGCGAAGTTTGAAAAAATGAGTGAACAGGAAAAGGAAACGGAACTACGCAAATACATGGCGAGCGATCAGCCGCAAGTCAAAACGCCGCAGCAGATGGCCCAGGAACACCGGCAGTTTGAGCAACAACAACGCCAGAAAAACGAAGTGCTCAACGCGATGGAGATCAACCAGAAGATCACCGATCTTTATCTGCAAATCCAGGAGGCAGCAAATAAATATGGTGAGACCATAGCAACTATAGCCAATGCTAAAGGTAACCATGCTGAGATTGACGCTACTCATCAGCAAGCCTATGACAAGATTCCCGAAGTAATCATGGGCGAAGCCGGTCGGCAGAAAGATCCTGAGCAAGCGAAAAAACTGGCACTCGAGACGGCTGAAAAACACCGTGCTTTTGCGGTCAGTACCTTGAAACAATATGGTACGGCACTCAATGAACTCCGCTCGCAGTACAAGCAGATTTGTTCCGATTATTTGAATTTCCTGTTGAAAAATGGCTATAAAGTGAATGGCAACATGAATGACGTGTTCAGCGGCACTAATACAGAAGTTTCTTTGGTCAACCTGGAGTTGTCGCTGTTGAGTCTGTCGCGGCATATTGCCAAAGAATCAGAACAACTCACCAGCGAAGTCGCCGGCTGGGAACACCACTATCTGAAAACAAAAGCTACTTACAAA
>CAZQTF010000092.1:0-14242 GCA_964596135.1 uncultured Saprospiraceae bacterium | reverse complement strand
CAATTTAGCAACAAACAAAGATTGTCAGCTAAATTTAAAAATTCGCATCTCTGACTTCGTACTTCGTACTTCTCTCCCTATCTTTGCGCATGGAAACACAAAAAATACCACAAAATAAAGTATGGGAGGATGCGCTCACCTTCGATGACGTACTCCTCATTCCGGCTTACTCGGAAATCTTGCCTCGTGAAGTGGACACTTCTTCACAATTAACGCGTGAATTAAGGTTGAATATTCCGGTCGTTTCGGCGGCGATGGATACGGTGACCGAAAGCAAACTGGCGATTGCCATTGCCCGGCAAGGCGGCATCGGGATCATCCACAAAAACATGACCATCGAGAAGCAGGCGGAGCAGGTGCGCTTTGTCAAACGCTCGGAAAGCGGCATGATCATTGACCCTGTGACCTTGCGCGAAGACGCTACCGTGAACGATGCTCTGAAGCTGATGGAACAATTTAAAATCGGCGGCATCCCTATTGTGAATGCAGCGAACAAACTCATCGGCATTTTGACCAACCGCGACCTGCGTTTTGAAGCTCGTAGCAACCGTCCGGTGAGCGAACTAATGACCAAAGAAAATTTGGTGACCGCTCCGGCTGGTACTACGCTCAATCAGGCGCGCGACATTTTGCAAGGTTATAAAATTGAAAAACTACCCGTTGTAGATCAGGACAATACGCTGGTAGGCTTGATCACATACAAGGACATTATGAAAGTGCAAAATTACCCGAACTCCTGCAAGGATTCGCTGGGGCGTCTGGTCGTAGGTGCGGCAGTTGGTGTTACACGCGACATGTTTGACCGGGTGGAAACGCTGATCAAAGTGGGTGTGGATGTAGTTTGCGTGGATACGGCGCACGGGCACTCGATGGGCGTGTTGAATGCAGTGAAAGAAATCAAGAAGAAATTCCCAGATTTGCAGGTGGTTGGCGGTAATGTAGCCACCGGCGAAGGCGCAAAAGCACTGGTGGAAGCCGGCGCTGACGGAGTGAAGGTAGGCGTCGGACCAGGCAGTATCTGTACCACGCGCGTGGTGGCGGGTGTCGGCGTGCCGCAGTTGTCGGCGATCATGCAGGCGGCTTATGCCATCAAAGATACGGGTGTGCCTATCATTGGCGATGGGGGGATTCGTTATACCGGCGATATTGTAAAAGCCATTGCGGCGGGCGCCAGCACGATCATGGCGGGTAGTCTCTTTGCCGGCGTGGACGAATCGCCAGGGGAAACCATTATTTACGAGGGGCGCAAATTCAAGGTGTATCGTGGCATGGGCTCACTGGGTGCGATGGAGCAAGGCTCGAAAGACCGTTATTTCCAGGATGTGGAAGACGATATCAAAAAACTCGTTCCGGAGGGTATCGAAGGGCGCGTGCCATTCAAAGGTACCCTGGCGGAAGTGATGGTGCAGTACATTGGCGGGCTGCGGGCTGGAATGGGCTATTGCGGAGCGGCGACGATCGCTGATCTGCAAAATGCGCAGTTTGTGAGAATTACCAATTCCGGCATTCGCGAAAGCCATCCGCACAATATCACGATTACAAAAGAAGCGCCGAATTATTCGCGATAATTGGCTGAGGGTTTGAACATGATATACTGGTTTTATAATTAGTAATTGATTATTGAAAAAATTACTATTTACCAGATGTAAATATTTTGAGGATTATCACACTGAGCTAAATAAAAACAGCGCTTTTTTTTAAAAAAAAACTTATTTAACGAAGGTTATTCTGTTAGTAAAACCAGCTTACGATCTACCTGTTTTATAAATAATGCAATTGCAACAAGATTTCTACCTGCGCGAAGACGTGGTGCAAATTGCCAAGGATTTGCTGGGCAAGTTGTTGATCACCGAATTTGACGGGCAGCGCACCGTTGGCAAAATCGTGGAAACCGAAGCCTACCGCGCCCCGGAGGACAAAGCAAGCCACGCTTACGGCTATCGGCGCACTCGACGCACCGAGGTGATGTACGCCACCGGCGGTACGGCATATGTGTACCTGATTTATGGCGTGTATCATTTGTTTAATGTGGTGACCAATACGCAAGACGTGCCCCACGCGGTGTTGATCCGGGCGATAGAGCCGATAGAAAATGTAGATTTGATGCTGCGGCGTCGCGACATGGAAATCTTGAAACCACAATTAACCGCGGGGCCTGGCGTTTTGTCTATAGCTATGGGCATTACCACCCAAAACTCAGGAATCAGCCTGATCGCAAAAGATAGCCCGATTTGGATTGAAGATCAAGGTATCAGGATAAAAGAAAGTGAAATATTAGCCAGCCCAAGGGTAGGAGTGCAATACGCCGAAGAATGGGCGCAGGTTCCCTGGCGATTTCGGATTCATCATTCCCGATGGACAAGTAAAGCGAAATAAAATTTGGTATTATTGTTATTTATTATTTGGGCAACAATTGCTTAAAAGCCAAATAATAAATCAACCAATAACGAATCAAAAGCATGAAATACATACCTTTCGCACTGTTTCTATTGGCAAGCTTCGCTGGGTTTTCCCAGGATGAAGGGCTCCGCTATTACGATTACATTTACAAAGACAATATCAAATCCGTGCGGTTTCACATTGACGGATTATTTACCAGCTATCCTATTATTGATTTGGGGTCTAACAGCGCGCTGATCCTTAATTTTGATGACATTGATGCAGATGTGAAAAATTATACTTATACGATCGTTCACTGCGATGCCAAATGGCAGCCGTCAAATCTGTCGGAAATGGAATACATTGACGGCTTTGTAGAAGATCGGCTGGAAAGTTATCAGTTTTCTTTCAAAACCGTCACGCCATATACGCATTACCGACTTTTTTTGCCCAATCAAAACCAAACTTTTACCAAATCCGGCAATTACCTGCTCAAGGTGTACGAAGATGAGCGCGAGAAAACGCTGGCGATTACCCGCCGTTTTGTAGTGGTGGATCCCTTGGTACGCATTACGCCGCAAATGGTTCGTCCCAATGCCGTCAATAAGATGCGTACCCATCAGGAACTCGATTTTGTTGTGGATTTTGAACGGCTCAACATTCGAAGCCCGCAGCAGGAAATTCGGGCTGTGGTGATGCAAAATGGTCGCTGGGATAATGCAATCACCGACCTACCGCCGCTTTTCTTTCGAGGCACACAACTGATGTTTGATTATCAGGATCGGGTGATATTTCCGGCGGGCAAGGAATTTCGTTTTTTGGATCTGCGCAGCCTGCGGTTTCGTTCGGAAGGTATTGCCGAAATTCAACAACACGATGGCTCGTTTGATGTGACGATGCTCAAGGACGAAAAGCGTTTTAACCAGGTTTTTCTGAACCGTCGTGATCTCAACGGGCAATTTGTCATCGAAAGCCTCGATCAGCAGGATTTCTTCCTGTCGGGCAATTATGCCAATGTTCTTTTGACTTTGTATAGCCCGGAGCCTTTCTACGATTATGATGTGTATCTGTTTGGCGAACTGACCAACTGGCGCCTCGACGAGCGCTATAAAATGGTGTACAACAACTTAGTCAATGGCTATGTGTGCAAAGTACTGCTCAAGCAAGGGTATTACGATTATGCTTACGCCGTGGCGCCCCACAATGCGAAGGAAAAAATCGCCAATCTGAGTGAAATCGAGGGCGATTGGTACGAAACCGAAAATCAGTACACCATTCTGATTTACTATCGCCCTTTCGGAGAGCGCTACGACCAGGTGATCGGCGCGGTGACCGTATCGTCTGGTTTTTAGAGGGATAATTCGTTGCGGAGCGTTAAAAAACTTCGTATCTTTGTGAGCCTGATTTGAAAAATACAATTCAACTTTCCTTTTTGAAGCCTGATTGATCGCTGCCAGAATAAAATGAGCAAAATACGGATGCTTGTATTAGTGCCGTTTATTTGTTTTGAGCTTTCTGACAAAAGTTTATTTGCCAGCTCTGCAATCCTTTTTAGCGGTTTTGTAATCGGATTTTTGCACCCCAAATAGGGGTTTTTATCCGATTAAAACCTCTTTTAATAGAAATTATTCGGCAAAAAGCAAATGCCTTCTTTTTTTTGTAACGGTTAAAAACTATAACACGTATGTTTCGCAAAACATTACTTATCACCCTGACTCTTACCTTCGTTTTTGTTACCGTTGTTGCGCAGGAAACCTGGTCACTTCAGCAATGTGTACTGTACGCAACACAAAACAACCTCTTGGTCAAGCAGGCGCAGGCGACCATTCAATCAAATGAACTGACGCTCAAGCAAAGCCAGTTCAATCGTTTGCCTAATGTAAGTGCCAGTGCCTCTTACGGTTACAACTTTGGTTTGTCGGTGAACCCTTTGACCAATACCTTTTCCAATCAGAGTATCGGCTTTAACAACATCAGCTTGACTGCCGGTATTCAGGTGTTTGGCGGTAATCAGATCAATAATAGCATCAAACAAAATAAAATGTTGCTGGAAGCCGCTCAACTCGATGCTTCCACCACGATCAACAACTTGTCGCTGGATATAGCCACGGCTTATTTGAACATTCTGCTGGGCGAAGAACAGCTCGAAAATGCCCGCAAGCAGCTCGAACTTTCGCAGGCACAGCTCAACCAGATTGATCGCCTGATCAATGCCGGCTCCCGCCCGGAAAACGAGCGTTTTGACATTCTGGCGCAGGTCGCCCGCAACGAACAGACCATCATTGAAGCTCAAAATACGATTGCCATTGGCTATCTCAACCTGAAACAGTTGATGAATCTTGATCCGAATATGGACATCCGCATTCAGCGCCCGGAAATGAATATCCCGGCGGATGTGGATCCCGACGCTTTTTCTTTGAATGAAGTCTATACGGCGGCTTTGGGTACGCAACCTCAGATCAGAGCCAGCGATCTGCGTTTAGAAGGCGCTCAGGTGGGCGTTGACTTAGCTAAAGGCGCATTGTTCCCTACGTTGAATCTCTTTGGTAATCTGGATTCCCGATATTCGACGGAAGGGCAGGAGCCAACCGGCGACTTCAGAGTCGTGCGCCAAACGCAGCAAGTATTTGTGGACGATACACCTGTGACCATCGCGCAGGATGTGCAGGTGCCTATTTTTGAAAAAAGTCCTTATTTCGATCAGTTGAATAACAATTTTGGTCAGAGCTTTGGCGCCAGCCTGCGCATCCCGATTTTTAACAATCTGCAAAACCGCATCGGCGTACAAAGAGCGCGGGTAAACGTGTTGACCTCGGAAGTGCAAAATCAGCAAACGCGCCAACAATTGAAGACCAGCATTCAGCAGGCGATTGCCAATGCGCGCGCCGCCAAGCGTTCGTATGACGCGGCGCAGCGTTCGGTGGAAGCTTCGCAAATTGCTTTTGACAATGCGCAGAAGCGCTTTGAATTGGGTGCGATTAATACCTTTGATTTTACGACGGCTCGCAACAATCTCGATCAGGCTCAAATCAGCTTGATCCGGGCAAAGTATCAATACATTTTTAATGTAAAAGTCGTTGAGTTTTACCTTGGCAAAGAGATAAAAATTGATTAAAATATGGTTATTCGTTCGTTGCTTGTCAAATTTTTGGGGTCAAAAAAAAGCAAGAAACGGGCATTAACAAATGATAAAACTTACTCCTTCAATTGAGAAAAATTTCAAATTTAACAAAACAATGGCAAAACGAAAGCGCACGAATTGGCTGGTTATAGGTTTGGTAGGCTTGATTGCAGTATTGGTGGCAGTAGCAGTGATCAGGCAGCAATCCAAACCCAAAGGAGAGCAGGTAGATACAGAAAAAGTAACGCGTCGCTCCATTACAGAAAAAGTGGCAGCCAGCGGTAAGGTTTTTCCGCAAACGGAAATTAAGATCAGTTCGGATGTATCCGGTGAGGTAGTTGAATTGTATGTGCAGGAAGGCGATTCGGTGGTGACCGGGCAGGTGCTGGCAAAGATAGATCCTGAGGCGGTGCAATCGCAGGTAGAACGCGGTGTAGCCAGTGTGAATAGCTCAAAGGCACAGTTGGCAAATTCCCGCTCGCAGATCGAGCAACTGCGGGCGCAGCGCGAAAACACGCTGGCTCAACTCAAAAACGCTCGTGAAATCCATCAACGCAATGAAAAGTTGCGCAAGGAAGGCGTGATTGCTCAGGCAGATTACGATCAGTCTTTGTCTAATCTTCAAGCGCTGGAAGCCAATCTTCGTTCGGCGGAAGCCAGCATTAAAGCGGCACAGGAGAGCGCAAAAGCTGCTGAATTTCAAGTGCAAAGCGCTGAAGCCTCGCTCAAGGAATTGCGCACCAGTCTGCGCCGTACTACAATTTATGCGCCTACCGGCGGGATTATCTCTAAGCTAAGTGTAGAACAAGGTGAACGCGTGGTGGGTACAATCCAGATGGCGGGCACCGAAATGATGCGCATTGCCAACCTTAATGCAATGGAAGTACGGGTGGATGTGAGCGAAAACGACGTGCCGCGTGTATCCATCGGCGACGAAGTGGAGATTGAGGTGGATGCCTACATCGGCAGAACTTTTAAAGGTAGGGTGACCCAAATTGCACGTTCGGCGACCAGCGTCGGAACGACGGCTTCGCTTACCAGCGATCAGGTAACCAATTTTGAAGTGCGCGTTAGCATTGAACCGGAATCGTATAAGGATTTGATCAGCTCGAATAAGCTTCATCCGTTTTTGCCGGGGATGTCGGCTTCTGTAGAAATCAACACCGAAACCGTAAAGGATGCCCTGAGCGTACCCATTCAGGCGGTAACCACACGCGAGCGTGATGAAGCCAAGCGCAAAAAAGCTGCCGCTGGCAAAGAAGACGAAAGCGAAGAAGCGGAAGCCGTCACTACTTCCTCAACCACTGAACCCAGCGATGGTGACCTTATGGAAGTGGTGTTCGTTGTTTCCGCCGATACGGTAAAAATGGTGGAGGTAAAAACCGGTATTCAGGATGATACCTACATTCAGGTAACGTCGGGACTAAAGGAAGGACAAGAAATTGTTATCGGACCTTACACTGCCATTTCCCGAAAACTGGAGCAGGGCGATCGCATCCAGCGGAATAAGAAAGGAGAAGAAAATAAAAACAAGAAAAAGAGTTAAGTCTTATTTGGAAAGGTAGTTAAAACCGAAGTGTTCAGGTGTATGTTTTTATGCTTGAACACTTTTACTTTATCAAAATACCTTTGTTTTGCATACGCTACTTATTTTCATCAAAAACTCAGAGAAAGGGAAAGTGAAAACCCGCATCGCCCAGACCGCCGGCGAGGAACAGGCTTTCCAGATTTACCAGGAATTGCTGCGCCATACGCGCGAAGTCGCTCTGCGGGTGGATGCCCGTCGAATTCTATTTTACAGCGATTTTATTGAGGAAAAAGACGAATGGTCGTCCCAGGATTTTCAGAAAATGGTACAGCACGGCGCCGATCTCGGCGAACGCATGAGCAACGCTTTCCTCTTGGGATTAATCAATCCTGACGACAAGGCAGTCATTATTGGCAGCGATTGCGCATCGCTCGTGCCGGAGATCGTGGAAACGGCTTTTGCCAAATTGGAAGACTATCCTTTTGTTATCGGCCCGGCTACCGATGGCGGTTATTATCTACTCGGTATGCGCCGGCACACCCCGGAAATTTTTACCAAAATAGCCTGGAGCACAGCGGAAGTACTTTCGGATACTTTGCACAAAATCAAAGACTTAGGCGAGAGGTATTATCTGCTGCCCAAACTTTCTGATATTGACTTCGAAGAAGACTGGCAAAAATACGGTTGGGAAATTGCTGGCTAAGGCTTCAGCATTTTCACTTTCTGGATTTTGATACGCCCCCGATCCCGGCGTTCGTCCATTGGCGAATCAATGATCTCCTGCCAATAACCTTCCAGGGCAGTCTCCCAGATGCTGTATTTGAATGCCAATTGATACTTGCGATAAAACGGTGGCGTCACATTGGATCCCGCTATTGGAACAAAGTGAACGTCAGTCAGATAGATAGAAAGATCGCCATAGAGCCGACCCTTGATTTCCATTTCGACTACCTGGTTGGGCTTCAGATGCACATACGAGCGCCCCCAAATGTTTCCGCCGTCGGATTGGAGCCACATCTGAAAAAGATAACTCTGCTCGGAATGTAAGCCTCCGTAGGTCAGTTCTCCTTCCCATAAACCGTCGAATCTGCTTTGCGCAAAAAGGGCAACCTGACAGTATAAACAAAAACAGAGAATAAGGTATCGTTTCATCGGCTTGCGGTTTCCTGATTACTTTATATAATCTATATAATTTTAAATAAAAAGTGACGTTTTTTTATAAATATATAATAAAGCCAGGCTGAATTATGATTTTTAATTTGTTGTATCATAGTCAGTGTTTTACAAATTGTTCATGCCCATTGATACGGCTTCTGCCGGTTATGGTCACAAAGTAGGCACCGGAAGCCAGTTTTGAAATATCAATTTCGAACAGGTTGGTACTTTTGAAAATGTCGCCAGCGCCACGCGTTACCTCGCGTCCCTGCGCGTCGTAGATACGCCACGTAATCCGGTCGAGGATTTTGGAATCAATTTCCAGATTCAGGACATTATTTGCGGGGTTCGGTGATACCCGAATAGCATAATCTTCTCCCGCCGGTATTTTCACTTCCCGACCCGGAAACAACTGCGAAGTTGGGACAACTTCCATCGGCAGGCGATCGGTACTCCAGTGCAGTTGACAGGCAGCATCATAAAGATTATCAAAATATTCCAACTTGACATCATATTTTCTGCCGGCTTCCAGATCAATAGATCCGGAACTTTCGGTGATTGGTTGCAATACCCAATGGTCAATTATTAATTGATCATTTACCCAAAGGCGTACCCCGTCGTCGGAAAAAACATGAAAAGTGTGTTTGCCGCTTATTTTAGGCATTACCTTGCCCGTCCAGCGCACGGCAAACAATTCATCGTTCACTTTATTCGGTTCTGGTGATTCCCTTCCCCAGTCAAAATTGATCAGCGGGTCGAGCCTTTTGAAAATCGGCTCGGCTTCAAAAGCACTTTCGGGCGTAGCGCCATTGGCAAAATGATAATAATTCCCCGTCAGTCCTGTGCCATCGCCGATGGTAAGTATGATGGCATCATATCGCGCGATGATGTCTGTCTGCTCACCGGCAAGAAAGGTATACAACTCACCAGTGGCGCCGTTGCCCCAGGAATGAAAGGAAAAAAGTTGTCCGTTCAGGAGCTGCGTCAGCAGCGCTGCGATCGTCCGGCGGAGGCCCTGCACGCTGGTCACCGTGTAGGGCGTGGTCACGGTTTTGCCGTCAATATTCATTTGTAAACCAGGCGGTTCTGTTTTGACAATGAAAGGGGTTTTGCGCGGTTGCACATCGCGTTGGATGGTACGGCTTAGCCCGCCTTCGTCGGTTGCGGTGAGGTAAATACGGAAAAAGACATTGTCGTCAATTTCACCGACTCGTGGCACGATGAAGAAGCCCGAAGCAATGCCGGTGGTGAAATCCAATGCCGGATGTTTGTGCTCGTCGTGGTGAAAATCAATATGCCAGGTGAGTTGTTCTTCACTTAAAATGCCATCTTCGGCGTCCTTGGCAAAACCTTCAAAGAAAATGGTGTCGCCTGCTGCATACGTTGCGCCCTCCGTCGGGCGCAAAAAATCTGGCACCGGGCGGGTGTTGGGGGTTACCGCCAAGACGACCGAGCGACTACTTACTTCGCCTTCGTTGTTGAAAATCAGGCAATTGAATACACTTCCGTCGTCGCTGAGTTGTACGTTCGGATAGACGAGCTCAGGATTTGTGGCGTTGGGAATTTCCACGCCGTTCTTTTGCCATCGGAAGCTCAAAGGGGCTTTGCCCTGCGCCAGTACTGAAAAGTGAGCGTCTTCGCCCAGCGGCACAGTGACAGATTCCGGTTGTACCGAAATAAACGGCGCGCCGCTGCCGGTATAAGCGACCCGCCATAGCGAACCATTGTTGGTGCTGGTGTTGTCTTGCACCGATCCCCCTCCGATGCCTGCCCGCGCGAGGTAGTACAAATCGCCGTTTGGAGCCACTACGATGCTCACCAATTGATCGAGATTGGTAATAAAAGTGGATTCTATCTGCCCGTTATGGGGATTCAAAACGCGCATCCAGCCATTGCAATAATCAGCGAAAAAGTATTTTCCATGATATGCCGGTGGGAAAGTAGCAACCTGTGGATTATAAAAAGCTGCTCCAATGATGCAGCAGCCTTCGGCGTGGCTATAAGCATAGACAGGCTCGCGGTAGGCTTCAGGTGGGGTTTGACCCTGGCAGTGCCCTTCAATGATGTTCCAGCCATAATTACCTCCTTTTATAATTTCATTGATTTCCTCAAAATTTTCGCCACCCACGTCGTTGGCAAAAATTCTGCCCGTGCCGGGTTGAATGGCAAAAGTGTAGGAATTGCGAAACCCTCGTGCCCAGATTGCGCGATACTTCCCGGTGGCTTGGGTGTAAAACGGATTATCTTCAGGGATACTGCCATCTGGGTTGATTCTCAGGATTTTGCCGAGAAGTGAATTCAACCTTTGGGAAGTATTGCCATCCGAGCCATCGCCAACCGAAATGTAGAGCTTCTTATCCGTGCCGAAGAGCATAGCGCCGCCGTTGTGAATGGTGCCGGCGAGGGGGTCCATGTCGAATAAAATCACTTCGCTGCCCGGAATAGCATAGTCGCCATTGGCAGTCACCCGACTCACGCGATTTAAATTTTTGCCGGGCACGGTGTAGTAGATGTAAACGTAACCATTGCGATCAAAATCGGGGTCGAGTGCGATGCCGCCCAAGCCGCGTTCGTTGAAGTTATCCACCTGGATGGTGAGGAAAGGGTCGGGCAGGAGTTTGCCATCCCTGACAATTCGGACTTTCCCGTTTTTTTCGGCGATCAAAATCCGTCCGTCGGGGGCAATAGTCATAGCAGTAGGATCAAGCCCTGTGACCAATTGTTCCTGCGTAAAACCTTCAGGAAGCTGTGCAAAAGTTTGACGATGAGCAATTAAGCAAAAAGCTGTAGCAAGAATAAGCCAACGTTTCATACCTGATTACCATTTTGGATAATTAAGGTACGACTTCTTGTTAAATACGTACAATCAAAATTTGTAAAATATCACTTGTTGGCAAGGGGTAAGACGTGTCAGATTAGAAAAAACCGACACGTCTTGATGCCTTTATTTGCAACCTAGATCAATTTGAGAAGCGAGGTCATTGTTTGGGAAACATTTCCCCGAAAGCACTTGTTGGGGCTTATAGCGCTTCAAGTCAGGATCGTACAAGCCATCTTCAAGGAATTCTACCAGATCGTCAATTTCTTTTTCGGTCAGATTCAGAGGATGGAACAAAGAGGTGATTTGACTCTTAGGCACATTCGGGTTTTCCGGAATGCCGTCGTTAAAATATTCTACCACCTCCCGCAGGGATCGTTTGCTGGAACCGTGGAAGTAAAAACCAATGTCTTTCATATTGTATAGCTGGGGCACCTTAAATTTGTGCATGTCTTCCTGTCTTTTAGTGAAGCCGCCGCGCCCAAGATTCCTGTTGTCATTGGGCCCTGTTTTAAAAACTGTGTAACCACTTTGGTATAAATTATTGACGCCCAGTGCATAAAAACGGTGCGGGAAAGAATTTAACGAAGGGCTGCTGTGGCAATTTGCTCATCCTGCTTTGCCAAAGAATACCAGCGCTCCTTCTTTCTGCTGAGGCGTCATGGCTTCTGTTTCACCTTTCAGCCAGCGTTGGAAAGGCGCACGGTTGGTGAGAATCGTACGGAAGTAAGCGGCAATGGCATAAGCCGCCGTCTGACGGGTGTAACGCTCGCTAATGGGAATATCGGGGAAAGCTTCGTCAAACATTTTCGTGTAGCCCAACGAGTCGGTCACCGCTTTGTTGACCACCAGCCGATGCACAATTAATGCCCGCTCGTTGTTGGCTTCCAAACCTTGTAATCCTTTGAAATTAATTTCAACCAAAGAGTCCTGATGCCAAACTGACTCGGTACCCTCATTTACGCCGAAAGATCCAAATGTACCTGTCCACAAAGCGTTGGTCACAAAGGTCGTGTTGATCACTGGAAGTGGTCTTGCTCCTTGTGCATCTACTTCATCACCTGCAAACCATGAGCTTTTGATGCGCCCTTCTCCGCTGACGCCAAAACCAATCGCCCCATCGGCAATGCCCTGAAAACGCCCGGCGGTAAATGCCTTTTCGGGGATGTGACAACTGGCGCAGGAAAAGGTTTGTTTCGAACTGACGTGTTTGTTCTCTAATCCCAAACCTGTTTCAAAAAATAGCATTTTGCCCAACTCCACTTTAGTAGCGGTAACCGGATTTTTAGGATCTTGATTCGGCAAAGAAGCGTAATCATCGCTTTCCGGTAGCCTGAAGTAGCTGATGTCCTGGTTTGGCGACAAGCGCACCAAAGCTTTTTCTAACTGGAGATCTAATGGATTTACCACTTGTTCATGGGTGCAGGCATAAATAGCAAACGCAACTGAGACGAAAAGTAACCATTTTTTCATAATAATAGGGATTATTAAGAGATTGTGAAAAAAAAATCTGTGTTTTCTGGCAACAGCTCTACAACGCCGCACACGGCGTTGTAGAGCTGTTGCTGAAACCAGTCTATTTGATAGTGAAAAATTGGTGGTAGAAAACGCCTTCTAAAAGTCAGAGAATAAAAAGAAAATTTACTTTGGTAAGGAGGAAAATAAATCATCTCCATTTGTGCTGCAAAGGTAAAATATTTTTTAATGCATGTCAATAAAAAAATTGGTGATAAATGTCAACTCTTTGGAGAGTTTGAACCTTTAGTTCACCAAAAATGTATAACATTAGTCTAAATAAGCTATTTTCACAGATAAAATTAAGTAAACATTATGTATCCAGTAGAATTGACAATGCCAATGGCGAAAGAATTGACCGCTTATGGTTTCGAGAGCTTAACTACGCCGACAGCGGTTTCAGAAGTGCTTGATAAACAAGAAGGTACGGTATTGGTAGTGGTAAACTCGGTTTGTGGCTGCGCCGCTGCCAATGCACGCCCCGGGGCAAAGTTGGCGATTCAGAATGAAAAAAAACCGGATAAACTGGTCACTGTATTCGCCGGGGTTGACCACGAGGCGACTGCCAAGGCCCGCGAGTATATGCTGCCTTATCCGCCGTCATCGCCATCGATCGCTTTATTTAAAGACGGCAAACTGGTGCATTTCCTGGAGCGTCATCATATCGAAGGTCGCTCAGCGGAGATCATTGCTGCCAACTTGCAGATGGCTTTCGACCGCTATTGTTAGCATTTATTCTGGGTTTCAGACTTGAAGGTTAAAAATTATATATAAACATAAACTGTTCAAAACTTTAAGTCTGAAACTTTGCGCTTTAGGGCGCCAGCCTTTCAATTTTCCAGGTTTTATCATCCTGCAGGCGGTACTGAATGCGATCGTGCAAGCGATTCGGGCGACCCTGCCAGAACTCGAGCAGCACCGGCTGCACCAGGTATCCTCCCCAGTGTTCCGGGCGGGGTAGCACCTCTGTATGGGCGTATTGTTGCTCCAGTATTTTTACTTGTTTCTCCAGTTCGTCGCGACTGCTGATCACGGCGCTTTGCGGCGACGCCCATGCTCCAATCTGGCTTCCTCGCGGACGACTCTGGAAATAGTCAGTTGATTGTGCCGGCGTCAATTTTTGGATGCTGCCTTCGATGCGCACCTGGCGTTCGAGTTCGATCCACCAAAATACCAGTGCAGCAAAAGGATTTTGCTCAAATTCCTTCCCTTTGCGGCTTTGGTAGTTCGTAAAAAACGAGAATCCTTGCTCGTCAAAACCCTTGAGCAACACAATGCGGGCGGAAGGTTTTCCATCGAAGGTGGACGTTGCCAGCGTCATGGCATTGGGTTCGGGGAGATTGGCTTTCAGCGTTTCTTCAAACCATTTGCCGAATTGTACAATCGGATTTGCATCCACATGCTCCATGTCAAGCGCTGCCAACCGGTATTCTTGCCTAAGATTTTCTATATTCAGTAACATATTTTCATTTTTTATATTGCAAAGGAAAAATAAAAAGGTGAGGTTTAAAAATGAAAAGCCCTGTCGAGGCAAAAAACCAAGACAGGGGAAAACAAACACTATGAACAACACTAAATTTTTTCTCTTGAGAGTACCCGAAAATCTGGGAAATTCAACCCTAAATACACTCATGACGAACACTATGGCGCTCTGTCACACGATTGATTTTCTTTCTAAGACAAAGAAAAAAAATGAACTGCTCCTCTTTTTTTTAAAAATAAAAAA